>JAEUQE010001000.1 GCA_016789785.1 Bryobacterales bacterium
GTACTGCGGCATCTGGACGTATGCCGTGCTGTTCGCGATTATTTTCTGCGAGACCGGCCTCGTGGTGACGCCATTTCTGCCGGGAGATTCATTGCTGTTCGCGGCGGGGGCGTTCGCGGCCCTGGCACCGGAAACGCTGCAAATCGGGGCATTATTGATCCTGTTGTCTGTCGCTGCGATTCTGGGAGACACGCTCAACTACTGGCTGGGGCGGTGGGTGGGTCCGCGGGCGTTCAGCGGGAAGATCCGCTTTCTCAAGCAGGAACATCTGGATAAAACGCAGCGGTTCTACGAGAAGCATGGCGGCATGACGATCATCCTCGCGCGGTTCGTGCCGATTATCCGCACGTTCGCTCCGTTCGTCGCCGGCGTGGGGGCGATGAACTACGGCCAGTTCCTGTACTACAACATCGTCGGTGGTATCGCATGGGTGGTCATCTGCACCGGCGCGGGCTACTTGCTCGGCAACATTCCGATCATCAAAGAGAACTTCGAGATCATGGTGCTGGCGATCGTGGCGGTGTCTGTGCTCCCCCTCGCCTGGGAACTGCGACCGGGTCGCAAGCCTGAACCGCCTGCGGCCGTGGCTAATGACCAGGTC
>JAEUQE010001001.1 GCA_016789785.1 Bryobacterales bacterium
GATCCGCTGGCGGAAGCGTTGGCGAGCGCCGGCAAGTTCAACCCGCCGGCCGCGCTGCTGCTGTATCAGCAGGAATGGGTGGCCGATGATTCGCCGCTCAAGATCGGCGAGAAGTCGCGCCGGATCGGCCTGACCTGGGCGGAGGCTTCCGACAACGTACTGACCGCCGCCTCGGCGGATGGCAGCAACGTGTTCTACATCAGCGCGACGCAGGACATGGCCATCGAGTACATCGAGGCCTGCGCGATGTGGGCGCGGCACTTCGACATGGCCTCGGCCGAAATCGAGGAAGGCATCTTCATCGACGACGACGGCGAGGGCAACACCAAGGAAATCAAGACTTACAAGATCGATTTCCCGAAGTCCGGCCACCGCATCGTCGCGCTGTCGTCGCGCCCGGCGAACCTGCGCGGCAAGCAGGGTCGGGTTATCCTCGACGAATTCGCCTTCCACGGCCAGCAGTCGGAACTGGTCAAGGCCGCGATGGCGTTACTGATCTGGGGCGGCCAGGTCCATGTGATCAGCACGCACAACGGGGTCGACAATCCGTTCAACGCGCTGGTGCAGGACATCCGCGCGGGCAAGTCGCCCTATAGTCTG
>JAEUQE010001002.1 GCA_016789785.1 Bryobacterales bacterium
ATGAAGTGCGGGCGCGGCAACCACTACGCGCGCGTCATCGTCGACGAGGCGGCGCACGCCAGGCATCTGAAGGACGCCTGGGAGGAGACCATCGAGTTCACGCTCGCGGACCTTGATGGTGATGCGTGGTTCATTTCCACGCCCTACGGCATGAACTACTTCGCCGAGCTGTTCCGCCGCGCCGGGTCCAGCACTGACTGGGTGAGCCTGACAGCGCCGAGCACCGACAACCCGCACCTGACGCCAGGCTGGATGGAGGGCAAGCGCCATACGATGTCCGAGCGCGTGTTCCGGCAGGAGGTGCTGGCGCAGTTCTTGGACACTGGCGCAGGCGTCTTTCGGGGTGTCGACCAGTTGCCCGCCTGCGCGTGGCAGGACGCTGCAGAGCCGGGCGAGGCCTACGTCATCGGCGTTGACTGGGCGCGCAGTAACGACTTCACCGTCTTCGCCGTGCTGCGCCGCGATGGTGCGTTGGTGCACATGGACCGCTTCAGCGGCGTGGGCTACGAGCTCCAGGTCGGGCGCCTCAAGGCGCTGTGGCAGCGCTTTGGCCGCTGCCCCATCCTAGCCGAGAACAACAGCATGGGTGGCCCGCTGAT
>JAEUQE010001003.1 GCA_016789785.1 Bryobacterales bacterium
GGCGTGTACACCGAACCCGCCTGGCCGCCGGACTTGTACTGCACGGTGGCGCCGGAGACGAGCGTCGCGACGTGATTCGCCTCGTTGCTCCACTGGCCCACGGTACGGTTGTACAGCTCGAGCAGGTCGGAGTTGTCCTCGAGCGGGCTGGTGGTCGCATCCTTCAGGTAACCCATGACGCGCTCGATGTTCTTGAAGCCAAGTGCGGTCGCCTTTACGGGATCGGCATCACCCACGGCCTCGTTCTGCGTGCCGGTCGCGCCATAGGCGTTGTTGGCCGAGAAGCGGTACCAGGGGATGGTGTCCTGCATGCGCGACCATTGTTCGAGCACCGGGCGCTCCTGGTCCGAGGTGCGCGCAGTGGGGATCGGCTTGTACCCCCACATGATCGCATACTTGTCGTATGGACCAACGGTGGGCAGCAGGTGCTGCACCGGGATGTTGTCCTCGGGCTGCGCCACGTAGTTGAAGCGCGAGTAATCCATGATGCTCGGGCTGTGGCCCATCTTGGCGAGCCACGTCTTGCTGCGCAGCGAGTCGATCGGGTACGTGGACGAGCCGATCTGGTCGTGCTGCAGCCCCAGCGTGTGGCCAATCTC
>JAEUQE010001004.1 GCA_016789785.1 Bryobacterales bacterium
GGTCTGATTCCTTCTGTGGGGGATCTGATTTCTTTTGTGGGGAGCGGGCGTGCCCGTTCCGATTCGGCGGCGCGTGCGCCGCCGGATGAAGAACCGCGCGCCTCGCTGAGACCGGTTGGCGCACGGAGGACACTTCAAAAGTCATCCGGACTGTGTACGGGCCCTCCTGGGCAATTCCGTGCCGATGCTCTGGGTGGCGATGAAGATTCCACTTCTGAGCATGTTCTCCTACAGACCTTTCTTCATCCGCGCGCGCATGCGCGCGCGAGATCGTCTCGGGCAAGCCCGAGCCCTACGGCAGAACCTATGCCTGCACAGATGCGGGATGGCGTGGAAAGGGGCGTGAGTCAATTTTGATGTGCACTGATTTTGATCGGTAGGGTCGGCGCACGCGCCGAACGATGGCGCGGGGCTTGCCCCGCGCGATGAGGAATCGGTACCGAGATACTTCATTCGGCGGCGTATGCGGCGCCGAATCGGCATGGGCACGGCTGACTTTTGAAACGTCCTCCGTGCGCCAACCGGCTTCGCGGGGCACGCCCCGCGCGATCACTTATTTCGCGGGCTGCGACGCCGGCTGCTGCTTCCCAAGAACCGTC
>JAEUQE010001005.1 GCA_016789785.1 Bryobacterales bacterium
CAACCGTCTCCGACTCGGAAACCGCGGTTTCAATCCACGTCCGTCATTGCTGACGGACGAATCCCTTCGGCTTCGGTTTTCCAAGCTCCTAATCGCGAAGTTTCAATCCACGTCCGTCATTGCTGACGGACGAATCGCCAGAAGGCGTATTCGGAGGCATGCACAAGTTGGTTTCAATCCACGTCCGTCATTGCTGACGGACGAATCACATCACGCTGTCGGCCGGTCTTGATGTGCGCTGGTTTCAATCCACGTCCGTCATTGCTGACGGACGAATCGAATCAAGCATCGAGAATGGTTCTGAGTCCAAGTGTTTCAATCCACGTCCGTCATTGCTGACGGACGAATCCGGGCGAAGAGGGGTAAGTCGTCTTCATGAAAATGTTTCAATCCACGTCCGTCATTGCTGACGGACGAATCGTTGCTGCGTTTGCTAACTCTTCTAGCGACAGTCCGTTTCAATCCACGTCCGTCATTGCTGACGGACGAATCGAATACGGCGAGTTTTATGTCACGTCGCACGAGATGTTTCAATCCACGTCCGTCATTGCTGACGGACGAATCTTACGTTGGCGTGGTTGAGGAGGACGGCCGGGATG
>JAEUQE010001006.1 GCA_016789785.1 Bryobacterales bacterium
CTGGCCGAGCTGTTCGAACTGCCGGTGACGCGCGTCAACGTGAAGGGCAAAACCGGCGAGAAGTTCGACGCAATCGGCCGGGGCGAAGCGCTGCGGGCGACGGTGGTCGCCCTGTTGCTGCCGCTTTGAGCCCACTGGCGCAGCGGTGCACCGGCCCAGCGTGGCCGAGGCGCGGGCGACTCAGGCGAGCTGGAGGTCGCGCATGCGTTTGTAGGCACCGCCGCGCAGCAACAGCTCGCGGTGGCTGCCGACTTCGACCACGACGCCGCGGTCGATCACCACGATCAGGTCGGCCTCGGCGATGGTCGACAGCCGATGCGCGATCACGAACGTGGTGCGCCCAGCGCGCAGACTGTCGAGCGCCTGCTGCACCAGCCCTTCGTTCTCACTGTCGAGTGCCGAGGTGGCCTCGTCGAGGAACAACAGCGCCGGGTCGCGCAGGATCGCCCGGGCGATGGTGATGCGCTGCATCTGGCCGCCCGAGAGGTTGCAGCCGCGTTCGCCGGCCAGGGTGTCGTAACCCTGAGGCAGCGACAGCACGAAATCGTGGATGTTCGCGGCCCTGGCCGCCGCCTCGATTTCCGCCTGGCTGGCGCCC
>JAEUQE010001007.1 GCA_016789785.1 Bryobacterales bacterium
AGGCGGTCCGGGTGTTCCGGGCGGCCGAGGCCGAGGCCGGCCCGAGCGACCCGCTCTGTAGCGGCCTGGCCGCCGCGTACCACGCCCTCGCCTTCCAAACACTAGCGGACCAGGTCCGGGCCAGCGTCCGCGGGGCGGCCGGGAACCGCTGGATGTTCCGCTGCGGCACCCCGACCGACCACCCGCTGCGGGTGCGGCAGGAGTTGCTCGCCCGGCCCGGCCCCGGCCAGCCGTTCCCGGTCCTCCGCGAGCGGACCCCGGTGCGGATGGACCTGAGCCACTCGTGCTGGAGCGACATCTTCTTCCTCGGCATGGACTACCCGGAAGGGGCCCGGGTGCTGAACGTGTCGGTGGACCTTGGTGTTCACGGCCGGGACGCCGGGCCGCGGCCGCCGGTCGAGGTCTACCTGCGGGCGATCGACCAGCCGGTCCTCCGGCTGGTCAGCGTCGACCTGGACGCGGCCGCGGACGTGACCTCCCTGGCCGAGGTGTTCGACTTCGGCCGGGACCACCTGGGCCTCTTGAAGGCCGGGGTGATCGCCGCCGGGCTGATCCCACCCGGGTTGGAGGGGGCCCGCCAGGACCTGCGGCAGGTGCT
>JAEUQE010001008.1:0-252 GCA_016789785.1 Bryobacterales bacterium
ACAAGATCGCCACGGAACTGCTGACCGCGCAGGGGACGAACAGCTACGAACAAGGCAATCTGAACTGGATTGTGGGCGGATTTGTTACGGGCGGGCCGGTGCAGGACTTGTGGGACCAGATGGCGGTGAATACGGCGGAGACTTTTCTAGGCGTGGGCCATTTGAATTGTGTGATGTGCCACGACGGGCGGCGGCACCTGGATACTCTGACCCTCTGGGGCAAGAGCGCGACCCGGTATCAGGGCTACCAGA
>JAEUQE010001008.1:262-597 GCA_016789785.1 Bryobacterales bacterium
GGCGTTCTTTGCCCGCACGGACATACGTCGGACGCGCGTGGGCGACGCGGCGACTCCGTACTACTGGTCCGCGGAAGACAACACGCGCTACCGCACCGACTACAACCTGAACACGACGACGGGGAACCGCCCGGCGCGGACGGCGGTGGGCACGGTGCGCGTAGTGGCTCCCGAGTATCCGTTCAACGGGAACAAGCCGCGCAGCGGGGAGAATTACCGTGTCGCTCTGGCTCGGGAAGTGACGGGGGATTTCCAGTTTTCGCGCGCGGCGGTGAATTACGTATGGAAGGCGTTTATGACGAAGGCGTTTGTAGAGCCGGCGAATCAGTTCGATC
>JAEUQE010001009.1 GCA_016789785.1 Bryobacterales bacterium
CTGGGCGCGTCGCTCAACGTGGCCGGCTACCGCGTGGCGATGATCGTCTCGGGCGGCCTCGCCCTGATCTGGACCGACACCGCCCAGGGCGGCGGCTGGACCTGGCCGGAGGTCTACCGGCTGATGGCCGGCGTGATGGTGGCCGCGGCCGTGGGGCCGCGCTCGGCCACCTTCAGGTCCGACGCAGCCACCAGCGTGGCGGCATCGATGGTGGCGCCGCCACTGGGCAGGTCGATCTGGCTGGCGGCGATGGCCGTGGCCAGGCCGGCGCAGCCGGCGGCGGCGTTGTCGGCGCGCAGCAGTGCCGTGGGTGCCGTGGCGCAGCCGGCGGCCAGCAGCGTGGCGCCGAGCGCGAGCGCCGCGCCAACGTCATCGCCCGCCCCATGCGCAACCTCATGGACATGCTCAAGCAAGGCGAGGTGTACGAGATCGACGGCCGCGCCGTGATGCGCATGCCCGAGATCGACGAGCAGTTCGCCACCCGCGCCGAGTGGTGCGAGATCGCCCCCGCGATCGAAGGCTGGCGCGACTGCTGGCAGCGCCTGGCGCCGGACATCAGCACCTACTACCTCGGCGTCCTTGCCTCGCGCCTGCGCG
>JAEUQE010000100.1 GCA_016789785.1 Bryobacterales bacterium
GACGCTCGGCCATGCCCCAAGTGAACCGTATTGGCGCTAGCCGAGATTCCGGCGCGAGGCTGGAGTCACGGAGGCGCACCGGAGCAGTCGCCCAGTGCCTCGCGCGGAGCCCATGCCGTCCATCTACGGCTCGGAAACGATGTTCCGTCATGGCGAGCGTACCGCGGACGTTGGCGTTCTCCGCACGTTCGATACGATATCCTGATTCCTATCGAAATGCGGTTCGAACTCCTGCTTCTGATCAGTGCGTTCGCTTGCCTTGCGCCGGCGCAAAGCGTCAGCTTCAACAACGACGTGCGGCCGGTTCTTGCCGCACGCTGCGATGCGTGCCATTCCGAGCGCAATGCGAGCGGCGGCCTGGTGCTCACCACGTTTGCCGGCCTCCGCAAAGGCGGAGCGTCAGGGGCGTTGTTCGTTGCGGGTGACCCTTCGCAGGGAACGCTGTTGCGTAGCGTGACCGGTGATCCGCCTCGCATGCCGAAAGCCGGCGCGCCGCTGACACCGCAGCAGACCAGCCTGATCCGCAAGTGGATCGAGCAAGGCGCGAAGGACGATTCGGCCGGCGGCGTCCAGGAGTTGTGGTGGTCGCAGCGTCCCTTGCGCAAGCCGCCGCTCCCAGCCACCCGCGTCTCACATCCGGTGGATGCGTTCCTCGAACAAAAACTGCAAGAGAAGAAGCTGACTCCCTCGGCCGAAGCCGGTCGCCGCGTTCTCATCCGGCGCTTGAGTTACGACCTCATAGGCCTGCCGCCGTCGATCGAGGAGATTCGCGCGTTTGAAACCGATCGCTCCGCGGATGCCTACACAAAGCTGGTGGACCGTCTGCTGGCGTCACCGCGCTATGGAGAGCGCTGGGCGCGGCACTGGCTCGACGTGGCGCACTACGGCGACTCGCACGGCTACGACAAGGATAAGCCACGCGCTAACGCATGGCCCTATCGCGACTACGTGATTCGTGCGTTCAATAACGACAAGCCCTACGCGCAGTTCATTCGCGAACAGATCGCAGGTGACGTGCTTGATCCGGCCAATCCCGACGCCATCGTCGCGACGGGATTCCTCGCCGCCGGACCCTGGGACTTCGTCGGTCATCAGGAGTTGCGTGAAGATACCACCGACAAGAACATCACGCGCTTGCTGGATCGCGATGACATGGTGGCCGCTACCATGTCCACGTTCGTCAGCCAGACCGTGCATTGCGCGCGCTGTCACAATCACAAGTTCGATCCGATCTCGCAGGAAGACTACTACAGCGTGCAGGCCGTATTCGCGGGCGTGGACCGCGCCGACCGTCCCTATGATGCCGACCCCGAGGTCAGCCGCCAGCGCAATGCGTGGATGGATGCGCGCCGCAAACTGCAGATCGAGTTGCAGCCGTTGCTTGATCGTGTGGAAACCGCCACGAGCCCGGAGCTCGAGAAACTCGACTTCGAAATCCGCGATGCGCGCGCACAGGTCACGCACATCGGCGAACCGAAGACGCCCGCCGAAGCCGCGTTGAAGAAGGAACTGCAGCAGCGTGCGGAGCACGGAACGAAGCGGCGTAAAGAACTGGTGGACGCGATTGTTGGTGATTCGACGCTGCATCGAATTCAGGAGTTGACGGCGGCGGCGAAGCTGCTCGACCAGCAGATGGCGGAACTGCCGAAACCGGGCATGGTGTATGCGGCCACGAGCTACTTCCCGCGCATGGGAACATTTCGCCCATCGCTGCTGCCCCGGCCCGTGCATGTGCTGGACCGCGGCAACGTCAACGCGCCGCTGAAGCCGGCACAGCCGGGAGCCATCGGCACGCGCTTCGCAATCGCCGACCCCATGAGTGAAGGCTCGCGACGCGCGGCGCTGGCCGAGTGGATCGCACGGCCTGACAATTCCTTCACATGGCGATCCATCGTGAACCGCGTATGGCACTATCACTTCGGCTCTGGCATTGTTGACACGCCGAGTGACTTCGGGAAGATGGGCTCGCAGCCCACGCATCCTCAACTGTTGGACTGGCTGGCAGTCTGGTTTCGTGACGAGGCCGGCGGGTCGTTGAAGCAACTGCACCGGCTGATTGTCACGAGTCATGCTTACCGGCAGACGTCCGCCAACCGTGCCGATGCGGCGGCCGTGGATGGCGAGAACCGGTATCTGTGGCGGATGAACCGTACGCGGCTGGATGCAGAGTCCTTGCGGGATTCCATGCTGGTGGCAGCCGGGCAGTTGGACCTGACCATGGGTGGTCCCGCCGTGCGCCAGTTCTTCTTCAAGGACGACCATTCGCCTGTATACGACTACGCGCGTTTTGATCCCGACAGCCCCGAGGCGCGCCGCCGCAGCATCTACCGCTTCATTGTGAGGAGCGTGCCGGACCCGTTTATGGACCGCCTGGATTGCCCCGATCCTTCGATGCTTGCGCCGAAGCGCTCCACCACGATCACGGCCATTCAGGCGTTGGCCATCCTCAACAACCCCTTCGTGGTGAAGATGGCGGAACGTTTTGCCGCACGCGTGGGAGAAGGCGGCACGGTGGAGGCGCAGATCCATCGGGCGTTCGGGCTCGCGTTTGGCCGCGATGCGACCGCGGCGGAGGTGGCTCAACTCGCGCCTTATGCGCAGCGTCACGGAATGGCGAACTTGTGCCGCCTGCTGTTCAATCTGAACGAGTACATGTTTGTGGACTGAGAAGGCAGCGAAGCAATGAACCGGCGCGAATTTCTGTGGAGCTATGGCGGCGGGCTCGGTGGAGTGGCCCTGGCACACCTTACTGCGTCCCAAGGCGGCGCGGCCACGCATCATCCGGCGAAAGCCCAGCGCGTGGTGCAGTTATTCATGTCGGGCGCGGCCAGCCAGTGCGACTTATATGACTACAAGCCGCTTCTCGACCGTAAGGCGGGCGAGCCCTGGGATCCCGGCGAGAAAGTGGAGCTATTCCAAAGCAAGCCTGGCGTGGTCATGAATAGCCCGTGGCCCTGGAAGCAGCGCGGGCAATGCGGCAAGTGGATCAGCGGCATCCTGCCGCACATCGGCTCCTGCGTGGACGATATCGCCTTCCTGCCGTCCATGGTGTCGAAGTCCAATGTTCACGGGCCTGCCACGTTCATGCAGAACACCGGCTTTGTGCTGCCGGGCTTCCCGTCGATGGGCGCCTGGGTCTCTTATGCGCTGGGAAGCGCGAACGCCAATCTGCCCGTGTTTGTCATCCTTCCGGATCCGCGAGGTTACCCGCCGAACGGGCCTTCCAACTGGTCGGCGGCGTTTCTTCCCGCGGCCCATCAAGCCACCATGATCCGCGCAGGCAGTGCGAATCCGATCTATGATTTATTTCCTCCAGAGAAAGCAGAATATATCGGAAAAGAGAGTGAAAAGAGTAGCTTTGAGTTACTCAGATCGCTGAATCAGGCGCATCTGGCCGAGCGCGCGGGCGATTCCCGGCTGGAGGCGCGCATCGCATCCTACGAGATGGCCGCCCGGCTGCAACTCAGCGCTCCGGAAGTGCTGGAGATTGCCGGTGAGTCCGAGGCTACCCGTCAGCTCTACGGAATCGGCGATCCGGTCACCGATGACATGGGACGCCGCTGCCTGATCGCACGCCGGATGCTCGAACGCGGCGTGCGCTTCGTCCAGATCTGGAGCGGCGCCGATAACGGTTTTCCACGGCGCAATTGGGATAGCCACGAGAATCTGGCCAAGGACCACGGCGAGTTGAGCACATCGATGGACAAGCCCGTGGCGGCGCTGATTCGCGATCTGAAGGCGCGCGGTCTGCTGAACGACACCATTGTCTACTGGACCACCGAGTTCGGGCGTATGCCCTGCAGCCAGGGCAGCAAGGGCCGTGACCACAATCCCTTCGGCTTCACATCGTGGCTGGCCGGCGGCGGAGTGAAGGGGGGCGTGACCTACGGCGCGACCGACGATTGGAGCTACAAGGCCGTGGAACACCCGATCTATTGCTACGATCTGCATGCCACGGTCCTGCACCTGCTGGGCATCGACCACACCCGCCTCACATTTCGTAATAATGGAATTGACCGGCGGCTGACCGACGTCCACGGCCACGTGATTGGCGAAATCCTGGCGTAGCAGCGGGCCGCGTAGTCCCTTGGCCCTACTCCAGGCGGGCGGGCTTGCTGAGACACCCACCGGAAAGTGCTTACTAGTGCCGATCGCTGGAACCGCCCGCAATTGGCCGCCGTCTTTGACAGCAGAGAGTAACGAATGATCCCGACATCCCAAGACCCGGTAACCACCCAGGAATTGATTCTCAAAGGCGACGCCGCTCGCCGGAGTTTCGCCTGGGCCGAAGCCGAGCAGTACTACCGGGACGCACTCAGCCGTGCGGAAAACACCTTGCCCGCTCCAGGGCAACCTTTTAACCGGACGCATCTCCAGCTTGCGGGGGTCCTGACGAAGTTAGGCCGCCTACATGAAAGCCGGGGTGACATTGAAGCTTCCGAGGCGTGCTACCGCCGGGCCCTGACGATTTTCTCGCAGACTACTGGTGATGAGTACTTCGATCTGGCCATTGCCCGCGATCACATCGACGTGCCGCAGACGGTGCTTGCACCCCGGGCGGCGTAGCGCGATCCGCGCAGCCTGATCGGAACGAACCGCGCGCTGGTTTCCAGAACGTACGTGTCTTCACGCGCAGGGTGGCCTCTCGGCGTTCGCCAAACCGGGTCTGTTCGCGAAGTGGGCCCGGTCATCGTTCAACAACCCGCGCGTGCCCGGTGCCTCCAAGCGCCAACTGATGCGCCACGCACTGATTCCCAGTGCGCTGAGCTGGATTTTCTCGTCCTGCACATCTCGATTGGATTCACCATCATCGCCGTGGTTGTCGGCGAGTATCTGGGCGCCTCCAGTGGTATCGGTTATTGGAACTCTACCTTGTGCTTTGGAAGGCACAGCATTCCAGCACCGCGCGCAACGGCGTTTCGGAAGCGCTCGGTTCCCGACGCGTCAGGGAAGCGGTCGTATTGCCGCTTCCAGCCAGTTGCTCTCGATACCCCCCGGTTTGAGGGGCATTCCATTCTCTGTGTCCTCGGTGGCGGACGCCGCGCGGCCCGCCGCTTTCCCCGGTTGGGGCTTGCCAGCGGCCAACAGCGGCAGACTCGCCAGATAACCGATAATCGCGCTCGATCCGTAGCCAACCACGGGCGTCGGATAGGCGCCGATCGCCGCGGCCGCGATGATGGCTGCCCACGTCGCGCTGAAACTGGCGGTCGCGGGCGACAACATACCGTGCTGCCTCCATCCAAGCAAAGCCGGCGCAACCAGCGTCGCGCATCCCAGCCAAAGAGCGGCACCCATGGCGGTATGGATCCCGAACGACGTCCAGAGAATGCCATCGACAAAAGGCACTGCGGGCAACTTGTCGGGCTGGAGCAATGTCGAGGCAAACGACACGCCAGCCGCCCCCAACGGCACCCACGTAAGCGGACCTCCACGTCTCCACGCGGTGGCGGTTAGCCCTGCGAGAAGCGCTCCTGCCATCGCCCGGTCCGGCTGCAGGGCAAGCCCAATCGCGATGCCAATCATCGCGGCCGCTGAAAGTGGCGTCGTCTGCCGCGCAAACGCCACTACCGCAGCCGGAACGGCCAGCAGGCTGGTCTGAATGAAGAGCCCCGACACCGCTACCCATCGCGTTGCGCCGTCCACCTCCCGTCCCAGAACGACAGCGGCGAGGGTCAAGATCGCGCCCACCCACGGCCAGCAAGCCATCGCCGTTACCGACGCGTTGCCGATGCGGTGCATTGCGGCGATCGCCACCAGACCCATCCCAAAGGCGGCGCCGTTGATTGCCAGGATGCCACTGGGCGCGCCTGCCAGCTTCAGATACGCAAGACCGATGGCGGTTGCCCCAAACGCGCACGCGATCCCGAACACGGGAATCCCGCTCGATTCGAGGGGGCGGCGGTGGAATCGCTCACGTAGGGTCAAGGCTGCCCACAAGCATCCGATGGCGAGGCGGACACGCTCGAGTCTGCCCGTCATTCCGGACACTTCCGCGGCCATCGCCTGAACCCACTCACTCCGGCCGGCGGGCAGAATCCAGCCGATCAATCTCATCCATGCTGCGAGAATCATCCAGGTGCCCTCCCATGGCTACTCGTCGTCTTATGGATTCTATATATCTCGACTTCGAGCGTCAATAAGGAAACACGGATGTGCGGTATCGATCCTATTTACCTTCGGCAACCGTCGCGTACATGAGCTTACGCTGTACGCCCTGGTGTTCCGGTAGCGAGCAGAAGGGGTGCGGATTCGCCGGGTCCAGATACTCGGCAATATGTTCGCGATAGTAAGCCAGCGTCGCGGCCACGCCATCTTCGAAGTCCATGCGCGCGCGCCAGCCAACGCTCTCGCGAATCAGGGTGGAGTCCGTGCAGTAACTCCCGATGTCAATCCCAGCCCGGTCTTTCGGAAACGGCGTGACTTTCACGGGCAGTTCACCGCCGAGCCTGGCGCACGTCTGGGCGATCTGCAGCAGGCTGAAAGCCCGCGGTCCGCCGACGTTGAAAGTGCCGCTTTCCGGCGCGGGGCAACGCCCGCAGAGCAGGAACGCTTCCACGGCGTCATCCACATACATCGGGTCGCGAAGTTGCTGCCCGTCGCCGAACACATCCAGATGCTGCCCCGTCAACACGCGCCGGAAGTAGGTGCTCAGGAATCCCTGGCAGGGAATCGCGAGCGACATTCGCGGTCCGTAGACGTTGGTCAACCGGAGCACCACCGCGTCCAACTGCCCGCTGCGCGTTAACATCAGGTGGTACATGTTAGCCGCGTACTTATGGACGCCGTTGAAATCCACGGGACGCACGGGATGCCGCTCATCCATTGGCAGATAGTCCGGCTTGCCATACACTTGCCGGGTGCCGGCGTAGACCACCCGCACGCCGGGATTGTGGCGAAGGCAGGCCTGCAGGAAGCGCAACTGCGATACGCCGTTGATGAGCAGGTCGCGCTCCGGGAACTCCATGCTGTGAATGTGGCTGATTTCGCCGGCGAGATTGAAGATCACTTCTGACCGCCGCACCGCATCCGGAAACATCTCGGCATCGCCGCAGTCGTGCGCGATCACCTCCACGTCATTGCGGATCGGATGGATGTTGAAGGGATTCGCGCCGCAACCGGGAATCGAAGGGTCGACGATGGTCACCCGAGCACCGGCTTCCACCAAGCGGATCGCTAAGTTGCTGCCAATAAAGCCCAATCCTCCCGTTATGAGGACAGGGACATTCCGATAGCTCATCGGGGAGATGTCCTTTCACCCGCGCCTGTTCAACTGATTTGCCGTAGTGTACCCAACTCGGCCGCCTCCTGTCCAATCGCTTGACGCTACGCGATAATGCGCCTCCTCGGCATTGGCCTGTGGGGCCGGAGCAGTGCTGGGTTTGGGATCGGTGGGTGTGCCCGCCGCCCATGCGAGGGCGCGGCTATTCCTCCGCCGGCTCGTCCCTCGGAGTGCAGTAGTCCGCAGGGTTCCGTCCCGGCCAGATTTGGTTCCACAATTCCGTCAGGCGCCCCTCCAGTTGCTCGGGCGTCTGGTAGGTTGTGGCGCGGGTGAGCGCCGTGAACTGTTCTGGCGTCAACGTCCGGTACAGAATTGCGTCCGCGAACTGCCGGCGGAGTTCGGCGCCATTGTCTTCCGTGCGCGTCGCCAGAAGGTAGCGCAGATGGTCGGCCCAGTTCTTTCCGAATAGCTCGACGTCGAATTCCTGTTCCAACCACTTCGCGAGTGGCTGTGGCATCGGCTGCATGATTCTCCCCTTATTTGCCGCTTTCTCCGTTATGTCGTCATCGGATACATCGTTTTCATCTTGAATTTCCCGTTTACGTCCTCATAGTAGGCGAAAACGCCCTTCTGGAAGTCGGCTGCGGGAATCGCCTCGGTATCCGCCGTGGTCTCTGCGTTCAGTTGCGCCGGATCGATATCGTCGTAGTCCGGATTCGCCGACCGGCCCCCGCCCTTCAAGGGCAGGTCGG
This sequence comes from Bryobacterales bacterium, assembly GCA_016789785.1. The sequence continues at coordinate 7,972 of JAEUQE010000100.1, forward strand.
TCTTTACGGCGGACCCGGCCTTCACGCGGCTGCCCTCCACCGCCGAGCCTGGCGTGACGCCCGGCAGCGCATCGGGATAGGGTACGACGCCCTTGGGATCGCCGCCCTTGGCTCGGAAGTAGTCGCGGGCGTTCGCGTCCGCCACGACGTAATCGTCGGCGTTCTTGAATTTCGTCGCCTCGTCGGATGCCTGATGCAGATCCGGTGTTGGCGGGTTGTGCTCGTTGCGGACAGCCGCCGTCCCCGGCTTCATGCGCTCCGGATTGGTCTTGTGCAACGCACGCGAATCGATCGCCTGCTGATCGGGATCGAGATGCCGCTGCGGACCGTGGCCCTCATTGCGCAATTCCGCGATGCGCTTGTCGACTACCTCATCCTTGGCCTTCTTCGCCTTGTCGGCGGCGTCCTTCGCCTTGGTCGCTTCGTCGCACACGGCCTTTCGCGCGGCATCCAATTCCTTGCGCGCATCGGCCAATTCATCCTTCAGCTTATCCGCCGCTGAGCGTTCCGCTTCCGCCTCATCGAACTTCTTCTTCGCGCCGTCGAGGGCGCTTTGCAGGGAAGGGAGTTTCTCTGCGGCCTGCTTTGCCTGTTCCTCGAGCGCTGCCAGTTCCTTGGCCAGCGCGTCCACCATCTTCTGCAGATCGGCCAGCGTCTTGATGGCGTTGGTAAGGTCGCTGCTTTCCTTTTGCGGAACCTCGGGGATGGTCTCACCGCAGGCAGTGCTTGCGGGCGGTTTCGCTGGCTTCGCTTTGGAAGCCTTCAGCGCTTCCAGCGCCTTCTTGGCGGCAGCCACCGCTTCCTCAGCCTTGCGGCGCGCCTCCGAAGCCTGTGCCTTCTTGGATTCCAGAGCCGCTGCCTTCTGTGCTGCCTCCTCGGCCAGTTTCTTGTGTGCGGCTTCGGCGGCGGCTAACGCCTTCTGCGCATTGTCCAGCTTCGCGGCGTTCTTGGCTGCTTCGGCGGCGGCGATCACCGCCAGCGCCTCTTTCGCCAGGTCGTCCAATTCCTCGACAGCCTTACACGCTTCGTCGCAAGCGGTCTTCGCTTTGTCCGCCGCCTCTTGTGCCGCTTTCGACGCTTGCACCGCATCCCGAGCCGCTTCCGCGCGGTCATCGGAAGTCGCACCGAAATCACTCGCGACCGTTCTCGCATCGGCCAGCGACTTTTCCGCGGCGTTCACCGCGTCTTCCAGATCCTTCAGTGGACCAGCGGCCGGATCGCCGATCGCGGTCTTGGCCTTGTTGGCCTGCGCTTCGAAATCCTGTGCCTCCTGCAGAAGCTCATCCGGGGTTTTGACGACATTGCCCGGCTTTTTCATCGCCGCCTTGAAGCTGGTTTTATCCGCTTCGGACTTGGCGTCTTTGATCGGCTTGTCGGCCGCGGTGAGCGCGTTGCCGGTGGCTGCCACCTGCGCGTTCAACGCGGTCATCGCCGGATCGGGATTTGGGCGCGCACCCCCAGCCGCGATCTGACCTGCCTTCTGCGCGGCTTCGTTGGCCTTCTTGGCGGCGTCGGCGGCTGCGACCATCGAGTCCGCCGTGGTCACGGTCGACGTGCGAACCTTTGTCCCGCTCTTGCCTAGCTCGATGGATTTCTTGAAAACTTCGCCCGACGCTTTTCCCGCGTCTTTCTCCGCCTTGACATCGGCGACTTTCAACGACGCATCGGCTACCGCCGGGGCGATTCCCGCCTGTGCGTCTTTCGCATCCTTCAGTGCGGCCTTGGCGATGGTGAGTTGCTGGTGTGCTTTGTCGAGCTCTGCTTCGAGCGGCGCGGCCAGCGGATCGCCGAACTTCCCCTTCGCTGTGTTGACTTCGCCCAGCTTGTCCGTGGCGGTCTTCGACAGCGCCGCGGAATCAGTGGCCTGCTTCTTCAGATCCGCCAGCTTCTTGTCTTTGTCGAAGGCTTTGACCTTGTTCTGTAGATCGCCGAGACCCATGCGCTTCTCCTATCGCTTTTCCCACGCTTTGGGATTCGCGAGGGCCTTTGCCGCCTGCCAATCCGTGATGCTCATGCGTTCGCCCAGCAGATCCATCCGCGCATCGGGTTCCGTGGTCTGATCAGTCAGACACTGCCGCGCCACGGCGTGTTCATCGAAGTTCGGGGCGATCGCGAACATCAGAGACACAAACGCGGTGATCGCCTGCTGCGTGCGCAGCTCGTGCGTTCGCGCGCGCGCAACGCCAACCTCCACACGCGCCTTCAACACATCATCCGGCAGCGGCGCGACATCGTCAGCCTGCGTGCTGCGAAGATGTTCGCAGATCTCGTCGATAAACTTCGGCTCGGCGGCCTTCTCCATGGCCTCCATGTGTTCCTTGCGAAGCTTGAAGCGCGCACGTGATTGCGAGGCGCCACTCGATTGAGGCTGGGCGGGTGTCATGAGCGAGTTCCTGTTGGTGTGGCGGCTGCGTTGTTGGCCAGAGGCTCGGTGAGTGAGTACTTCTGCGTTGCCACACCGTTGGGGCCCGGCGCGAACTGCAACAGAGACTCGGGAGTCTCGTCTTCGGTCCAGAACTGCACCACGGGTCCGAAGAACTGGCGTGCTTCCGCGGGCGAACATACCGGCAGAAAGAGCCGTAGAATGCGCGGATCATAATAACGGAAGAACACTTCCTTGCCCTCGGGACTCTCGGCGATCAGCATTTCCCGCAAGTGATCGCGCACAATGCTGAACGGCTCATGCGACAGCACGAAACACATCCATGATTTGCCCCAACCCTCTTCCAGGAGGTCCTCAATTAGTTTGCCTTCCTTCTCCACCACAACCAGATGCGGAGAGAACGGAATCATGGTGCCGAGGTTTGGCCCGTTGAACAGCGTCTGCGCGGCGGCGGCCTGCTCGCCAAGCATCTGCAGAATCCGCCCATCCTGCGCGCAATCGATCAGCAGGAACACCGGCTCGCGCGTTTGGCGGAGTCCTGCAAGTAATCGTTCGATGATCGGCGAGTGGCCTTGCTGTTCCGTAGGCGCGGTTGCCTCTTCCTCTGTCTTCTGTTTCTCGTCCGTCTCTACGGTGATTTGCAGCGTGGTGTTGCCGGCTGTGACGCGGTCCCCATCGTTGAGCTGAGCCGTGGTTACCAGAGTGCCGTTGCGGCGTGTGCCTCCTCGCGTGTTGAGATCGCGAACGTAGGCGTGGGACTGGTCGCAATAAAGGACCATGTGCACCGCCGACATGAGGTTGTCCTCGAAGGCGTAATCACACCATTGGGCATCGGAGCCGATTCGGGCGGATTCCGCCGGGCCGAGAACGATCTCGTCCACGCTTCCAGTACCCTGTAGAACTTTGAAGACGGCGCGCATGAAGGTGCTCTTGTGACTCTACTACTATAGTGCGTATTCGGCCCCGGGAATCCATCACTCCGCGGGGTCATCAGTCGCCGCGGCTTGCCGCCGAAACGCGTACCGGAACGAGTTCGCGGCGATGTGCTCGAGTTCCTCGCGGTTCAGGCCGAGGTCCATGGCAGCCCTGTACTCATCTTCCAGCGTGCAGTGAAACATGGCCGGATCATCGGTATGGAGTGTCACTGGAACGCCCGCGTCCACGATGCGCCGCAACGGATGCGAACCGAATCTGGCTGTGGCGCCGGTGCGATGGTTGCTCGTCAGGCACACCTCCAAAGGCACATCGTTCGAAGCCAGATGACGCAGCAGCGCCTCATCCTCCACGCATGCGATTCCGTGGCCAACACGCTCGGCGCCCACTTCCAGGGCATCCCAAATCGATCGTGCCCCCGTCACTTCTCCCGCATGGCACACACATCGCAGCCGATGCTTGCGCGCGTAGTCGAAGAGCGGCGCGAACTGCAACGCCGGGCCGCGCGCTTCGTCACCGCCCAGGCCAAACGCGATCACTCCGTCATCCACGCGCTCGGCCGCCAACTCCACCACACGCTCCGCGATCGCGTAATCCCATTGCCGCACCGCATCCCAAATCCACCAGCACTCCACCGGACCGCCGCGCGTGGCTTCGCGCAACGCCTGATGCACTTCAGCAAGGTCATGCTTGCGCCACAACACCACGCCGGCCGACAGCGTGATCTCCACGTAGCGCACGTTCTGCCGGTGAAGGCTCGCCAGGAGACGCGCCGCCGCAAGCCCGTAATCACGCGGTTGGCGAAGATGTCCGGCGATCCAGCCGAAGCTCTTCAGAAACGCATCGAAATCGGCGAAGTTGTACGCGCGCTCCATGGCCGATTCCTCCACCATCGGATCCAGCTCTCGCAAGGTCGCGGGCTCAATCGACCCTTCCAGATGCACGTGCAACTCGGCTTTCGGAATCTTCTGAATGAAATCGGGCATTGTTGCCATAATAGCCTCGTGACGTCACACGACATTGAAGCCATCGTCCATGGGCATCATCGCGACCCGTTTCGCGTGCTCGGGCCCCATGAGATCGCGGCGGAAACCCCAACCTGGCAGATCCGAGCCTTTCTCCCGGAAGCGAAAGAGGCATGGGTCTTGCTTGGCGATGGAGCCGCGGCGGAGCAAGCGCTCGCGATGGAGAAGAAGCACAATTCGGGGTTCTTTGCCGTCACCTGCTCCGGCGCCATCGCTCCCTACCGCCTGCGGATCGCGCCGCATCATGGCAGTGAGTACGAGACCGACGACGCCTATCGCTTCCCGCCGTTGCTCACCGACTACGAGATCCATCTGCATGGCGAGGGCACGCACTACGAAGCATGGCGGATGATGGGCGCTCATCCCCTCACTTATGAAGGCATTCGCGGAGTGCGATTCACGGTGTGGGCTCCGAGCGCGGCGACAGTCTCCGTTGCCGGCGACTTCAATGGATGGAACACTCGCCGCCATCCCATGCGGATGCGGAATGGAGGCATCTGGGAGATCTTTCTTCCGCATGTGGAATGCGGCGCGGCTTACAAATTCGCAGTTACTTGGCGAAACGGCTATCAGCAACTGAAGGCCGACCCCTATGCCTTCCGCACGGAAGTGCCGCCCAAGCAGGCATCCATCGTTTCCGGCGTGCCGCGGCACGACTGGCAGGACAACGCCTGGATGGAGGATCGGGGGAAGAAGGACTGGTTGAAGGAACCAGTCTCTATCTACGAAGTGCATTTGGAAAGTTGGATGCGCCGTGAGTTAGGGCGTCCACTCACCTATCGTGAACTCGCCGATGTATTGATTCCATACGCGAAGGGCCTCGGCTTTACTCATTTGGAGTTGCTGCCCGTGCTCGAGCACCCTTACTCCGGCTCGTGGGGATATCAGGTGACCGGCTTCTTCGCGCCGACCTCCCGCTTCGGAACCCCGGAAGACTTCATGTACTTCGTCGACCGGTGTCACCAGGCCGGCCTTGGAGTGATTCTCGATTGGGTGCCCGGCCACTTCCCTCGCGATGCCCACGGTCTGGCCCGCTTCGACGGCACCGCGCTCTATGAGCACGAGGACCCCCGGCAGGGCGAGCATCGCGACTGGGGGACGCTGATCTTCAACTACGGCCGGCATGAAGTGTGCACCTTCCTTCTCTCCAGTGCGCTCTACTGGCTGAAGCATCTCCATCTCGATGGACTGCGGGTGGACGCGGTGGCCTCCATGCTGTATCTCGACTACTCCCGGGAGGCTGGCGATTGGATCCCGAACCGCTACGGAGGCCGCGAGAATCTGGAAGCCATCGGGTTTCTACAGCGCTTCAATGAATTGGTGCACAAGGAGCCAGGCGCGATCTCCATCGCCGAGGAGTCCACGTCGTTTCCCGGTGTCTGCCGGCCGGTGTATCTCGGCGGTCTCGGTTTCACCATGAAGTGGAACATGGGCTGGATGCATGACATGCTGAAGTACTTCGGCTTCGACCCCATTCATCGCAAGTTCAACCACAACAACATTACATTTAGTATTCTCTATGCATTCACCGAGAATTTCCTGCTGCCGATTTCGCATGACGAAGTCGTGCACATGAAAGGTTCGCTGATCGGGAAGATGCCGGGCGACGAGTGGCGCCGGTTCGCCAACGCCCGTGCTTTCTATGCCTATATGTGGGGCCATCCCGGCAAGAAACTGCTTTTCATGGGACAGGAGATCGGGCAGTACGAAGAGTGGGATGAGAAGGCTCAGGTTCGATGGGAGTTACTCGGTTTCCATTACCATCGCGGACTTCAATCCACGGTGCGGGAACTGAATCGCATCTACGCCTCGGAACCCGCCCTGTACGAAATTGATTTTCAGCATGAAGGGTTCGAGTGGATCGATATCAGCGACGTCGATCAGTCCGTCATCTCCTTCGTCCGCTTCGCCAGGGACCGTGGTGATTTCCTGGTGTTCGTATGTAACTTCACGCCTTTGGTACGCCACGGCTACCGGATCGGCGTTCCGCGCCAAGGCACTTACACCGAACTCTTCAACAGTGACGCATCGGAACTTGGCGGAAGCGGCGTTGGCAACGGTGGATTGGTGAAAGCAAGCAACCTGGAATGGCACGGACGCCCATGTTCCATCGAGATCACCCTTCCACCACTCGCGGTCACGATCTTCAAACCGGAGAGTAATGTCGTCGAATCGAAGTTATTGACAGAGTAAACCCCGAGGTACTTGTCGGCGGGAGCGGGCTCGCTTGGGGGAGTAAACCGATTGCTTCGCGCAACGCCGATTCGGCCGCGCTGCGCCAGGAATTAGAATCCGAAGTTGTCCGGATGCTCCATGCCGTGGATGCCCGCGCCCGGCCTGACTCATTTCGAGACCGGAATAACAGGAAACTGGATCTCCTGTCGCCAGTTCCGGCCAAGAGGCGCAGGTGCCTGCGGAAGCTTGCCATTTCCGGCGTGGATGTGGGAATCAACAGGTCATCGCATTGCTGCCGGAGGAATAGGACAAGCGGCAGGGGCTTCCCATCGCCAGCGATGCATGATAGCGTCTCTGGCATGAGACTTGGAATCCAGGCAATCGCTGTCATCTTATTTGCCTGTGCGTCCATGGAGGCACAGGATTTTCGGGGTAGAATCCAGGGACGAGTGACCGACTCGGCCGACGCGCTGGTAGTAGGCGCGGAAATCACGTTGCTCAACGTCAACACTGGGGTGAGTGTGACCCGGCAAAGCAACGAATCGGGGTTGTATCTGTTCGACTATGTAATCCCGGGTACTTATTCCTTGACCGTGAGCCTTACTGGCTTCCGGCGCTTTGTTCAGGAAAACATTGAAGTCCAAACGCGCGCGGACATCACGATCAATGCCAGTCTGAGTCCGGGCGCGGTTCAGGAGTCAGTGACTGTGACTGCGGCCCCAGTGGCTGTGCAGTTCAACACCACCAACGTCGGCATCACCATTGACACGAAACTTGCGAACGAACTCCCCAGATTCGATCGCAACCCATTTAAACTCTCACTGCTGAGCCCGCAGGCGGTGAACACGCGGACGGAGATGAACGCGTTTCATTCGTGGGCGGCGAACAGCGTGGAATTGGGCGGCGGCACGAATCTCAAAAACGATCTGCAGGTGGATGGCTCGCCGATTGGCGTCGGTCACAAGGCAAGCTACACTCCTCCGCCCGACGCAGTGCAAGAGGTCGTCATTCTGCAAAACAGCGTGGATGCCGAAAGCGGCCACAGCGCCGGTGGAGTCATCTCCATGACCATGAAGTCCGGAACCAACGACATTCACGGCAACGTGTTTTACCTGGGAAGAAACCCCGCACTGAACGCTGTGACCGATCGCACCAACCTGAGCAATATCGCGGCGCGGAACAACATGTATGGCGCCAACGCCGGACATCCCATCATCAAGAACAAGCTGTTCAACTTCGTCGTGTATGAGGGCTGGAGGCTCCGCGATCCGTTGAACTACCTGCGTACATTGCCCACGGCGCTCGAACGGCAGGGCGATTTCTCTCGCTCGCTCAACATTGACGGGGGCCTGCGGGCGATTCATGATCCATGGACCACCCAAGTGACCGGCAGCACAGCGCGCCGCACCCCTTTCCCCGATAACCGCATTCCCGCGTCGCGATTCGATCCAGTGTCCGCAAGGTTGCTGCCGCAATTCTGGGAGCCGAACAACGCGGGAGAGAACATCACCGGGATTAACAACTTCCGCACAGCCCTGACGCGCCGCACGGACTATTGGAACTTTTCAGACCGGGCCGACTACGTGATGAACGACAAGTGGCGGTTCAGCGGCCGCTTCTCGCAGATCCGCACGATGGTCGATTCTTCGGACCCTTCGCCCAATCAATCGAAGATGTATGTGACGATGGGCGCGAGCGCACGGCACGCCCGGCAGATCAGTGGGGATGCCGTCTGGACCGCGTCGCCATCCACCGTGGTGAACATTCGCGGTGGCTATCATTCCCTGGTCGATAGCTACGATTCGCCTCGTGACAAGCTGGGTCCCGAGGGATGGGGCATCTTCTGGCCCGGCAATGAATGGTACAAGGCTTACGATCAGCCCGATGCGCCGAAGTATGTTCCTCGATTCACCGTTGGAGGCTCACAATACGGCATCGCCGGCGTTTATTGGCTTCAGGAGCCGAACGGCAACTCCATCAACGTCAAGGTCTCGCAACAGCGAGGGACGCACTACTGGAAAGCGGGATTCGATCACCGCCGCAGTGGTGGAATCAGCCTGGTGACCGGCACCACGAACTTCGCATTCCAACCCGCAATGACCGCCGACACCTTCCTTGCTCCGAACACAAGGCTGGTGGGCCATGAATGGGCGACGTTCCTGCTGGGCGCGCTGGATACGGGGTCGCAGGCGATCTCGAAGCCGATGAAGAAGCCGCGAACCGAGAGCTACGCGATGTTTCTGCAGGACGATTGGAAGATCCATCCGAACTTCACGTTGAATCTCGGCGTGCGTTACGAGTATGAGACGCCCTGGTGGGATCCCGAGTATCGCATGTCGCGGTTTCTCGATTTGAATGCGCCGAATGAGGCGATCCGCCGCGCACCTCCGCAGATGCCCGCACAACTGCGCCAGTTCTATACCGGGCCACAGACCTACAACGGCGCGTGGGTGTTCACCGATGAGAACAACAAGTCGAGTTGGAAAGCACCGCTCAATAACTGGATGCCCCGGCTCGGCATGGCGTGGCGATTGAATGACCGCACCGCGGTGCGCTTCGGCTACGCGCGATTCACCGCGCCCACGGAGTTCAATTTCATTGATGCTCCTTTTGCGGGCTTTGAGAACATCAACTTCCTGGAGCCGCCCTACCTCGGCTTCGACGCGAGCCAAAGCCCACTGCCACTCCTGCTGGGCGTGCCGCAGGCGCGTTTGAACGATCCGTTTCCGCTCAGTAGCAATCCCTTGATTGCTCCACGAGGCAAAGGATGGGGATCGTCGTTCGGTGTCGGTGAAGGGAACCTGCTGTGGTTCTATCAGCAGGCACAGCGAAGCGTGAATGACCGCCTGAGCCTTTCGATTCAGCGCCAGCTTCCCGGCCAGTTCATTGCCGATCTCACCCTGTTTGCGAACTACGGGCATGGCCTCGGCAACACCCGCAACTTGAACATGGTGGATCCGCGCATCGGGTTCGCCAACGGGGTGGCGATCAATCAGGTAGTGGCGAATCCGTTTTTCAACTACCTCACGGCGCGCGATTTTCCTGGGCCGCTGCGAAATCAGGCGCAGGTGCAGTTGAACACGCTGTTCCGGCCGTATCCGCACTACGGCAATCTGTTCGAGATCAACACGCCCGGCCGGCGCGCGCGCTATCAGTCGGGCCAGATCCAGATCCAGCGGCCGTTCCGCAACGGCTACAACATGCTCTTCGGCTATGCCTACATCCGCGACCGCGCGGATACGTATTTCGACGAAGTGGCGAACTACGTAGATGATCTCGGCTTCCAGGAAGCGACGTCGCCAAGGCACCGTATTTCGGCGGCCGGCACATGGGAATTGCCCGTCGGGCGGGGAAGGCGCGTGGGCAGCGCAATGCCACGTTGGATGGATGCAATGGCCGGTGGCTGGCAGTTGGTGGGTGCGTTTTACTTCAATTCGGGAAACTACCTCCGATTCGGCACTCTGGCGGTTTCGGGTGACCCACGGATCGACAATCCAACGCCTACCAAATGGTTCAACACTTCCGTATTCGCGCGGCAGCCAGCCTTCACCCAACGAACCAATCCATGGCAGTACTCGGGCCTGACCGGACCAGTGTTCTGGGATACACAAGGCTCCTTGGCAAAAGTGTTCTCCGTCACGGAACGCTGGAAGACGGAGCTGAAACTGGCCGGCTACAACCTCACCAACAGGCTGAATCGGAACAGTCCGGTGGTGGACGTACTCAACTCGCAGTTCGGGCAGTCGCTTCGCCAGGCGGGGACAACCGGGCGGCAGATGGAGATCGGTCTGAAGATCATGTTCTAGCAACGCGGTGGCGGCCGCCCCGGCATGGCGCGGCGCGGCCGCCTCCTGTTGAGAGTCAACAGGAGGGCCGGAGAGTGCTGTATCATGAGGAGTTCGCAGTCCGTGATCACGGAGGCGTCATGGCGCAGCACGCGGCTCCCGGCACGCAGCACCCAATCTTGCGCGTTCAGCATCTCTCGAAGAACTACGGCGTGCATGCCGCTGTATCCGATGTCAGCTTCCAGATCAACGCAGGCGAAGTCCTCGGTGTGGTGGGGCCGAACGGGTCGGGCAAGAGCACCATCGTGAAGATGATCACGGGTCTCATGGATCCCACACGCGGCGAGGTGTCATTTCATGGCACTCCGATTCGGGAGTGTCTCGAGACCTACAAGCACCAACTCGGTTATGTGCCCGAACAGTCGGATCTCTACGGGTTCCTCACCGGTTGGGAGTACGTCCAGATGTCGGCGCAACTGCGTGGCATGGAAATGCGCCACTGGCGCCCGCGGGCACTCGCGCTGTTCGACGGTTTCAGCTTGAGCCATGCCCGCAATCAGCAGATCCGTTCCTATTCGAAAGGCATGCGGCAGCGGGTGGTGCTGATCTCCGCGCTGCAGCATAGCCCGCGATTGCTCGTGCTTGATGAGCCGTTCTCCGGGCTCGACGTCACCAGCGCGCTCACACTTCGCAAGGTGATCGAACTGCTCGCCAACGCGGGCAAGGCGATCTTCTTCTCTTCTCCCGTGCTCGAACAGGTGGATCGTGTGCATACTCATCTGATCGTGCTGCGAGGCGGATGTACCGTCTCGTCCGGATCGGCGGAAGAGATGCGCTCACGATTCGCGGGGCTCGATCTGGAGTCGGGAGTAATGCAACTCACCAATCAGGCGGACACTGGCGTGATCGCGAAGAGGATAGTGGAGGCTGCGCTTGCGGCATCGTCTTAGACGGCGTTTCCTGGGAGTGCGCCGGCAGTTTCGGCTGCGGATCGGACGGTGCGCGCGCAGACCATTCCCGCGCCTGGTCGCACACTTCCTTCAGCGGATGATTCACGGAGGAAGCGATGCTGACGGTACCGATCTCGGCGCTGGTCCTCTGTTGGGTCTGCTTGCGGCGCCCGGTGTGCTGCAATGCCTGCTCATGGTGGAGAAGTACTCTTCCTTGCTCGACTGGATTCGCGGACGCCAGGGTGTGGATCTGCTGGTGATATCCGCGCCCGAAAAGTACATGTTCGCCGCGATCTCGATCGCTGTGACAGGCATTGTGGTTGCCTTGAAGTGGGATCGCATTCTGCCCGACGCACAGGATTACATCAACCTTGCGCCGCTGCCCGTGCGGCCGCGGACCATCTTCGCCGCCAATGTGACGGCAATGGGAATTGCGGCCTGCGTGATCGCACTCACCGTGAACAGCATGCCACTGCTGCTGTTTCCCGCCATGGTAAGCTCGGCCGCGGCGGACGGTTCCATCGGGACCCTCGAGTTTTTCGCGGTGCATGCGCTGTGCATGCTGATGGCAAGCGTGTTTGCATTCGCAGCAGCGCTGGCGGTGCTCGGAGCGGCATCCGCAATCCTGCCAGCACGCGTCTGCGCGGCATGGGCTGGTCCGATCCGCGCAGTGCTACTGATCGCGTGCACCGCGTTGCTTCTTGGCGCGTTGCAGGCAGGACCCATGATGCGCATGATCGTCGCCACGCCCGGCTCGTACGTGCGCTGGCTTCCGCCGATGTGGTTCACCGGCCTGTATCAAACGATGCAGGATCGCGGACCTGTGGCCATCGCAAGGCTTGCGCCTCTGGCATGGCAAAGCTTGCTGGCTGCAATCCTGATGCTGACGGTTTGCTACGGAGTGAGCTACGCGCGCCGGTTCCGGGCCACCGTCGAGATCAGCGCGCCTGCATCCTCACGTCCGCTTGCAACCGTGCTTCTCTGGCTGCTGGATCATCTTCTGCTGGCACGCAACAGCTTCGACCGTGCCGTGTGCCACTTTGCATTCCGGGGACTGCTCCGGCTGGATGAGCATCGCCTGGCTTTGCTGGTGCCTTTCGGGTTGGGCTGGCTACTGGCTGCGCAGTACATCGCGGTTGCATCCGGCCGTACAGGGGCAACCGCGGCAAGCATTCATTCTGCGATGCTCGCCGCGCCGTTGATTCCCGCATATCTGGTGGTGTTGGGTGTCCGCATCGGGATTGACATGCCCGCATCCGTGCCCGCCAATTGGATGTTCCGCCACATCCTGCATGCGGATTCCTGCCCGGTTCGATCCGCCTTGCGGCATCTCGCGATGACCATCGCCACCCTGTTCGCCGTACTTCCATCGCTCGCGGCATGGGCCTACGCGATAGGCCCCGGCACTGCGCTACTGCAAGCTTCCTGCATGCTGGTGCTGATTCTGCTCCACGCGGAGGTTGTTTTCCGGAAGCACTCGCGATTGCCCTTCACCTGCGCATTGCCTCCGTTTCGCGAGAAGCTGCCCGCCACCATTGGCGTGCACTTCCTGGGCATGTTGCTGTTTGTGTCAGGAGGTGGCGCCCTGCAGACATGGATCGGGCGCTCTCCCATTCATCTGTTCTACGTTGTAGCGGGTGCGGCGGCGTTGCTTTGGTGGAACGAATCGGAACTGCGCAGGGATCGCGAAGATGGGGATCCGAATACCGTTCTCTCGTTCGAGCACCACGACGATGGGGCACTCGCGACCATCTCACTGACGGATGCAGCCCCGGCGTCGCGAGCCCCATGGCGTCCGGGCAACCAACAATAGGGGACATCCCGCGCTACCATACGCAAATGCATCCTTCCATGAGGCCGATGTATCTTCCCGATGTCGAACAGCATGACCAGCCTTCCGCATGGACCTCGTCCATCGAAGCCATGCGCCGCGCCGGCAAGGAGTATCCGCAGATTTGGCATCTGTTCGCCTTCCGGCCCGAAGCGACTGATCACTTGGCGCGCTTCACACAAGCCATCATGCGTGACGATGCACCGCTGACTCCCGGACTGCGCGAGTTGATCGCCGCTTACACCTCGCGCCGCAACGATTGCCCGTTTTGAACGAAGTCGCACGCTGCGGTTGCAGCGGAGATTCTCGGCGATGCGCAACTCGTCGATGAGGTGATGCAGGATGTGGAGACCTCTTCGTTGAGCGGCGCGGAGAAGGCGCTCTTTCGATTCATCGACAAGGTGAACCGCGAGTCGCCGTCGATCACCGCGCGCGACATGGAGCCGCTGCATGCGGCAGGTTGGAGCGACGCACAGATCTACTATGCGATCACCGTGTGTGCGCTGTTCAATTTCTACAATCGCTGGATCGACGCCACCGGTGTGCACGCGCTTTCTGAGGAGGCTCATCGGGAAGGCGGCAAACGGAGCGCTTCCACCGGCTACGTTCGCAAGTGAGACGTCGTGCGCATCACGCCGGGATGGCGCCACCCTTCGATCCGCCCGGCACGATGCGCGCCTCCAGTAGATCGATGTCGCGTTCGATGTCACGCATCGCCTCATCGCCAATCTTCTGCTCGCGCCGCAATTGGAGAATGGCCGAGCGTTCCACTCGCGCCAGTTCCCACCAGATGCGCTGTTCGGCGATGGTTTGAAACTGCTCCGGCTGCGTGGGGAGTTCTGCTCCCAACTCGCGCTCAAGCTCTGCGCGCAGGCCTGCCAACCGGTCTTCGAAATACCCTCGAACCCTGTCGAGCACAGTGGCTGGGATACCGCCCGCGCCCTCAATCTCGGCAAGCCTCGCCAGTGCCCGTTCCGCGGCGAAAACACGCGCCGCCAACTGCTCGGATTCACTGGACCGGTCCGCCGGCAGCTTCAACGCGAGAATCAGCGGACGTAGCGTCAGCCCCTGTAGTAAGAGCGTTGCGAGGATCACTGCGAAGGTCAGCAAAAGGATCAGCTCACGGAACGGGAACGGTGCGCCGCTGTTCGTTGTTTGCGGGAGCGACAAGGCGGCCGCCAGGGATACGATGCCTCGCAGTCCAGTCCAACTCACCAGCGTCACTCCGCGCCACGTCGGATCCGGTTCGTTCTCGCGGATGCGCGCGGAAAGCAGCCGGGGCAAGTAAGCACCCGGAAACACCCACGCGAATCGCACCACAATCACCAGCAGCGAGAGTCCCGCGCACCAGAACAACAGATCCCGATCGCGATACCCGCGCAGCGCTTCCAGCACCAGTGGCATCTGCAATCCAATCAGAATAAACACCACGGCGTTGATGAGAAAGATCACCGTTTGCCACACGGCCACCGCGCGGATGCGCATCGTCGCGCTGAAGACATCCGACGCGCTGCAGCCGAGAATGATCCCGGTGGTGACCACGGCCAGTACTCCGGAAGCATGCGCCGTTTCCGCAAGCCCGAAGGATGCGTATGTCACCAGGAAGGTGGAGATGATCTCGATGTCGGGATCTTTCACCTTCGGGTAAAGCTTCAGATAGACCCACACCACAGCGAACCCGATTGCCACGCCGCCCAGGGAGACCCACAGGAACGCCAGCGCCGCCTGACGAAACGAGAAGGCACCGCTGACCACCGCGGCCACTGCGAAGCGAAAGATGGTGAGCGCGGCTGCATCGTTCACCAGGCTCTCGCCCTCAACGATCTGCACGATGCGCTTCGGAAGAGGCAGTTTGCGGAGGATGGCGGTAGCGGCGGCTGCATCCGGCGGCGCGACAATGGCCCCCAACACAAAGCCCACCGCCCACGGCATCCCCGGAATGAAGTGCACGCAGAACGCTGCCACGGCTGCGCTCGTCGCGACGACGAGACCGAAAGCGAGCAGGAAGATCGCGCGGCGCCATCGCCAGAAATCACGCCATGACGTGAAGTATGCGGCCTCGGCGAGAATCGGCGGCAGCATCACTTCGAACACGAGTTCTGGGCTCAATTGCCAGCGCGGAACGTTCGGGATGAGCGCGATGAGCAGCCCGCCCACCACCAGCGCGATCGGATACGGTTGGTCGAGGCGCTTTGCTACCAGCGCGATCGTGACAGCCGCAACCACAAGCAGAAAGACTGTGCCCAACGACATGCGATCTTTCGAGTATAGGGGAGCGGCGGAGGCTGGGGTTGTTTGCGAATTCGGTCGCGTGTGGCAGTCGCGGTTCAGCGCTACTGACCGTAACCGTACCACTTCCATGCTCTCACAAAGGAACTTTGCCCCAGGCGACGAGCACGGCCTCGACACGATTGCTGAGGCGGCAGCCTGAAGGCTGCGTTGCCTTGAGGGCAAGACTCACCAGTCCATTGCGACTTTGTGGAATCCGCCAACCTGGCAGAAGCCGGGGGCCTCTCCGCGCAGGCTAAGCGGGCGTCTTCGGATACAGCGGCGAAAAGCCCAATCGCCGCGGGCGCGTTGCCAACTTACCGCCCTTGAGGAACGGTTCACCTCGTTCTTCGAAATGCGCGATCATGCGGCCACGCCACTCGCGCAACGCTGCGCTGTGGGAGGCGTCGCCACTCAGGTCCTGCAACTCATGAGGATCATTGCGCAGATCGAACAACTGTTCTTCGCCGCCCTGTGCATGGAAGATGTACTTCCACTTTCCATCGGTGAGCGCGTTCCAGTGGTTTGAGTCGTGATAGCAGACATCATGCTCCAGGTCGATGAACCTGCGCCAATCGGCAGTACGGCCGCGCGCCACATCCAACATGCTGCGGCCATCGATCTGGCGGGCCGGTGAGACACCTGCCGCATCAAGACAAGTCGCCATGATGTCGCGAAGCTCGACCGGTTGCTCCGAGAGTTGTCCGCGCCGCGCGGACACCAGCCCCTGGGGCCAGCGCATCAACATCGGGATGCGTGCCGAGGCCTCGTATGCGTACGACTTTCGCCACAGATGCTGATCGCCGGTCATGTCGCCGTGATCGCTTGTGTAGAGGATCAGCGTCTGCTCCAGCAGTCCTCGCTTTTCGAGCGCGGCCAGAATGCGTCCGATCTGCTCATCAATGAAGCTCACGGAACCGTAGTAGGCCTGACGTGAAGTGCGGACTTCCGCGCCCATGTCTCCATGCCAGATGTCGTTGCGTTCCCAACTGCGCGGCGCGTACTTCGCAGCCCACTTGCCCACTTGTGGCTTCGGCAACTCCGCGTCCTGATAGCGATCCATCCATCGTTGCGGCGGGTCGTACGGGCTGTGCGGCCGTGCGAAACTCACCTTCAGAAAGAATGGTTCGCTCCGGCGGTATGTCTCCAGAAAACGCGTGGCGACATCCGCGGTCCACGTTGTCGGATGCAGCCTCTCGGGCAGTACGTAGGCCTTTCCGTTGTAGTCATTGAAGCCAACGCCAGTCGCATCCGGGTTGAGATTGGGTGCCTCCGAATGGAACCACGCGCGATAGTCACTCCGGAAGTCGACGGAACCCACGCGGCCGGATTCGTCAAGGATCGCATGATGGAACCCGTGCAGATTGCGTTGTGGCGCATAGTGGCACTTACCGATCACTTGCGTGTAGTAGCCGTTGTCGCGCAGGGCTTGTGGCATCGTGTAAGCGTACTTCTGCGCAATGGGACCCGTGCCCAGCAGACCGTGATGCCACGGGGAAAGCCCCGTCAACAATGCGGCGCGCGCGGGTGTGCATGTGGGCGTCGATGAATAGGCATGGCGGAAGCGAACACCTTCGGCCGCGATGCGATCGAGATTCGGTGTGTGGATCACGCGATTGCCGTCAGCACCCACGCAATCGGGGCGGTGCTGATCCGCCATGAGAAACAGGATGTTCGGTTTCGATGTCTGCATGGAAGCGGGCAGCATCGCCGCTGCCGCCGCGGCTGTGGAGAAGGTTCGTCGCGAGAGAGCCATACCGGAACCCTCCATTATGATGCAACCCGGGGAACTGCTCTGCGGCAACGGCGGTCTCTATGAAACAATTAGAAGAACCGCGGGATTCATTGATGCTGCTTGCAGAACCGGGTTCTGCTGCGCCACGTAACCGCAGTCATTCGATTTCCGGCCGGAACCTCCGGCCTCCAAAACATTCACGGATCTGTCACCGAAGTGCGGGTCTGGAAGTGTGGCTTGCGCCAATACAGTGCGCCCGCGCTTCATCAAGAAAGGGAGTAATGCTCAAATACCTGGGTGATCTTTGGAAGGATAACGAGGCGGCCTCGCATGCTGCCGATCCGCTCGAACTTCTGCGGTATCGTTCCAACCTTCTCGGCGCTGATCTGCGGATCACGAATTTCGGCGGCGGCAACACCAGTTCGAAGTACGAAGTCACTGACCCGCTGACGGGCAAGCCTGTCCGTGTGATGGCGGTGAAGGGAAGCGGCGGTGATCTGGGCAGCATCAAGGCTAGCGGTTTCGCCGTGCTGTATCTCGAACGGCTTCTCGCGCTCGAAGCTGTGTACAAAGGTGAGGCTCACGAAGATGAGATGGTCGGCCTGTATCCATCCTGCGCATTCGCGGGCAATACCGTGGCTACTTCCATCGACACCCCATTGCACGGCTATCTGCCGTTTGATCACGTTGACCACTTGCATCCGGATTGGGCCATCGCGCTCGCCGCAAGCCGCAACGGCAAGGCGAAGATGGAAGAGTTCAACGCACGCTACGGACACAAGCTTGTGTGGCTGCCTTGGCAGCGCCCTGGTTTCGAACTCGGTCTGATGCTTCGCAAGGCGGTGAAGGACAATCCCGGCTGCGATGGAATCGTGCTTGGCAGCCATGGCCTGTTCACGTGGGGCAATACGCAGCGCGAATCGTACCTGAACTCGATCACCATCATTGACCGGCTTGGCGAGTTCGTGCTGGAACATCAGGCGCGCGTGGCTACCTTTGGTGGGCCGCGGCTGCAGAGCCGTACCGATGCGCCGGAACTGGCTGCGGAGATCGTGCCCAAGCTGCGTGGCAAGGTCGGCCAGAGCCGCCGCTCGATCGCACATTTCGATGCGTCGGAAGAGACGGTGACGTTCATGAACTCGCAGTGGGCGAAGGATCTGGCCGCGTTGGGAACAAGCTGTCCTGATCACTTCGTTCGTACGCGCATCGCGCCGCTCTATGCGGACTGGGACCCGGCAACCGGAGATGCCGCGACGCTGGAGGCAGCCGTCGACAAGGCACTGGCGGCCTATCGCGAGAGCTACACAAGCTATTACGAGAACAACAAAGAGCAGGATTCGCCCGCGCTCCGCGATCAAAACCCAACCGTCGTCCTGCTGCCCGGCGTCGGCATGGTGTCCTTTGGCCGGTCGAAGAAAGAAGCACGCATCACCAGCGAGTTCTATCGCAATGCAATTCGCGTGATGATGGGGGCCACGGCAATGGCCGGTGGCAAAGAGGACAACAGCCCGCTTCCGCACGCGAAGGATCCCGCGCGGTCGGGCGAGTTCACCAGCCTGCATAACTACGTGGCGCTCCCTCCGCGCGAAGCCTTCCGCATCGAATACTGGCTGCTTGAAGAAGCGAAGCTGAGGCGCATGCCACCGGAGAAGGAGTTCAGCCGGAAGATTCTGCTTGTGGTGGGCGCGGGAGCGGGCATCGGGCGGGCTTCAGCGCTGAAGTTGGCCGAGGGCGGAGCGCATCTTATGATCGCGGACCTCAATGCAGACGCGGCGAAAGAGACCGCTGAACTGTGCGCGAAAGCGGCCGGGGACACCGCGACCGTGGCGTTCTGCGCGATCGATCTGCGCGACCGTGCCAGCATCTCCGACGCGATCCGCAAGACCGTAATGCAATTCGGTGGGCTGGACGGCGTGATCAACACCGCGGCCGTCTTCCTCGCACCCGATTCGCAAGTGCTGAGCGAAGACCACTGGCGTTTGACACTGGACGTGAATGTCACCAGCAACTACTATCTGGCCAAGGAAGTGCAGCCTGTGCTCCATGCGCAGCAACTGACGGCGTCGCTTGTGTTCACCAGTTCCGCGAATGCCGTGGTTCCGAAGGAGGGAAGCGAAGCTTACGATGTTTCGAAGACTGCGGTGAACCATCTGATCGCGGAGCTTGCGGTGGGCATGGCGCCGTTGGTGCGCGTAAACGGGGTTGCGCCGGCGACGGTGGTTGCGGGCTCGACCATGTTCCCGCGGGATCGTGTGATGTCGTCGCTCAAGAAGTACAACATTCCCTTTGCGGCCGCGGAGTCGACGGATGAACTGCGGGGCAAACTTGCGCAGTTCTACGCCGACCGCACGCTGCTGAAGTCCCCGATCGAACCCGACCATTGCGCCGACGCCGTCGTGTTTCTGGCCAGCGACCGCAGCGCACGAACCAGTGGCTGTGTGATCCCCGTCGATGGCGGGTTGTCCGAAGCGTTCCTGCGATAGCAAATCCTCGTTTTTCTTTGTAACGCTCCGGCATCCCGCGTCACTACTCTCGTATTGAGGCGCGTCTGGTTCAGCAACAGGGTCCTTGGCCGGATCCTGTTGCTGAGCCAGTGATCCTCTCGGCCCTCGATGGAAGGGCGCGGCTCTTCCCGCCCAGCCATCCTCGACAGGAGATGAACTCGAGGCACCGTATATGGAGAATGTGACTGCTTGTGACCGCAATGCAAACGACAACGCGAGTGAGTCGTTTTTCCGGCATGTCTTCCTGGCCGGCGCGCTGTGGAATCTGATCGTCGGCCTTTTCCTCTTCCTCTTTGCGGATTCGATTTACCAAATGGCGGGACTACGCCTGCCATCCCCTCCGGTCCATTTCTATTGCTGGATCGCCCTTTTCATGACGTTCGGAGTGGGTTATGCCATGGCCTGGAGAAATCCCGTTGCCAATCGGGGCATCGTGCTTCTCGGCATCATCGGAAAGCTGGCGCTTTCCGTAGTGTTTCTTGCCAGCATGGCCGCCGCCCCGGATCAGATCCCGCGATTCTTCCTGATTCCCGTCAACGGCGACCTTGTATTCGCCGGCCTCTTCTGGGCATACCTGCAGAGTTCATCGCGCCACTCGAAATCCGATTCAAGCGAAGCCCCTGCGAAACGCGCCAGTTCAGGCGCGGAATCCTGATCGCCCGGCGGCGCATCCGCCTTGGAAAGCCGGAGCCCTCAAAGATTCCCTTACGAGAGCCGCCGCTGAATCGAGGCGGTGGGGCTTCGTCTGCGACAATACGAAAATGCTTCGAATCTTGGTGCTTGCTTTCTGCGTTGCGATACCGGGATGGACGCAATCCCCGAAGATTGCCGACAAGGTGGCGAACGCCAAAAAACACGATGGGTACTTTCCGTTTTATTGGGAGGAACGCTCCGGCAAGCTGTGGATCGAGATCCAGCGCTGGAATAGTGAGTTCCTGTACGTCAGCTCGCTGCCCGCCGGATTGGGTTCGAATGACATCGGCCTGGACCGCGGCCAGTTGGGCGCCCGCCGGATCGTTCGATTCGAACGGCGCGGCCCGAAGGTGCTGCTGGTTCAGCCGAACTACGATTTTCGCGCGGTGAGCGAGGATGCCGATGAGCGGAAGGCGGTGCGCGATTCGTTCGCTGAGTCGGTGATCTGGGGGTTCAC
>JAEUQE010001010.1 GCA_016789785.1 Bryobacterales bacterium
CGAGAGTCGCGATGAGGTCGGCGGGGGTAGAGCCGGAATCGGGGCGAGGTTCGGCAAGTTGGAGGGTGCGGAGGGCAGCAGTGGCCAGATCGGCCTTGGAGGACCAGCGGCGATACATGGTGGGTTTGCTGACGCGGGCGTCGACGGCGATGGCATCGAGCGACATGCGGGAGTAGCCTTGCGCGGCAAGCAGGCGCAGGGCGGCATCGAGGATGCGTTGGCCGGTTTCCGGGTCGCGCGGCCGGCCGGGTGTTGGAGTGGGGGCAATTTTCCGCATCCGAATCCGATGTTGACAATCCATATAGATACGATACAGTATCGTAATTATGAACATCGCATTTCTTGGATACGGAAACGTGGGGGCTCCGCTGGCGGACCATTTGCAGCGGGCCGGGCACGCAGTGACACTGGCGGCGCACGACCCGCAGTCAGAAAGCGTGAAGAAGGCGCTGGGGCGCAATGGGGGACTGAAGGTGGCAACGCCGCGGGAGGCGGTTTCGGGGGCGGAGGTAGTGTTTCTGGCCACGCCGTTCGCGGCGAATGCTGCGGCGATCGCGGCGGTGGCGGAGGAGATACGCGGCAAGGTGATAGTGGAC
>JAEUQE010001011.1 GCA_016789785.1 Bryobacterales bacterium
TGGCCGGCATCCTGCTCGCTCATGATCCGCGCCAGGACGGCCCGCTCGACGAGAAGGAGCGCCAGCGCCGCGAGACCGATGCCCTGGATCGACTACCCGCCCAGGTCGCCAGCCGCTGGCTCGCCCGCTACGGATACGAGCGCGGCGATCTGGTGCGGGTGTTCGATTTGACGGTGGCGCCACCAGTGTTGCGGAGTCTCATGAAGTCCGAAGTCCGCTTCGAGACGGGCTCGGCGTGGAGTCATGCGTCGGCGATCCGGACCTACACGGACGCGGATCTGGAGAAGGTAGCGGCGTATCTCCAGTGGCTTGCGCAGTAGTGCAGGCTGACTAAGTACAACGTTTCACAAGTTCGCTGCGTGCTACCGCCGGAGCGCAGGCACTCTTCCGCGTCTCCTCTCAAGGGAAGCGTGTTTCGCCGCTTCCGAGATCGTCGAGGCGGAGGCGACCTAACCCCCGGAAATACTGATCGAATTTCGAAAACGGGCCACTGAGCACGGCGTTTCAGAAGTTCAGTCGTATTTCGTGTGGTCGTCCCATCCGCAACTCGTCGCAGCCGAGATGCTGCGTGCAGGGATCTGCGCCCGCCCGAAGGC
>JAEUQE010001012.1 GCA_016789785.1 Bryobacterales bacterium
GCTCCTTCTCTTCCGGGCTCGACACCGACGCCAACCGTTCGAAATAAGCGCGCGTGGTGTCGTTCAGCCGCATCGGAGGCTGCCACGCCGCTACTTTCGCCACCGCATTCGCCATATGCACCACTGGATTCGACCGCAACGGCACCGAGCCATGCCCTGCCACCCCTGTCGCAACCAATCGCACACTGCGTGGCAATTTCTCCGTCGTCTGCACCGTTACCGACCGCACGCGCCCGCCGGTCCGATTCACGCTGCCGCCTTCGGCCAGACAGTATTCGGCGTCGATCTCCTTGAAATGTTCATTCACCAGAAACGCAATACCCACCGACGTCGCGCCCTCTTCGCCCGCTTCGGCCAGAAAGATCACGTCGCGGTCGAGCTTCAAATTCAGGCGCTTCACGAGAATGATCGACATCAGCGCCGCCGTGAGATTGTCTTTGTCGTCGACCGTCCCTCGTCCATAAATGTAGCCACCCTCGCGATGCGCCGAAAACGGGCCATGCGCCCATTTCTTCGGATCGATATTCACGGTATCGGTATGGCCGACAATCAGCAGTGGCTTCTTCGAACCGTTGCCCTTCACACGCGCGACGAT
>JAEUQE010001013.1 GCA_016789785.1 Bryobacterales bacterium
TCGACCTTCCTCGCCCTCGGGCCGAAGATGCTGACCGAGCGCGACAAGGAAAAGCTCTGGCTCGACACCGTCGATGAGCAGGTCGACACGATGGGTCGCGCTTTCCTCGGGCTCACCCTAGGCTGCGCGCGCTGTCACGACCACAAGTTCGATCCCGTCTCGCAGGAGGATTATTTCGCTCTCGCGGGGATTTTCCGCTCCACCGAGATCGTCACCGGTACGCGCAACGGCTGCGTCAACGTCGCGAGCTGGATCGAGCGTCCCTTGCCCGGCCCGGATGGCGTCGATCCCGAACTAGCGAAACAGGTCGAGCGGCTCGAGCTGGCGATGCGCCTCGTCGTCGAGAAGAGTTACATGAAGAAAGCCGGCGGCAAGATGACCGCCGACAATCTGCCGCTCGCCGGTGTCATCTACGACGAGAGCGATGCCGAGGTCATCGGCGTGTGGCCTTCGTCGAATCTTTCACCGAATCGCTTCGGCGCCCATTACCTCCGGGACGACAAGGAAGGCAAGGGCGAAAAGCGAGTCATCTTCCGCGGCAGTCTGCCTGAGAGCGGCCGCTACGAGGTGCGCGTCGCCTACAGCGCCGGGGAG
>JAEUQE010001014.1 GCA_016789785.1 Bryobacterales bacterium
TCGACGGTCCAGAGGCGATAGTTGTTGGCCGGGTCGCGGTAGGGCTCTGGGATGCGTTCGGCCTTGAGCCAGCGGTAGATAGTGTTGAGGGATACTCCGACCGATTTGGCGACTTGGCGCGTAGTGAGGTAGTGACGCTCCATCTCCCATATTGTAAGGGTGGGTAGGGTTTGGGGTCTATAGAAAAAGTCTACTCACGTCGCGCATTTTTCCGCAGGGGAAGGGAATTGGCGTACTTTGGCGCGCTACGGAGCCCCCTTAACAAAATAGGGGAGGTCAAGATAGGAGGCCCTCTTAAATTGAGAGGGGGTATCAAGTAAGTCGGCTTTTGGGATTGAAGTACGGAGAGGGCGCCAATTGGGGGGCAGAGCAAGAAGAGGGCAGCCACTCAAGGTGACTGCCCTCTCGAAGTTGCGGTAACGCAGACTTCAGTCTGCCGCCTCGACAATCCTGTCGAGGCCCGTGCCCGGGGCCGGCGACCACCTCGTATTCTCCGCCCGGCTCGCCAACTGCATCTCACCATATTTGTGATCGACGGCGGCACAAGGGCGGTAGGCTCCCAGTACTTATGTGTTCGAGACCTCGGCGATCGCG
>JAEUQE010001015.1 GCA_016789785.1 Bryobacterales bacterium
GCGGTGATCGCCGAGCGGGGGAACTACGGATTGCCCTGGTACTTCTTTCTCTCCGTTATCGTTCCATGACGGGCCGTGCCAATGCGAGTTGCGGGCTTTGACCGAGACTGTCACCCTTCGCGTTCCCCAGGGCTGAGCCCGCTTCGTTGTCGATCCCGCGGCCGCTCGCGTTGGTGAACATCGCCATTTGCCACCAACTCGCGGTTTTCAATCGCGTTGTCAGACTCGGGCGGAGGCCTGGCGGGTCCCACTTTGCCCAGCCTGTGACAAGAGTCACTGAAAACTCGAGAGGCCCGGGAATAATCTGATCTATCCATATGTTCGCAGAGCCGGTTTTCGCTCGATCCAAATCCCCACGGCGAGGCGTGCCCCATGAAGCAAAAACGGCTCCACCTGTGGATGCATCGAAAGGGACTAGATTCCCAGCGGCGACCCCGCGCTGCCGTTGGATGGTTGCCCCGGCCGTTTTCGGTGCCGCCGCCATCGCACAGGACAACATCAAGGTCATCCGGGCGGCTCGCCTGCTCGATGTGAAGAGGGGCAAGTACATCGAGAAGCCGCCGATTGTCATCGAAGGCGGGCGGATCGAGGAGG
>JAEUQE010001016.1 GCA_016789785.1 Bryobacterales bacterium
GCCATTCGTCTGCGCCAACCCGGACTTCGTCGTCGATGTCGGCGGCCGACACTACCTCTGCGCAGGAGCCATCGCCGATGTCTACGAGGCGATGGGCGGAGACGTGTTCTGGGCCGGGAAGCCGCACGCCAGCGCCTACCGCGCCGCGCACGAGGCGGCCGAGCGCATCCGCGCGGGCGCCATCGATCATCATCGCATTCTGGTAATCGGAGATTCGATCCGCACCGACTTGACCGGTGCGCGCCTATTCGGCGTCGATGCGCTGTTCATCGCCTCGGGAATCCACCGGCCGGTCCTGATGCAGGGCGACGATATCGATCCGGCGAAACTCGCGCTGCTGTTCGAGCCCGAGGGAACGCCGCCGGCCGTCGCCGCGCAGTCATTTCTGCGCTGGTGACTCTGCGCCGGACGCCACCGGCTCCTTCCACTCCGGCGGCCGCATTGTACCGTCCGAGAACGCGCCGAAGATCATGTCGGGCGACGAAGTGTTGTGGCGCGAGATCGTCGTGCGGCCCGCCCACAGATCGGTCGCCGTCTTGGCGCCGGTGAATTCCATCACCGATTGCTCGCGCCAGCCCTTGGCGCCCTTCTCCA
>JAEUQE010001017.1:0-254 GCA_016789785.1 Bryobacterales bacterium
AAAGGCGGATGGAAATCCAAGCGCCATATGGCTAGTCCGCACCCGATATGACCGCCGATCGACGCAATTCGCCTTACACTTACGCCGATGCCGGCGTTTCCATCGATGCCGGCAACGCGCTGGTCAAGGCAATCGCCCCGCTGGTGCGCAGCACCCGCCGCCCCGGCGCGGATGCCGAAATCGGGGGATTCGGCGGATTCTTCGATCCTCGGGCGGCGGGCTATGCCGATCCCTTGCTGGTGGCGGCCAATGAT
>JAEUQE010001017.1:264-592 GCA_016789785.1 Bryobacterales bacterium
ATCGACCTTGTCGCGATGTGCGCCAACGATCTCATCGTTCAGGGTGCCGAACCGCTGTTCTTCCTCGACTATTTCGCCGCCGGGAAGCTGGATGCCGGGGTCGCGGAGCGAGTGGTGGCCGGGATCGCCGAGGGCTGTCGCCAAGCGGGTTGTGCGCTGATCGGGGGCGAAACCGCGGAGATGCCGGGGATGTATGCCCCAGGCGACTATGACCTCGCGGGCTTCTGCGTCGGAGCGGTCGAGCGCGGCGAGCAGCTGACCGGCGATCGTGTAGCGCCGGGCATGGTGCTCCTGGGGCTCGCGAGTTCAGGCGTGCATTCCAACGGCT
>JAEUQE010001018.1 GCA_016789785.1 Bryobacterales bacterium
TCCGCGGGATGCATGACGCGGTCTATTTCACCGGAAGATGCACGCGTTGTCCGGATGATCTGGTTGGCAAGCAATGCCTGGCCGGGACTGCGTTTGTCTTCCGGAGTGAAGATGGCTTGTTGGATGTTATCCGGCCACTTTTTATACTTCTCGATCAGGATCTTTTCTTCATAGGGGTGATCCAGCAACTTGATCTGCTCGCGGAGAGGCTTGGCTTGGGCGTCGATTTCGGATGTCAGGCGGGCGTGAGCCTGGGCCTCGGATTCGGGTACCAGTGGATGGTTCACTTCGACATAGCCAAACAGGGATGCCTGGAGTTTGTAATAGTCGCGCTGTCCGATGGGGTCGAACTTATGGTTATGGCAACGGGCGCATTGGATGGTCAAACCGAGAACGCCGCGGCCAATCGTGGCGATCATGTCGTCCAGATAGTCGAAGCGGTACTGGGGATTGTCTTTCTCGCGAAAGCCCACCTTGGCGTAATTGCGCAGAAAGGCCGTGGCAATCAGGCGGTCGTGAGTCACTTCCGGCATCTCGTCGCCGGCGATCTGTTCTTCGAGGAAGGTGTTGAAGGGGGTGTCGTTATTGAAGG
>JAEUQE010001019.1 GCA_016789785.1 Bryobacterales bacterium
TGCGCTGCGCCGAAGCGCCATCTGGCGGGGCTTCCAGTGCTCAGCTCCACATTCCTGGCAACTTCACATAAGTCGACGACAAGCAGTGCCGGATCGGTGTAGCTCTTGATCTTGCGCACGAGTGAATGATCGACCTGCGAGGCGAGCAGTTGATTGAGCATATCCATCGCCGTGGTGAAGAGCACACGGAAGTTGCGCTGGCAGGCCTCGAACGCGAGGATCTTGGCGATCATCGTCTTGCCGGTGCCGGGATTGCCAACCAGTACAACGTTGGCTCCTCTCCGCACGAAGTCGAGATCGAGCAACTTCAGGATGCGCGCTTTGGATTGCTGGCGGCTCTTGTGATAGGCGAACTGAAACGCGTCGATGGACTGCGGCGATTGCAGTTTCGACTGCTTCACTTGACGTTCGACGGAACGCTGGCGGCGGGCTTCGAGTTCGAGATCAACCAGCCTTTCGAGCGTGCTGGCGAAGCTGAGGTTAGCGTCGGCGGCATCATTGACCGTCTGCTCGATCCTCTGGCTGATCGTGGTCAGGCGGAGTTGATCCAGCTTCAGCGCCAGTGGAGTTGGTGGTGTCGTCATCGACTGG
>JAEUQE010000101.1:0-22938 GCA_016789785.1 Bryobacterales bacterium
CCCTAAAAACTAATCCGCAAACCAAAGCGGAACACCCGTTCGTCGATCCCGTCGCGGCCCGTATTCGCGACACCCGTGATCTCCGTATACCCGCCAAGCTGCCGGATCGACCCGTCCGGATTGAGCTGCATGTTCGACACGTTCGCTCCCGGATTGGCGAAATGCGGCGTGTTCGTGGAATTGAACGCCTCCGCCCGGAACTGCACCGCGATCCGTTCGGTCGCCTTGAACTCGCGGAAGACGCCGAGATCCAGGTTCACGATCCCGGGTCCGCGCAGTGAGTTGAAGCCCGCATTTCCGAAACGCGCATCGGTGATCGGCCGGTAGGCAAAGGGATCAAAGTAGGACTGTCCGCGCCCCGCGCCGCCGAACTTCTGAACCTCCTCCTTCACCTGATCGCCCCGTTGCGCGCTGCCCGGCGCATTCAGCGACGTTCCCGAAGCGGTGACATGGAAAGGAGTTCCCGACGCCGACGTGAAGATGCTGTTCACCTGCCATCCGCCAGCCAGCGCCGCCAGTACGCCACCGGTCGCGTATTTCTTGCCTTTGCCAAAAGGAAGCTGCCAGATCCCATTCACCGTCAGATTGTGCGGAATATGGATGTTCGTCACCGCGCGGTTCAAATGGTTGTACTCAGGGAGCTGAATTGCCGCGAGGCCGTCCGAATTCTCGCTGCAGCAAATGCCCATCGACTTCGACCATGTATAGGACAATCCTAACTGGAGCCCGCCCGAAAAGCGGCGTTCGAGCGAGGTCTGCAAGCTGTCGTACTGCGAGTTGCCGATCGGTGTGACCAGCCGGGTTTCCGCTGTCCTGCCGAATTGGCGCGCGAGCACCCTGCCCGTGTTGCCGCCATTGATGGGCGCATAGTTCAGTTCCTTGAACCCGACCTGATTGATCTGCCGCGTGGCGACATAGCCGGCCTGTCCCACAAAACCCCATGCAAGTTTCTTCTGCAGCGTGAAATTCCACGACTGCACATATCCCCGGAGATACTTCGAATCCAGCGCATTGGCGGCAACCAGCGGACCGATGTCGATGATCCCATTGCCAAGGTTGGGCGCCGAGAACGCCGGAATTCCGTCGCGCAGCCGGCCCGCGGGCTGGAAGGCGTTCGGACCGTTAATGTTCTGCACCACGAGCAACGGGAAGTTCGTCCGCATGGGCCGTGCCAGCGAGTAAGGGTCAATCGTGATCCCATAGCCGAGACGGATGATGAAATCGTCGGTGGCCCGCCACGCGATGCCGACCCGTGGTGCGAAAAGACGCTTACTCTGCCCGACGCCACAATCCTTCGGTACAATGCCAACCCCGCATACCTCCATCTTATTCGTGCGGTAATTGTAATTCTCCATCCCACGGTCGGCGCGCGTCGGCATCGGGAATAACTCGTACCGCGTCCCCAGGGAAAGCGTCAGCCGGCGGTTCACCTGCCATTGATCCCGGACATAGAAGCTGTGCATCTGGGCACGCACGTTGTACTCTTCAGGGACCTGCAGAATCTTACCGATTCCGGTGGGCAGTCCGAGCAGGAACGCTGACCAGTTATTGAACTGATTCGCCGTCGGGCCGCCGTTCAGCGTGGTTGGGCCGCCGGCGAACGTGAAGCCGCCCGATGGGCCGTGCAGCGCGCCAACAAACTCGGCTTGCGTATGGTTGATCTGCTGGAACGAAGAGTCAAAGCCGAAACGGATCGCATGCCCGCCCTTCGTCCATGTGGCGTTGCCGACGTACTGGTAGCGCGGATCGCGGTTGAAGAACGGACGTGACGAACTGCCTTGCGCGCCCATCGTGGTGAAGCTCGAAACCGAGAATCGCGGCCAGCCTGATTCAAAGAACCGCGTTCCGTTCACCCCCGGGATTCCCAATACTTCTTGCCCGAGGTTCTTTCCAAGCCCGAGCTCTACGGAGTTGGCATCGTAGGCGGTATAACCGAAATTCCCGTCCAGAATCAGAGTGGGAGTAAGGACATAAGTCGCACCCGCCGACATGTTACCGGTGGTGCCATAAGTGGGGCCGGCGATCGAGGCCGGTGAGTAAAACGGCACGCCGACCAGTTCACCAAGCACCGGGCCGGATTCGAAGTCATGATCCTGCACACCGCCGCGCGCAAACACAGTCAGCTTGCCCGTAGGATTCCAGTTCAGCTTGCCGTCCATCTTGTGCGAGTTGAAACGGTAGGGACCCGCGGCGAAAAGGTTGGCGTTGAGCGCATCGGGAAAGGTGGGATTAATCAGCATGCTTTGGATCTTCGACGCGATCGGATCCATGCGCGACTGCGGAATCAGCTTGTCGGGAAAAGGTGTGCGGCCCGAACCGTTTGCGGCGCCCGTGTTCGGATCATAGACCTGGTTGCCGGACGCCGACATGTCGCCTCGGCGCATCGCCATCGT
Organism: Bryobacterales bacterium; assembly: GCA_016789785.1. The sequence goes on from JAEUQE010000101.1 coordinate 2,394, forward strand.
CGGCACGGTCTCCAGGCGCGAGCCGTATTGACGGTCGAAGGTACCTTCGTAGCTGCCGAAGAAGAAGAGCTTGTTCCGTAGAATCGGGCCGCCAATAGTGCCGCCCATCTGATTGAAAATCGCCTTCGGCTTGCGCTCACCCTGCGGCAGAAAGAACGGCTTCGCTTTCGTCGCGTTCGAGTTGTGATACTCAAACAGCGAGCCGTGAAACTCGTTGGTCCCGCTCTTGATCTGGACGTTCACCGCGGCGCCGCCGGCAAGTCCGGTTTCGGCGTCGAACGAGTTTGTCGTGATGTTTACAGTTTCGATCGATTCGAGCGCCGGAGTGTAACCGGGTAAGTGCGGCAGCCAGATCTGATTCACCCCAGCGCCTTCAATGCGCACCGCGTTGGACTGGCGCGACGTGCCGTTCACGTTGTAGAGGGCGGCGCGCGAGGGATCCACCGAGGGACCGTTGCCGTTGCGCGGCGGGGTGAACCCGGGAATGACCTTGAATAACTGCGTGTAGTTGCGGCCCGGAGGTAGCGGAGCGTTGACGAATTGCCGCGATGTGATCTCGGCGCGGACCTCGGCGCGATCGGTCTGCAGGGCGGGCGGCGCCGCTTCCACCTGAATCGACTCGGCCACCGTGCCCACCTGGAGTTGCGCGTCGACGCGCGTGGTCGCATTCACCGAGACCGGAATGTCGCTGGCGTTGAACGGTGCAAAGCCGGTCTTGGTGACGGTCACCTGATAGTTGCCGCCGGGCACCGTTGGAAACAGGAATTGCCCCTGTTCATTGGTTCGCAGTTCACGCGAGAGTCCGGTGTTTCGTTCCTTGATCACGACCGTGGCGTCGGGTACCCCCGCGCCTGAGACATCCTTCACATTGCCAACTACGGATCCGTAGAGGACTTGGGCGGAGGCGGAGGACGGGGCCATCAGCGCCGCCAGCATCAGCGCAGCAATCACTCTCATTGGGAAACGCTCCTGCTTGTTCCGAGATTGTTGCGTGATTGTAACACGGTTGTAGCAATGTCAAGCAGAAAAATAGGGGAAGGCATGCGATGCGAACGCCCCCACGACTGATATGGCAAGGCGTCCAAGACCGGCCAATCGGCGCGCTCGCAATCTCGCGCCACCGCGTGTACGAAGGCCGGTCCAATTGCCCGAGCCAACTTGACGAAGCGCGCGCGGACGGAGATTGACTTTAAACTCCCCGAATTGCGCACTGCGGCTGCCCTCACGTCCGCGCCCTACCGCAGTTGACGCAAGTTCGCGGCTCGGTAACGGCTCTCCGCGCTTCGGATCCGGCGACACCGCCTTCGAACCTCAGCGAGCCGGAAGTCCCACCCTACGGCTCTCGCGCCGCCCGGAACCCGACCATCCGGAACGCCTGGAACGACGGCCACGCTCCCGACCTCGCGTACGTCCGCAGATCCTGCCCCTCGAAGAAGAACGACCCGCCCCGCAACACCCGGTAGGCACCCTTCTCCGGCCCCTTCGGATTCTTCCGCGGAGAAAACCGGTAGTAATCGCGCTGGTACCAGTCCTGGCACCACTCCATCACGTTGCCCGCCATATCCATCGCACCGTAAGGCGATGCGCCGTTCTTGGTCTGAAAATCACCCCGCTTGCTGCCGTCGTAGTAACCCACCACCTGACCCGTGTCGAACTTCTGCGATCCGACGAAATTCGCATAAGTGTGGTCGATTTCATTTCCCCAGGGAAACCGCCGCTGATCCGTTCCGCGTGCCGCTTTTTCCCATTCCGCCTCCGTCGGCAGCCGGTATTTCTTGCCGGTTTTCTTCGTCAACCAGTTACAATACGCCGTAGCCGCGTCCCAATTTACTCCGAGCACGGGGTAGTTCTCGCTGTCCGGCGTGCCTCCACCATGATTCTGCGCCTGATTCCAGTACGGGCTCTGATCCTTCGGCACCGGTCGCCCACCCGGCCAAATCGCAGGATCGTCATACATCGGATCGGCCTGGAACTTCTTCCAGTCGCCGTTGGTCACCTCGTACTTCCCGATGTAGAATGCGTCCAGATCCACCGTATGTGCGGGCCGCTCGCGATCCTCCCCGTCGCCGAAGTGATCGCCCATCTTGAATGGCCCGGCAGCAACATAGACAAAGTCGCCGTAACCATCGTTGACCACTTTCGGAGCTTTCGGCGGCTGTGCGGCAGCCGTCCATGCGAACACGAATGCCAGAAACCACTTACCCATTTACTTCTTTCCTCCGAAAAAGCGGTTCTGGTTCAGAAAATGCTTCAGTACGTCCATCCACGGGCCGTACTCCGGGCTCGTTGTAGCCGCCCCGAACCCATGTCTGCCACGTTGGTAGAGGTGTAACTCCACCACAGCCCCGGCTTTGTTCATATCGAGGAACAATTGCGCCGACCCGTTGGCCGCACCCCGGTCCCAGGCCGCCGCCAGTAGGAAGGTGGGAGGGAAATTGGCGAGAATCTCCGGTGAACTCGGGCGTCCCGCGCTGTAAACCATAAGCAGCAGGTTCGGTTTCGAATCGTAACGGTCCACCGGGTCCGGCGCATTCGCCTCACCAGGACTCGTGGCTGCTGTCACCAGGCGTGCCATGCTCGAACCCGCAGAGAAACCGGCGAACAGTATACGGTTCGGATCCAACTTCCATTCCGCCGCCCGCGACCGTACCAGCCGCATCGCCCGGTTGCCGTCAAGCGCTCGCGCTTTGTCGTCGTAGCGCGGCGACAGCCGGTAGGTCAATACGAACGCCGCCGTGCCCCAATCATTGAAGCGCTCGGCAATCTCAATGCCCTCCACGCCGTACATCAACATGATGTTCGATCCGCCCGGTGCGATAATCACCGCCGATCCGTTGCGTTTGTTCTCAGGCGGCATAAACACTGTGAGGAACGGCCCATCCAGAGGCCCATCGCCCACAGCCATCGGCACTTTGCCCGGTTCCCAAAGTGGGATGTTGTAGTTCACCGTGCCTGTGCCGGCGTTGCTGTTCGGTGCGGCCAGTGCGATAGCCGCGCAAGCAAGAAACAGAATGGGTAGTGTTTTGGTCATGTGAGAACAGTCCGATCGCCAACTCGCTATGACGCTGGCGGCCGCCTACAGGTTATCGTATCCCGGACGACTTCGTCATGATAAGCTGAAACTTGGGACCCCGAACGCTCACTCTTCTGGCGATATCCCTGTCTGCATGCCCCCTGCCCGCAGGCGAACCCCAAACCGTCTTAAGTTTCGTTCGTAAGAACTGCGCCGGCTGCCACAATGCCTCCAAGGCTTCCGGTGACATCGACCTCTCCGGTTTCAAGGAGGCGAAGTCCTTCGACGAGGATCGCGAGATCTGGGAGAAGGTCGTTTCGAAATTGAAGACCGGCGAGATGCCGCCGCCACCGCTTCCGAAGCCTCCCGCGGCTGACGTGAATGCCGTCACCGGTTATCTCACGCAGGAATTCGCCCGCCAGGATCGCACCGCCAAACCCGACCCCGGCCGCGTCACCGCGCGGCGTCTCAACCGCACCGAATACAACAACACAGTGCGTGATCTGTTGGGTGTCGACATACGGCCCGCCGATCACTTTCCCAACGACGAGACTGCCTACGGATTCGATAACATCAGCGACGCACTTACTTTGTCGCCGGTCCTCATCGAGAAATACTTGCAAGCCGCCGAACGTGTGGTTCGCGCCGCCATCTTCGGGCCGGAGAAACTGAAGCCGGCGATGATCCACTATCCGGCGCCCGTGCGCATCAACGACACTGTGGACAAACCCACGCTCCCGCCGGATTTCTTCAACTACGATCTGACTGGACTGGGGACGCGGCACGCGGCGCACATCGTGCACCGTTTCCCCGTGGATGGCGAATACAGCTTCCGCCTCGTGCTGAACGGCCACCGTCCGAATCAGTCCGAACCCGCCATCCCGGCGCTGTATGTCGATGGCAAGTTCGTGAAGCAATGGGAGGTTGACGCCACGGACCTCGAAGGACAAATCGTCGAGGTGCGCGCCCAGGTAACTGCCGGGGAGCACTTGGTCTCCGCCACTTACTTGCGCAATTATCATGGCCTGCCTCCGCAGTACAAAGGCCCAGAACCTTCGAAGCGTCCTCCCGAAGCCCTCATTTCCACGCGCGGCAAACTGAGTGAGAAAGACATCGAAGTTCTTCGTAAGTTCGGTACCAAGATCAAGACGGATCGCCTGGAAACCCGCATCGACAACCGCTATGAGGCCATCGACATCGGTGGACCGTTTTCCCAGCCTTCCGGCCCCTCGGCGGAGAGCACCCGGCGTGTCTTCGTTTGCGCGCAGCAGACCGATGCCTGCGCATCGCGGATTGTGGCGGACTTCACCCGCCGGGCTTTCCGGCGGCCCGCCTCGCCTGCGGAAACCGCCCAGTTCGTCAACCTCTACGCGCTCGCCCGCAAGCAGGGCGACAGCTTCCGGGAGGGCATCGCCGTCGCTTTGCAGGGTGTTTTGCTCTCGCCGCATTTCCTCTTCCGCGTGGAGAAGGACCGCACTTCGCAACCGTTCGCCCCTGTCAGCCAAATCGAGCTTGCCTCCCGTCTTTCGTATTTCCTTTGGAGCAGCATGCCGGACGATGAGTTGCTCGCCCTGGCAACACGCAACCAACTTCGGCGGCCCGATGTACTGCAGGCGCAGGTTCGCCGAATGTTGAAAGATCCGAAATCGCGCGCGCTGGTGGATAACTTCGCCGGGCAGTGGCTCCAGTTCAAGAATATCGACGTGATGAAACCCGACTCTGGTAAGTTCCCCGAGTTCGAGGATAGTCTGCGGCTGTCGATGCGGAAAGAAACCGAGTTGTTCCTCGAAAACCTGATTCGCGAAGATCGCAGCATTCTGGAGATCCTCGACGCGCCGCACAGTTACCTCGATGAGCGCCTCGCGCGTTTCTACGGCGTTGCTGGTGTCGAGGGGCCCGAGTTCCGTAAGGTCGACATGAGCGGCACGAAGCGCGGCGGCGGCGTTCTCGCCCATGCCAGCGTCCTGACCGTCTCCTCTTACTCCACCCGAACGTCGCCTGTGCTGCGCGGCAAGTGGATCCTGGAGACCCTGCTCAATGCGCCTCCACCTCCACCGCCGCCTGCCGTGCCCTCGCTTGACGAAGGAAAGGTGGGGCAGTCTGGTACGCTGCGCCAACAGATGGAGCAGCACCGCTCGAATCCAGCGTGCGCATCCTGCCACTCCCGCATGGACCCGTTGGGATTCGGACTCGAAAACCTGAACGCGATCGGCTCCTGGCGGGACATGGATGGGAAGTTCCCGGTGGACGCCTCGGGTGAGTTGCCCGGCGGCCATACGTTTCAGGGGCCGGCGGAATTGAAGCAACTCCTGAAACAGGAGCGGGAAGCCTTCGTGCGCGGGATGAGCGACAAGTTACTAACCTATGCGCTCGGGCGCGGGCTGGAGCGCTATGATCGTCCGGTGATCAGCCAGATCGCCGGGCGCGCCGCCGCCGGTAACCACCGCTTCTCCTCGCTCGTCCTTGGTATTGTCGAGAGTTTGCCGTTTCAGCAGCGGCGTGCCGCATGGATTCCCCCAGTAGGAGCGAAATCGGAATGAGTGTCATTCTGCGGAAGCATCTTTCCCGCCGCACCCTGTTGCGCGGCGCCGGCGTCGCTTTCGGTTTGCCGTGGCTCGATGCGATGCGGCCCGCCTTCGCCGCTACCAGCGGCGGTCAGGGCGCCCGGCGTGTGGCCGTTGTTTATGTGCCGAATGGCATCATCATGAATCAGTGGCTGCCTCCTAAGACGGGTGTTGATTTCGAGTTCACCCGCATCCTCAAGCCGCTCGAGCGTTTCCGCTCCGACATCACTCTCGTCTCCGGGCTTTCGAACCACGCCGCGCAGAAAGCCAAAGGCGGCGGGCATGCGAAGGCGTCCGGCAGTTTCCTTTCGGCGGCTCAACCCAAGTACACCGCCGGAGCCGACGTTCGCGCCGGCATCACCTTCGATCAGTTGATCGCGCAGAAGTTTGCCGCCGATGTGCGCGTGCCCTCGCTGCAGTTGGGCTGCGAGGATTCACGCATGATCGGTAACTGTGATACCGGCTCCAGTTGCGCCTACACCAATACGCTTTCCTGGAAAGATCCGGAGACGCCGCTGGCCGTGGAAGTCAATCCGCGTTCCCTGTTCGAGCGTTTGTTCGGCACACTGGACCCGAGTCTCGATCCCGAGACCCGCGCCCGGCGCATGCTGTACAAGAAGAGCATCCTCGATCTGACCCGGGAAAACACCACCGCGCTCGCAAGCACGCTGGGTGCAACGGACCGCCGTAAGTTGGACGAGTATCTGACGTCGATCCGCGAGGTGGAAACGCGCATTGTGAAGTCAGAAAAGGACCCGGAAGTCCCGATCGGCGAGAAACCCTCCGGAATCCCATTTGACTTCAAGGAATATGTGCGCCTAATGTTCGACTTACAGGTCATCGCATTCCAGAGCGATCTTACCCGGGTATCCACCATCATGCTCGGCCGCGAGGGCAGCGTGCGCACCTACCCGGAGATCGGCGTGCCGGATCCGCACCACCCGCTGACGCATCACCGCGGCCACCCGGATTTCATCGAGAAGGTAACGAAGATCAACGAATTCCACGCCGAACTGTTCGCTTACTTCCTGGAAAAATTGAAGGCCGCCAGGGAAGGTGAGGGCTCATTGTTGGATCATTCCGTGATCCTCTATGGCGGCGCGCTTAGCGACGGCAACGGGCACTCGAATGACAATCTGCCGCTGCTGGTGGCTGGGCATGCCGGTGGTCTGCGCGGTGGCCGTCACGTTGCGGCACCGGCGAAGACGCCGGTCGCGAATCTCTTCTTACGAATGATGGACTGCGCGGGCATGGAAGCCGGGAGTTTCGGCGACAGCACCGGCAAACTGGATCTCAACGCGTAGCCCAACGGTACAGGCAATGGTAGCGCCGGCTCCGAGGCCCGCCGCGGCCTCCAGCGAGCGCCACTCAATCCACGCGGACCTTCTGCCGCTGCGAACCCCGCCCGAGCGTTCCCCTCTCAAGGGTCGCAGCATGGGAGTTCGGACACTCCGCAGTTTCCAGAGACACTTACAGGGTACCGCAGGCACTCTTGCCTGCCGCGTCCCCCTCTCCAGGGGACGCCTGCGGGCGGACGCAGATCGGCATTAGGCAGAAGCCCCAGAGGCACGTCTCCCAGGGCCGGCGCAGATCCTTTGCGGGACGCCTCCCGGTCGTTCCACGGCAGCCCAGGTCGAGCAGCGGATCCCAAACAAACCCACTCCGCCGGGCCTTACACCAACACCGTGAATGTCGCCTCGCTGCGTTCCACCGGGCGATACAACGTATCGCGCTCCACCGGTTCGCGCCCCGATTCCTTGATCAGCCGCAACAACTCCGCCCGGCGCATCGATTGCGACGTGGTGGCGCCCGCATCGTGATAGATTCGCTCCTCCACCACCGTCCCATCAATATCATCCGCGCCGAACCGTTGCGCAATCTGCGCGATCTTCGGCGTCATCATGATCCAGTACGCTTTGATGTGCGGGATGTTGTCGAGCATCAGCCGGCTGACCGCGATGTTCCGGATATCGTCAAAGCCCGTCGTCTTCGGAATATGGTGCAGCGGCGTGTTGTCGGGATGAAACGCCAGGGGGATGAAGGTCACGAAGCCATTGGTCTCATCCTGCAGCGCCCGCAGACGCACCAGATGATCCACCCGATCCTCCGCCGTCTCAATGTGCCCATACAACATCGTGCAGTTCGACTTCAGCCCCACCTGATGTGCGATCCGAGCCACATCCAGCCACTGGCTGCCGTCGATCTTGTGATCGCAAATGATGCGCCGCACACGTTCGATGAAGATCTCCGCCCCGCCACCCGGCAGTGAGTCCATGCCCGCATCACGCAGCTTAAGGAGCGTATCGCGAATCGAGAGCTTCGCACGCTGCGCCAGGAAAGCGATCTCCACCATCGTGAACGCCTTCAGGTGCACTTGTGGGAAGCGCTGCTTCAATCCCCGCAGCATCTCGCAGTACCAGTCGATGGTCAACTCCGGATGCAGTCCGCCGACAATATGGAACTCAGTGATGGACTCGGTCCAGCCGCGCCCCGCGTTCTCCCACACCTGATCGAGCGACATGGTGTAGGCTTTGGGATCTTTGGCCTTCTTGCCGAACGCGCAGAGCCGGCAACTGGCCACGCACACATCGGTCGGGTTGATGTGGCGATTCACATTGAACCACGTGATGTTGCCGCTCATGCGTTCGCGCGCGATGTTCGCCATGTGGCCGACCGCCAGAACGTCGGTGCTGCGGTACAGCGTCACGCCGTCCTCGAAGCTGAGCCGTTCACCAGCCTTCACTTTGTCGAGAACCGGCAGCAGGCGCCTGTCGTCAATGATTGGTTCGATGGAAGGAATAGCCATGGAGCGGAGTTACACACCTCGGCGCACGAGAATATCGGCGGCCCAAAACACAAAGAATAGCATGCTCACCCAACCGTTCACCGTGAAAAAGGCCGCATTCACACGGGAAAGGTCGTTCGGCCTCACCAGGCCATGCTCGTAGATCAGCAGACCCGCCACCAGCGCCACACCGGCCCACGACAGCGGTCCGAGATCAAAGCCAAGCACGAGCATCGCGAGGCACACCAGCATCCCCGCATGAAACAGGCGCGAGATCCAGAGTGCGTTGGCGATGCCCACTGCCTTAGGGATGCTGAACAGTGCCTCGTTGCTGTCAAATTCGAAATCCTGGCACGAATAGATGATGTCGAAGCCCGCGGTCCATAACGTCACCGCCGCCGTCAGCCACACGATTCGCGAATCGAGCGAGCCGCGCATCGCGATCCACGCTGCCGCAGGTGCGATGCCGAGCGCGAATCCCAGCACTAGGTGCGAGAACGAGGTGAAGCGCTTCGTGTAGGAATAGAAAAGCACCACGCCGAGCGCCACCGGAGCCAGTTGTAGACACAGCGGATTCAGCATGTACGCCGCGAGGAAGAACAGTAGCGACGCGATCAGGGTGAAGCCCCACGCAAATTGGCGGCTCAACAGCCCCGCGGGAATGTGCCGTGTGCGAGTGCGCGGGTTGCGCCCGTCCACATCCGCGTCCAGCAGGCGGTTGAACGCCATGGCCGCGGAACGCGCGCCGACCATCGCCAAAACAATCCACAGCAGTTTTGTTCCAAGGCCCTCCGCCGGGAACGCGCTCTCACGCCATGCCAGTAGCGCTCCGGTGAGCGCAAACGGCAGCGCGAAGATGGAGTGCTCGAACTTGATCATGTCGAGCGTCATGGTCAGCCGCCCGAAGAATGCAGTTTTCATAGATGGATGAGGCCCGGGACTGCTACCATTTTAGTTCATGCAGTTGCGGCTCTTCCTGCTCGCCGTTCTGGTGGCGGCGCTCAGCGGTTGTTCCAAGCAAACCTCGAATCCCGACGAGATCAATCTGCGCACGGTCATCCTCCCAGGCGGACATCGCGTGTACGCCGAAGTGTTGTTCCGTCGCGACGATATGGCTCGCGGGATGATGTTCCGCAAATCGCTGGCGGAGGATCGCGCCCTTCTGTTCATTCATCCGAAGTCCGGCCGGTACGCTTATTGGATGCATAATGTGCAGGTGCCGCTGGACATTCTCTGGATGGACAAGGAACGCCGGATCGTGGAGATCCACGCCAATACGCCGCCCTGCCTGGAGCAGGATCCCGTGCGTTGTCCGCAGTATGGAGGCAAGGCTGATTCGCAGTTCGTGCTTGAGCTCGGAGGGGGCCAGGCGGCGAAACTCGGCCTGCGAGAGGGGCAGACGATACAGTTCTAGAAAGGTTCCGAATGGATCAGGATCATCTGCGACAACTGTTGGAACAAGTGCGCTCCGGCGCAGTGGACATTGATGCCGCCATGGGCCGGCTGCATCACATGCCCTTCGAGGATATCGGCTTTGCCAAGGTCGACCACCACCGTGCGCTGCGGCACGGCATGCCGGAAGTGATCTTCGGCAAGGGGAAAGCGCCCGAACATATTGTTGGCATCGCGCAGAAACTGCTGGCGCGCAGCCAGAACCTGCTGGTGACGCGCGTTGCGCCCGAAGCGGTGGATCTGCTGCGCAACGCGTTCCCGGAAGGCGAGTACTTCCCGCTTTCCTGCGCCTTCCGTGTGTGGAGAGACCGGACCAGGCACGGACGTGGCAAACTCGCGGTGGTGTGCGCCGGAACCAGCGATATCCCGGTTGCCGAGGAAGCGCAGATCACGGCCGAGGTGATGGGCAACGATGTCATTGCGGTGCATGATGTGGGCGTCGCCGGCATTCACCGGCTGTTCGGCAATCTCGACAAACTGCTGGATGCGAAGGTGTGCGTCGTTGTGGCGGGCATGGAAGGCGCACTGCCGAGTGCAATCGGCGGGCTTGTTTCGTGTCCCGTCATTGCCGTGCCCACCAGCATCGGTTACGGTGCGAGCTTCAATGGCCTTGCGGCGCTGCTCGGCATGCTGAATAGCTGCGCCAGTAATGTCACGGTGGTCAACATCGACAATGGTTTCGGCGGCGGCTATGTCGCGAGCCTGATCAATCGAGCATGAAACGAGTCTGTTTTGTTCTCCAGGTGAAGAAGGACCGGCTGGAGGAGTACAAGGAACGTCACAAACAAGTTTGGCCGGAAATGTTGCAGGCCTTGCGCGACACCGGCTGGCACAACTACAGCCTGTTTCTGCGTGACGACGGGCTTCTGGTGGGCTACCTGGAGACCGCCGATTTCGACGCCGCGCGAAAGGGCATGGCGTCGAAAGAGGTGAATAGCCTGTGGCAGACGCAGATGGCGGATTTCTTCGAACTCGATGGCGATCATGCCGATCGCGCGATGCGCCCGCTGGAAGAAGTCTTCCATCTGGCATAGTGTGTTGCGGCCCGGCGGGCTTACGCGGGAGTAGGACTGCGTACTGGCAGATCCAAGAGGGTGGACCTGCGGGCGTTGGCCGCACCAAGGGGCCAGTGCTCCCGCAGGTGCCCGCTACGCCGAAGCGGCGCCGGATTGGGGTCTGCGGAAGGGTGTGCGCTTCTGCTGTGCCGCCTCGCGCTTTGCGGCGCTGACGCTGGCATGGGATTGCATCTGCTCCTCGGTGAAGGTGTAGGCGCGCTCGCCATCGTCATCTTCCCGCTGTTCCAATACGCCGCGGCAGAGAAGTGGCAACTCCTGGAGGCGGATGCCATAGCGTTGCGCCAGGGTAAGCTCCGCCCGGACGACGAACGGAGTCAGCTTTCGATCGGGCCCGACACCGTTGAATGCGAAGATCCGGAATCCCAGATCCTGTTTGAAACCGGTGAGCACGTACTGTATCTTCGTGCTTGCCATCAGAACCTCCCCACCTTCACTCGACTCTCAATTCTTTCCGCCGGATTCGTGTCTTCGGTAGTCGTTCGGAAAGCGATTACAAGCCGGTTCATACTCCAGGACCAGCCGGTCCTGGCGCGCGGCACGCGATGCGCGCGCGCAAGTCTCGTAGACAAACCCCATGGGCGACCGTTTCTGGAACGGACCGTTGTGATCGGTGAAATGATCCATCAAAGCGCGTTGAATATCATCCGCTTCGCCAATGTAGATCCATTCCTGGGAATTGGAAATTCCGTATACCCCGGACACCGCGGGCGCGAACGTTTGAATACCCGATGCGGTGAACGGGCGCGGAATTACGGATTGAAAGGGCATGTGGCCCTCCTTGAGACCCCGGCGCTGCCGGAGACCAGCTTTACTTCGCGGCTGCCGGGCGTGTTGTTCGTCTGGCCCGGTCCGGATTGAGGATCAGCCGTAGCCGTTCGACGAGATCCTTTCCCAGTGCCACTTCAGCGACGTTGGACCGGTGTCCCGGCATCTTCGGGTCGATAAACTCACGCCGGAACAGTTGATCCGATGCGAGGTTGGCTAACAGGTTCAATTCCTGTGCCGTGAGTTCCACGGTGTATTTCATGAGTCTCCTTCCGACTTCCGCCTCAACTCGTTTCCGCTACCCGGGCTTCTCAGGGTCGACGTATCGAGAGGTTAGAGGAGAATGGCGCTACAAACGCAAATACTGGCGCCAGAAGGTGCCCGCAGGATCCTCAGGGCCGTAGGAAGGGTTCTTGGAACCGGATTCGGGTTGAGACATGGCGGACTCCAGGAGCACTGCACTTGGCTAAGCAGAGAGGCGGATTAGCCGACTTAGCTCCAGATGACCCGCAGAGCGCGTGAGTAAACTCGCTCCACTTTGATCATCCCGGATGCGGCCCGGAATGTCAAGCCTGGACGCCCGGGATGTGCCGGGAACGCCGTGCCCGGCGGGCAGGATACGACGGCCCCGTTGTTGGCGCGGAGCGGGCCGCGCGCGGCGACTCACGTTGGAGACAGCCGCACGACACAGCCGCACGACACAGCCGCACGAAGGCGCCGCGGGAGTGCCCCGTCGGGCAAGGCTCGGGACCTGGTCGGCGTGCCTGACACGCTGGGGCCGCAGTGCTTGGACGGGCGGCGTTATTTCTGCCGCGACGGGACCGAACGGCGTAGCTTGATGTTCACCTGAACTTCCGAACCCGCCACAACAAAGACGTTCTGCTTCGCGGTGAGAAAGCCTTCCGCTTCAGTCACAATTTCGTAGGTGCCCGGCTTCAGCTTGGCGAGCATATAGGTTCCGGATGCAGTGGTGCGCGCGCTGTGCGGTGTGCGTTCGGTGACCTCGGTGGCGGTGATGCTGGCTTCCGCGACAGCTCCGTTGCCGTTATCCGACACCATGCCGCCGATTTGCCCTGTGGCGGGCTGCCCAAAAGCGAGGCCTGCGGAGAACACGAGGAGTAGACTGAGTATCTGCGTGGTCACGGTGTCCTTATCACATTGATTCGGTTGGAATTCCCTTGCAAGTGCGTGCTTGGCTGGAGGCGCGGACTAGGCACTTCTTGAGGTTCGGCCCCTCCCTGACTGATAGCGAGTTCGAACGTCGATCTCCTGGAGCAGTTTTCCCGCACGACGCCTGCATTCCCGCTCCTCTTCGCCCACCTTGCTGCGGTGCGCCGCGTATTGCTCGGAACTGATTTCCTTCTTCAACCGGTCGTTCACCAACGCGGCCCGTTCACTCCGCAGCGCCTTGCTCCACTCGCGGTTCTTCTCCTGAGCCTGCAAGATCTCTTCCGTCGTGCAGACCGTCAGATCTTCGGCCCAAGCTGCCATTCTTCCCTATCGGACGTTCTTCGCGAAAACGATATGGTGCAGGTTGATTTCCGTGCGAGTGCCTAAGAAACGCAGGCCTTTCGATCCGCGCCTGTTGCTTGTGGTGCGGAACGGACGCCGACCGGATCGCGCGCGGGTCTGCCGCGCGGCGAAGGGGCATCCCAGGCGAGCCTGCACAGATCGTGCTCCGCCGGGCCTGTGTCCATACTCTTCATTTAGGCTCGTAGTATCTCGGCGATCGCGAACTTACGTTCACCTCGCCCTGCACCGGGACGGGTCCTTTAGTCTCGGCGCGGCAAGCCCTGCGCTACCGTGAGGTGCACGGCGCCAAGATGCGAAAGTGAACGTATTGGGCCTGGATCACGGCGAAAGCGCCGCACTGCTTCTCACCGCTGGATCGAGGATGAATTTCTCGGACAAAAGGAACACCAACTCCTGAGTTTTGGAACGCTTTGCGACGGAGGTGATCAAACGATCACCGACGCTGGGAACTGTGCCCTCGACTACCGCCGCATCCACTTCCATCAGCGTCTCCACCGCGACCGGGGCATCCACGGATACTGCGAACGAGCCGCATTCCCCGTCGATCAGGATCGCAATCTCGCGATGACACTCGCGCAGAGTTTCCTGCAGTTCGGAAAACAGCCCCAGCATTCTCGATAGCACGGTGCTTCGGGCGCTATTGAGAAGATTGAGCGCCTGCCGGGCGCAACCTTGGCCGACCAGATCATCTACTTCGGCGGCCAGTGCGTGCACTCGCTGGTGGGGCGCATCGAAACGCTTCAGCAGAGCGGCAACCACGATATTGTCCGTGCGAAACTGATCGTACCATTTGCCGAAGGCGCACTGATGCGGATCGCGTGCGAGCCCGAAGCGGCGGTTCTCCTTCACGCAAGCCTCCAGTTCTTCAAGCCACCGCCGATGGTCCTGCGCGCGCTGCTGCATGAGATCGCACATTGCCTCCAAATCGCCGACGGAGGACCGCATCCCGAGCCGCACGCGTAAGTCCACCAGTGGCGTCACCCGGCCGCGAAGGTTCATCACGCCACGCACGTACCCGGGTACGCCCGGGACTGCACACACCTCCGGCATGATCACCATCTCGCGCACCACTCCACAACGAACTCCATACAACTGCTGGCCAAGTTGTGCGATCAGCCATGGCATTTTCTCCTGCGGTCCCGCGAGTTCGGTGCGCATCGCTGGCTGGTCTTCCTTTCACATGTTCTCGGTCGAGTGATGAGCCTGTCAGTTGGGAACACAACGGCATGGGGCTCAGGACCGGCTCCGGGTCTGCGGCTGGACGCCCAGCAACGCCCAACTTAGAAGTCTTTGAAGTGGTCGTCCAGTGGGAATTCATCCCGGCCTGCCGCTGCATGGACAACGGTAGCCGATTCGCTTCGCTGTCTCTTCTCAGACGACGGGGTCCGCATGGCGGCAGGTCCACGTCCCCGGCGGCCTGCCGGCTTCGGGCGTTGGCGATCCGGTCCGGCCTGATCTCCCACCACCATTACCGTCAGTTCCGTAACGATGTCACGTAAGGTCTCAGATTGCGCGTTGAGCTGTTCTGCCGCGGACGCACTCTCTTCGGCGCTCGCCGCCGTCTTCTGCGTGACCTGCTCCATCTGCGTGATGGCCTTTCCGATCTGATCGATCCCCCGGGCCTGCTCCTGGCTGCTGAGATTCACTTCGTCCACCAGCATCTTCACCTTGGAGGACTCTTCAATGATCGACCGGATCGAGACTGCGACCTGATCCACCTTCGTCTTACCGTCGTTGGACTTCGTGATGGACTCCTCGATCAACAGCGAAGTATCCTTGGCGGCCTGAGCGCAGCGCTGTGCAAGGCTGCGGACTTCATCCGCCACCACGGCGAATCCCATTCCAGCCTCGCCGGCGCGGGCGGCTTCCACGGCAGCATTGAGCGCCAGAATGTTCGTTTGGAACGCGATTTCGTCAATCGTCTTGATGATGCGCGAGATCTTGTCGCTCTGCGCGCTGATCTCCGCCATCGCGACCACGGATTGGTCGAGCAAATGACTCGTCTCCGTGAATTTCTGATGAGACTGTGTCATCAGACCCGCCGCTACGCGAGAATTCTCGCTGTTCTTTGCCGCCATGGAGTTGATTTCCTCACTCGAAGCGGATGTCTCCTCGAGCGACGCCGCCTGCTCCGAAGAGCCTTGGGCGAGTGATTGGCTGGAGGACGACACCTGTCCCGCCGCGCTGGCCACCTGCTCGGCGCCCTCGGTCAGATCGTTGGCGATGCGTAACAGCGCGCGGTTTACGCTACGCACTACGTAGAAGCCGAGAAGACAGCCGGCGGCGACGCACAGCCCCAGGAGGGCGATTGATGCGGTCACTGCGGTTTTTGTACCCTGCTCTGCCTGCTCGCCTTCAACGCGGGCGTTGGACTTCACCAATTCCAGCATCGCGTCGGTGTGTTTCATGGCCCCGTCGAAGGCTTGGTTGAGCGGGCCCTGGAGCAGCGCCTGCGAATTCTGGTTCGGCCGGCTGGCAGCCAGAATCTTCTCCCACTCCTGAAAGTACACCGCCACCGCGGGTTCCAGCTTCGAGAGCTCTTCCCGTTCCGCCTGCCCCATCGTCGTGGCGCCCTGCCGCTTCAACACTTCCGCAAGGTCCTTCCTGGCCTCGCCGATGCTTGCCTGGAGCCTGGCGCGCTCCTTCTGGTCGGTCGAGGCACGGTACTCCGCCATGAACCCCCGGGATCTCTCCAGCAGTGCGTCTATTTCCCCCAGCGCTTCCACGCCGGGCAGCGAATCCTCCACAAGAATCTGTGTCGTCGCGCCCAGCCGTACGACGCTGTAGAGTCCAACGCCACCCAACGCGAGCACCAGCGCAATCAGGAAAGCACACGTTCCAGCGAACTTTCTGCCAATAGTCAACTTCATGGTAGTTCCTTATCACTTAGTAAAACGATTCAATTGAATTCGATCTCTTCACCACCGGAGGAAATCACTCCAGCCAAGCCTTCCGGCGGTTTGTGCCGGGGCGGGCCTCGGCCTGGATGTGCGTCTTCCCGCGGTGGCTGGCCGTGAACGCCTCCATTTAGCCATATCGGTAAGATTCGGCAAACTTTACCTATTCCCCGTGGCTAAGTGAAGTTTCTTCGGCCGGGAGTTGCTTCGTGACCTTAAGACAGCCTCACCGGATCGCATCATTTACCACGCCTTGCCGATGAGTTCATACGAAAGGTTTCACTATGTTTCGTTGCAGCGCATTTGTGCGTATCGTGTATTCGTGTGTCTTATGTCTTATTCCAGTGGCAGCTCAGGAGGTTGAGGAACGGCACGGAGTCTCATCATCCGAAACGGGGGAAGCTGGCCGCGAGCGCCGTCTGCCTTCGTGGATTCGCATTGGGGCGGAACTGCGGGCTCGGGCCGAGGTCACCATCGATAGCGAGCAGGCATTCGATGACCGGCAAATGCTGGGCCGTGTCCGGGTCAACGTGCTTGCGCAGCCTGTCCGGTGGATGCGGGTGTACTTTGAGGGGCAGGATGCCCGGGCGTTTCGCCTGAATGCGGGTCTTCCTCCCGAGGGCGGAAGGAACTCGTTTGACGTCCGTCAGGGCTACATCGAGTTCGGCAGTGCGGAGCAAGGATTTCAGGCGCGGATCGGAAGACAGGAACTGAGCGTGGGTGACGAGCGGTTAGTTGGTGCGGATAACTACTGGGATCCGTTCGGGCTGGCCTTTGACGCCGTCCGCCTGGCTTACTCCGGCCAGCGCCTGCAAGCGCAGATGTTCACGGGGTTCCGCGTGGAGCCTGGCCGGCAGCGGCCGGACGGCTTCGACACCGGCAGCAGGATCTCGGGACTCACTACTCAGATCAAGACGGGTTGGCGGGATGGCGTCATCGAGCCGTATCTGCTTTGGAAACGAGGCGGTGACAGCATGGATCTGATGGAGAATCCAGGCCATCGTGATGTGGTAACACCCGGCTTCCGGGTGCTCGGCAACATGGCATCCCGAATCGACTACAACGTGGAAATGGCGCTCCAACGGGGGCATGTCGTCGGCGACCGCATCTCGGCCTGGGGCGGGCATTGGGAGATGGGCTGGCGGCCGCTTGGTGCGGATACCGGCCCTCGCGTCAGTGTCGAGTACAACTACGGGTCGGGTGACAAGGACCCCTCCGACGGGCGCTACGACACGTTCGATGACTTGTTTCCCGCCGGCTTCAACGCCAACGGGATCACTGACCCGTTTGCGTGGCGGAACATCCGGTTCCCCGCGATAAATGCCGAAGTGCCACTTACTCGCCGGTGGACGGCCTTCGGGAGTTGGCGGTCCTACTGGCTGGCTACGGTGCGAGATGGGCTCTATCCCGGAGGCGATTTCTTCATGGTCCGGAATCCTGACGCCCGGAGTTCCCACATTGGCAGGCAATTCTTCGTATCGGGTGCGTACAACCGGTCCCCTCGCTGGAGACTGTATGGAGGATACGGCCACTTATTCCCGGGAGACTATCTGCGCCAGTCCGGGTGTCCTAGTGCTGCCCACACCGTCTACCTGCTTTCGAGCGTGACTTTCTGATTGTTCCGCGCTCGGCCGTCCGTACACGGTTGCGCCGGGCGCGCCGCACGCCGGTTCGGGCCGCTTTCCTTTCTTGCCGAGTTCACTGACATGAACCGTCAGTGACTCCCAGTGGAAGGTCCATGCGCCTCGAACGCATACCTGGATGTTGCACGATGGCCCCACGGAGGACGGGTTACGCGCTGCTTGGGGTGGCCAGACCTGGCCCCGCGTTTCGGCAGTGCATGCCGGACGTGGCATCTCCTGGGCGTACAACGCGGTCAGGGCGAGAATCAACGGCAGCAAAGTCTTCACAGGCGATTCACCTACTCTCCCTCCATGTTGCACCGCACCCCTGCCAAGATCAATGCACGGAGGTACCATCAGTCCTGACGAACTAACCCTGACTCAGTAAGATGGAGTAACTCTTTCGGACGCGACGGTGGATAGCCCGCGCACAGCTCCGCGACGCCATCGTTGCCACCCAGACTCGCTGCGATTGCTGATAAGATTCCCATGGCGGCAGCAATGAGCAGCGACAGCGAGGGGCCGGCCGGGCGCGCGGAGGGGTCTGCGTACCGCTGGACCGTCTGCGGACTGCTGTTCTTCGCCACGGCGATCAACTACATCGACCGTCAGATTCTCGGCATCCTCGCCCCCGTATTACAGCCGGAAATCGGTTGGAGCGAGGCCGAGTACGGCTTCATCGTGACGTCGTTCCAGGCGGCGTACGCGATTGGGTTGTTAGCTTTCGGCCGCATCCTCGATCGCGCCGGCACCCGCAAGGGTTACACGATGGCGGCCGCTGCGTGGAGCGTAGCCGCTATGCTCCACGGCGCGGTGAATTCGGCAGCGGGGTTTGGCGTAATGCGAGCAGCGCTTGGATTCGGCGAAGCAGGGAACTTCCCGGCTGCCGTGAAAGCGGTGTCGGAATGGTTCGCGGCCCGCGAGCGGGCTTTCGCGGTTGGGCTATTCAACTCAGGCTCGAACATCGGTGCCATTGTCACGCCACTCATTGTGCCCTGGATTACTGTTCAATATGGCTGGCGGATGGCGTTTGTACTGACGGGCGCCGCGGGCGGGTTGTGGATTGCGGCGTGGCTCTGGATCTATCGCGAACGCGCACCGGATACCGCGGATACTGGCGGCTCGGTGCCGTGGACTGAGTTACTCCGGTCTCGCGCGGTGTGGGCCTTCCTCATTGCGAGGTTTCTGACGGATCCCGTGTGGTGGCTTTATCTGTACTGGGCGCCGAAGTTCCTTCATTCCCGTCACGGACTGAATCTGAGTGAAATGGGCCTTCCGCTCGTGGTGATTTACACCTCCGCCTGCGGCGGCAGTGTTTTCGGAGGCTGGCTATCCATGTGGTGCATGCGCCGCGGATGGACGGTGAACGCGGCTCGCAAGTCGGCGATCCTCGTCTGTGCGTTGCTTGTGTTGCCGATGGTATTCTGCGCAAGCGCGGCCAACTTGTGGACCGCGGTGCTGATTCTCAGCCTCGCGGCGGCGGGCCATCAGGGATGGGCATCGAACATGTTTGCCTGCCTTTCCGACCTGTTTCCGAAATCCGCGGTAAGTTCCGTCGTCGGCATTACGGGCTTCGGCGGTTCCGCGGGCGGAATGCTGGCTGCGATCGCCACGGGTTTCGTGCTGCAGGCGACCGGCAGTTACATACCTCTGTTTCTCTGGGCCGGTTGCGCCTATCTGTTCATTCTCGGCTTGATTCACGTGATGATCCCGCGGATTGAGCCGGTTGTCATTGGAAAAGGGTGAAGCCATGTCAGTAAGTGGTGCGGAAAATGTGCGAGCCGCGTTGCGGCATCAGCAGCCCGAGGCGATTCCAATCGACTTCGGGTCTACGTTCGTCACGGGAATCCACGTCAGTTGTGTCGCTGCATTGCGCGAGCACTTCGGTCTCGGGCGCGATCCGGTCCGGGTGATCGACCCAGGGCAACTGCTTGGGTTCCTGGATGATGATCTGAAGCGTGCGCTGGGCATCAGCACGGAAGGCTTGATCCGGCGGATGACTCGATTCGGCTTTCCTTTGGAAGACTGGAAGCCCTGGCGGCTCGAAAGTGGCCTGGAGGTGCTGGTTCCTGGCGGATTCACCGTTACCCGCGATGAAAGCGGCAACACGCTGATGCATCCACAAGGCGATCTCACCGCCCCGCCGAGCGCTTGCATGCCGAAAGACGGGCACTTCTTCGACAACATCGTGCGCCAGCCACCGATCGACGAGGACCATCTGAATCCCGCCGACAACCTTGAGGAGTTTGGCCCGATCGCGGATGCGGATCTCGACTATCTGGAGCGGGAGGTGTCGCGTGCCCAAGCAACCGGACGAGCCGTGGTAGCGAGCTTCGGTGGCACTTCATTTGGTGACATCGCACTGGTTCCCGCCGCGGGCCTCAAGTATCCGAAGGGCATTCGCGACGTGACCGAATGGTATGTCTCCACACGTAGCCGGCGCGACTACATTCATGCTGTGTTTCAGGGACAGTGCGACATTGCGCTGCGGAATCTGGAGCGGATCGCCGCGCGTGTTGGCAACCGCGTGGACGTCCTGAATGTTTGCGGGACTGACTTCGGTACGCAGACTTCCTCGTTCTGTTCGGTGGCGACGTTCCGCGAACTGTGGTTGCCCTACTATCAGCGGATCACGCAGTGGATTCATGCGAACACGACATGGCGCACCTTCAAACATTCCTGCGGCGCTGTGGCGAAGTTCATTCCGGAGTTCCTTGAGGCGGGCTTCGATATCCTGAATCCCGTGCAGTGTTCCGCAACTGGCATGGATCCGGCGGTGCTCAAGGAGAACTACGGCGGCCGCCTTGTGTTCTGGGGTGGAGGTGTGGATACGCAATC
>JAEUQE010000101.1:23038-28454 GCA_016789785.1 Bryobacterales bacterium
GCCGCTGATCATCTCGGCCCGGTCCTTCGCTGTTGTATAGTGAGGCAATCGGGCGAAACATGCGAATACTCTGGGCTGGGACCACTGCGCTGTTGACGCTTCTCACCGCTGTGTCTTCCGCGGAGAAGCATGCCGCTGTCACGTTGATCGAATCGCGTTGCGCCGGGTGTCACAACTCGGCGGTCAGGCAGTCGGGTCTCGATGTCACCAGCCGCGGAATGTTGCTGCGTGGCGGAGATCGTGGCCCCGCGGTGGAGCCGGGCAAGCCTGCCGGGAGCCTGCTGTACCGGGCCGTCGCGCATTTGGCTGAGCCGCACATGCCGCACAAGATGCCGAAACTCTCCGGCGCCGAAGTTCAACTGATTGAATCGTGGATCGCGAGCGGCGCGCCGATGAGCGATCGGATCGCCGTCACGCCCGCGCCGAAACAAGAACATCCCGCAACGAAGCATTGGGCCTATCAGAAGCCGCTGCGCCCGCCGGTTCCGCGCGCCGCCGATGGTTGGGCCGCGAATCCGATCGATGCTTTCATCGCCGCGCAACACAGGCAGAACGGCCTTGTACCGGTTCCCGAGGCAGATCGGCGCACACTGCTTCGGAGGCTTTATCTCGATGTGGTGGGCGTGCCGCCAACGCGCGAAGAACTTGCGGGATTTCTCAGTGACTCGAAGCCCGGTGCTTGGACGCGCGCGGTGGACCGCGTGCTCGCGGATGCGCGCTACGGCGAGCGTTGGGGACGGCACTGGATGGATGTTTGGCGATACAGCGACTGGTACGGCTATCGCCGCTCCAATGAGGTCCGCAACAGCGCAAAACACATCTGGCGTTGGCGTGACTGGATTGTCGAGTCTCTGAATCAGGACAAGGGCTACGATCGCATGATCGCGGAGATGCTCGCGGGTGATGAGATCGCGCCTGAAGATCCGCAGGTGCTGCGCGCCACGGGCTACCTTGCGCGCAGCTATTCCCGTTACGACCGTCACGGCTGGATGCAGGATGCCGTGGATCACACAGCGATGGGCTTTCTCGGCATCACGCTCAAGTGCGCACGCTGCCACGACCACAAGTACGATCCACTCTCGCAGGAGGAATACTTCCGTTTCCGCGCTTTCTTTGAGCCGTATCAGGTGCGAACGGATCGTGTCCCCGGACAACTCGACGTCGAGAAGGATGGCTTGGCCCGCATCTACGAGGAAGATCCAAAAGCGAAAACTCATCTGTTGATTCGTGGCGACGTCCAGAATCCCGATAAGGACAATCCGCTCGATGCTGCGTTGCCTTCTGTGTTTGGCAAACCGCTGCTGCGAGTGAATCCGGTTTCGCTTCCAGTTTCCAGCTACTATCCGGATGCTCGGGAATTCGTGCATGCGGACATGCTGGCGAAGGCGAGAGCCGATATCGAGAGTGCGGAGAAGGAACTGAAGGACGCCAAGGACGACTCGGCCTCACGGCTCGCGGCCAAGGCGCTCGCAGCAGCCCGAGCGCATCTTCCTGCGCTTGAAGCTCGCATTGCCGCCGATCGCGCCCGGTTCGTGGCCGGGGCTTCCGGTCCGGAGACCGACGCGCTGATCGCCGCCGCCCGCAAGGCCGAGCGTGCGGCGGGTGTGTTGAAAGCCGATGAGAATTTACTTCGCGCGCAGATGGAGTTGAGCGCCGCTCTTACCGCGCAACCTGCCAATGAGAAGCGGGTTTCGGAAGCCAAGCGCAAACTCACCGAGGCTGCCGATGCGTTGAACCTCCCGGCCGAGGGATACACGGCTATCGGCAAAACCTATCCCGAACGCAGCAGCGGGCGGCGTCTCGCGCTTGCCCAATGGATCGGCTCCCGCGACAATCCGCTGACTGCGCGAGTTGCGGTGAATCATATCTGGCTGCGGCACTTCGGCAAGGCGCTGGTGCCCACCGTGGCGGACTTTGGCGTGAACGGGAAGCCGCCTTCCCATCCCCAGTTGCTCGACTGGCTGGCGCTGGAACTCGTGGACAACGGATGGAGCATGAAGCATCTCCACCGTATGATCCTGACCAGCAGGACGTATCGCATGCAATCCACGTCAGGTGATGAGGGCCAGTCGAATGCGAAGATCGACCCCGACAATCGCTACTTGTGGAAGATGAATCCGAGGCGCATGGAAGCCGAAGCCGTGCGCGACAGCATTCTGCATGTGGCCGGCGCGCTGGACCCCGCGCAGGGCGGACCACCAGTGGAAGGCGGCAAGGCGATGGAGTCACGGCGGCGCAGCATCTATATCGAACATACGCCCGATGTACCAGTGCTCTTTCTCAAGGCGTTCGACTCTGCGAGTCCGGCGGAATGCTACGAGCGTACCGAAAGCGTTGTGCCTCATCAGGCGCTCGCGCTCACCAACAGCCAGTTGAGCCGGGATCAGGCCGCGCAACTGGCAAAGCGTCTTGCCGATGAGGGACAGCGGCCGGAACAATTCGCCGCACTCGCGTTTGAAACAATTCTGGGGCGTCCTGCGAAGCCGGCGGAGATGTCCGCCGCGGCGAAGTTCCTGCGCAGTCCGCTGGATCAGGCGGATCTGGTGCATGTGCTGCTCAATCACAATGACTTCGTCACGATACGATAGACCCACTGGGAGGGCTACTGGCAAATGAAACGTCGCGCATTTCTTTCCGATCTTGGCGTGGGCTTCACCGGCCTTGCTCTCGGATCCATGTTGTACCGCGACGGCATCGCGCGCGCTGCCACCGCCTCGCACCTGCCCGATGGCAAGCCCCACTTCGCGCCGAAAGCCAAGAGCGTGATCTGGCTTTTCATGATCGGCGGTGTGAGCCAGATGGATACGTTCGATCCGAAGCCGGAACTCAATAAATACGCGGGCAAGACATTCGATGAGACTCCACATGGCGGCGCCCTCGACAATCCGCTCACCAAGAAGAACCTGCGAGAGGTGATCGCGGGTTTGCATAAGCCCCACTCGCGCATCTATCCAATGCAGACCGGCTATCGAAAGCGCGGACAAAGCGGCATTGAGGTGAGCGATTGGTTTCCGCACACGGGCGAGTGCATCGACGATATCGCTGTTGTGCGGTCGCTATGGACCACCGACAACAACCACGGCGCGCAGATGCAGTTTCACACCGGCCGCCACGTCCTGGAAGGCCAGTTCCCGACCATCGGAGCGTGGGTCCACTATGGGCTCGGGTCGTTGAACGAGAATCTGCCGCAGTTCGTGGTGCTGGGCGATCCGATCGACAGTTGTTGTGGTGGGCTGGGCGCGCATGGAGCGAGCTATCTCGGGCCTGAGCATGGCGGCGTTCAACTTGCCGTCGATGCGGAAAACCCCTTGCCTTTCGCCAAACCCGCGGCGAATGTCACGCCTGAACAGCAGCGGCGCGAACTCGAACTGTTGCGCGAGTTCAACGGTCTTGCCGCCGCTGAGTATCCGGATGACCTCGCTTTGCGCGCGCGGATCAAAAGCTACGAGCTTGCCTTTCGCATGCAAACGGCGGTTCCCGAAGTGATGACGTTCCGTGAAGAAAGTGAGGCTACGCGCAAACTCTACGGCCTTGATCACGAAGTGACGAAACCATTCGGCGAGACATGCCTCGCCGCGCGCCGCATGGTGGAACGCGGCACACGCTTCATTCAGGTATTTCATGGAAGCAATGGCGGAGCAGGGAAGTGGGACGGTCACTCGAAGCTGAAGAAGACGCACTCGGAGTTGTGTGCGCAGGTGGATCAGCCCATTGCGGGACTACTGCGCGACCTGAAGCAGCGTGGTCTGCTGAAGGATACGATTGTCGCGTTCGTCACGGAATTTGGCCGCACGCCGGGAGCGCAGGGTCTGGATGGCCGCGATCATCATCCCTACGGCTTCACGGTGTGGCTCGCGGGCGGAGGCATCAAAGGTGGTGTGGTCCACGGCGCAACCGATGAGATCGGGTTTCATGCAGTGGAGAATCGCCACTACGTAACCGACGTGCATGCCACCATCCTGCATCAAATGGGACTCGACCCGCGCAAGCTGGAGGTGCCTGGACGCAAGCGTCTGGATATCGACTTTGGCACGCCCATCCGCGAGATCCTCGCCTGAGCACTACGCTTTGCACATCGACGGGGATTGGGCGATGAAGAGCTACATCCGGTACAGCATCCAATACACGATCACGCCGGTGACGCTGACGTACATCCAGATTGGCAGGGTCCAACGCGCAATCGCACGGTGATGCTTGAATCGTGCCGCGAATGCGCGCTTCAGAGTGATCAACGCCAGCACGGGAACCGACGCCGCGAGCACGGTGTGCGTGAGGAGAATCGACAGGTACACCGTGCGAATGGTGCCCGTCTTCTGGAACCTCACTGAACCCACCTGGAAATGATAGATGAGATAGCACGTCAGGAAGAGCGCCGACACGCCGCATGCCGCGAGCATCGCTTTGCGGTGCGCCTCCCGCTTGCCCTGCCGGATGAGCACATAGCCCAAGATCAGCAGCACGGCCGCTGTCGCATTCAGAATTGCGTTGACTGTAGGAAGATCACGTACGTCCATCGCCGGACTCACTCCGTAGCCGCTCAATGTCGGCAATCAGTTTCTTGATGCTGCCGGGCTCTGAGGTGTCGTAATAAGCGCGAATCCGCGACTGGCGGTCGACCAACACGAAACGTGTGGAATGACTCAGCTCTCCATCCACGTTGCCCAGCAGGAAGACTTCACGTTTCAAGCGGTGCAAATCCGCCTGGGTTCCGGTGAGAAAGGTCCATCGCGACAAGTCGGCCTGGTGCTTCGAGGCATAGGCAGCCAATGTTTCCGGTGTATCGCGCTCCGGATCCACGGTGATGCTCACCAGTTTCACGTCTGGCGCCGTCGCCAGTTGCACCCGGCGCATCTGCGAAGTCATGCGCGGACACGGTCCCTGGCAATTCGTGAAGATGAAGTCCGCCACCCACACGTAGCCGCGAAGTTCCTTCGCACTGTCGAAGGATGCGCCGGATTGCGAAGTCAATTGAAACGTGGGAACTTCGCCGATCACGTCGAGTGGCACAACCCGCGAGCAGGCGATGGGAAGCAGAGAAGCGGCGAAAAGGGCGAGCGCGTTGCGAGAGATCACACGCCCGGACGGTCCAGCACCATGAGACCGTAAAGCACCGGCAGGTAAATTACAGACGCGAGCAGCACGCCCCGTGCGCGAATCAACGTCCGCTCACGAGCCACTTTCCAACCCGCGTAGAAGAAGCCAATTCCCAACACGACCGCGCCGATCGCATAGAGATTGCCAGTCATCGAAAGATACGTTGGCGCGAGGCTGATCGGAATCAGGATGGTGGACGCGATCAGGATCTGCCGGGCGGTTGCGGCGCCGTCAGGCTCGATCACGGGCAGCATCTTGATTTCGGCGCGCGCGTAGTCCTCGCGATACATCCATGCGATGGCGTAGAAATGCGGGAACTGCC
>JAEUQE010001020.1 GCA_016789785.1 Bryobacterales bacterium
TGCGAGATCGCTCCGCCGTCGCTCCAGTTCTGGAAGACAAACTGCTCTCCGGGCGAGCCGGTTTGAGGCGATGTGGTCGCGATGGTCACCGTCGCGCCGTTGGTGAAGTTCAGGGTCTGGCTGCTGGTGAAGGTGTTGCCGTTGACCGTGAATGCCAACCCTGCCGGAACCGTGCCGACGGTGATCGAAACGCTGCCGGAGTTGATGGTGGTCACGTCATTGGCGACGTTGTTGCCCGTGTTGGTTTCGCCGCCACCGCTCACCGTGACGCTGTTGGTCACGGAAGCTGATGCGTTGGCAGCGACGTTTACGGTCAATGTGATCGACGGATAGCTGCTGCTGGCGGTCAGTGCATCATTGCGTGTGCAGGTCAATGTCCCGAGCACGCAGTTCCATCCGCTTCCCGTGATCCCGGTCGCCGTGAGACCGGCCGGCAGCGTGTCGACCACCGTGACCGTGCCGGTGGTGCTAGCCGTGCCGCTGTTGGTTGCGGTGATGGAGTACGTCGCGCCAGTCTGGCCTTGCGTGAAGTTGCCGGAATGCGTCTTGGTGATCGTCATATCCGGAACTCCGTTGATGGTGGTCAAGTCA
>JAEUQE010001021.1 GCA_016789785.1 Bryobacterales bacterium
TCTCGCTGCTCGCCGAGGGCTTCGACGAATGGGCGCTTGGTGGCATGAGCGTGGTCAAGGAAGCGACCACGGTGGGGCCGCCACGCTCGCCACGCGACATGGCCGTGCCGGCCACCGCCTATGCCTACGCCCCGCGTGACCGCGCGGCGGCCGGCGGCGACAGTGCCTACCCGAGGGTGTACGTCGCCGCCGGCCGGCAGGCGCCGGCGCGACGTCCGGACACCTGGTGGACAGCGTGCAGGTGGCCAGCAACGGCGGCGACGGCATCATGATCGGGAACGGGCTGGTGCGTGCGTCGATCAGCCGGCGCAACGGTGCGCGCGGCATCGCGCTGGAGTCCGGGTCGGCGCTCGACAACGACGCGCAGCTGAACGGTGACGTCGGCGTGCGGGTGTTCGGCATGGCCACGGTGCGCGGCAACAACGTCGTCAGCAACCACGGCTGCGGCATCTCGGTGAACAGCGGCCTGGTCAGCGACAACATGGTGGGCCAGAACCAGAACGGGCTGTGCCTCGGCAGCGTGGGCTACCGCGGCAACACACTGATCGTGAACGGCGCGCTGGGTGGCCTGAACATGGGCCAGAACATGTG
>JAEUQE010001022.1 GCA_016789785.1 Bryobacterales bacterium
GCCAAGTTTCCGTGTCTGGTTGTTCCAGCAAGACAAGCCGCTTGCCCCAACTGCAGCCAAAGTCTCGATCACGCTGACGCGACCAGGGGGAGAGAAGCAGGAAATTCTCTTTACCGCCGAGAAGGACTACCTGAAGAGTACCGGTCCGATTGCCGAACCCCATGTATTCGAAGCGGCGATTACGGCTCATCTGGGCGAAACCCCCTTCCTGTTCATCGATACGCGGGAAGAGGGAAAAATCGAACTGACGGACGAGCAAGTAAAAGCTGCCGCCATCGGCATCCAGAAGACCACTCCCGCTAAAATCAAAACTGCCGCGCAACTACCCGGCGAAATCCGCTTCAACGAAGACCGTACCGCGCACGTCGTTCCCCGTGTGGCCGGCGTCGTCGAGAGCGTTCCCGCCAATCTCGGGCAGCCGGTCAAGCGCGGCCAGGTACTGGCGGTGATCGCGAGCATCGCGCTTTCAGAGCAGCGCAGCGAACAGCTGGCGGCCCAGAAGCGTTTGTCGCTCGCCCAATCGACCTATGAGCGCGAAAAGAAACTCTGGGAGGAAAAAATCTCCGCCGAGCAAGACTATCTGCAAGCCCG
>JAEUQE010001023.1 GCA_016789785.1 Bryobacterales bacterium
GGCGTTGTCGAAGTAGACGCGCTCGCATAGCAGGTGGGGGCCATCGAAGAGGAAGAAGCAGGCGGCCATGAGATCGATGGCGCGGCCGGAGGGCGGCATGCCCATCCAATCGCCGCGGTGGGTGCCGGTCATGCGGGTTTCGACGATGACTGCCGTGGCGGAGTGATAGAGGGCGGTCTCGGCCACGTGGAAGTCGGGAAACGCGGCCATCAGCGCGCCGAGCAGACCGCGGACGGCATCGGCGCCATCGGAGGGCGCGCCGAAGGGCATGACCTCATAGCGGGCCTGGTGAAAGGTATCGATGGTGGCGTCGACATCGTGCCGGTTCTCGGCTTCCATGTGACGGCGCACGATTGCTTCGCGCTGTTGTTGCAGATTCATGCTTGCTGCCTCCAATAGCAATACGGAGGCAGCGCGCGATCGGATTGGTTACTGCGGAACGGGGCGGCCCATCGATTTGTAGATGCCTTCGATGGTGGCGATGTGTTCCTTGGCTTTGGCGTTCTTCGGGTCGTATTCGACGGTCTTGCGGAACTGGCGGAGAGCGCCGGGATACTTGCGGAAGGGCGGAATGTCTTTGTTGAACATGAG
>JAEUQE010001024.1 GCA_016789785.1 Bryobacterales bacterium
CCTGATTCCCGTGGGCTGGTATCCGGGGGCACTCGCGCTGGATGCGCCGCGCGCCGCGCTGGTGGTGGCGAATATCAAGGGCTTGCCGAAGCAACCGGAGGCGACAGACGATGGGAAGTCGACGCGCGGCTTCAATTCGCACCAATACTGGGGATCACTCTCGTTCGTAAAAATTCCTTCCGCGAAGGAACTAGCGGCGATGTCAGAACGCGTGGCGCGGAACCTGCGCTCGCCGAGAATCGCGCAGGCGCTATTGCCGCCGCGACCGGACCAGCCGCCGCGCGCGATTCCCGAGCGGATCGGCGAGCCGAGCCTGATCAAGCACGTGGTCTACATCATCAAGGAGAATCGCACCTACGACCAGGTGTTTGGCGCCATGGGCCGCGGCAACGGCGATCCGTCGCTGTGTATCTTCGGTCGGCAGTACACGCCCAACCAACACGCCATCGCCGAGGAATTTGTACTGCTGGACAACACTTATTGTTGTGGCATCCTCAGTGCCGATGGCCACCAGTGGAGCACGACGGCGTATTCGACCGACTACATGGAGAAGAGCTTTGCCGGCTTTCCGCGAAGCTATCCCGATGGCAT
>JAEUQE010001025.1 GCA_016789785.1 Bryobacterales bacterium
TCACCCAGCCGCCAGCGCAGCCGGGCCAGGTCGTACAGCGCCAGGCCATGCCGAGGCTGGACGGCGAGCGCGCGACGGTACGACGCCATCGCCTCCTCGCCGCGGCCGAGCGACTGCAGCGCGTTGCCGCGGTTGTAGTGCGCATCGGCGTCCGCGGCGCCGCGGGCGAGCGCTGCGTCGAAGGCAGCGAGCGCCTCGGCAGGGCGGTTCAGCCGTTGCAGCAGCACGCCGCGGTTGTGGTGCAGTGCCGCCTTGGCGGGTGCGAGCTGCAGCGCGGCGTCCAGCGTCGCGAGGGCCTCGTCCAGGCGGCCGGCGTTCTCCTGCAGCCGCGCGGCCAACTGCAGCATCGCCTCGCGCGGGCCACCTGGCAGCGCCAGCGCGGTCTGCAGGGCCTGCCCCGCCTCCGGCGCGCGGCCTTCGCGGTGCAGCACGCGCGCGAGGTTGTAGTGCGCATCGGCGTATTCGGGCGCCAAGGCGATGGCCCGCGCGAAGGCCTGCAGCGCCGCCTCGGTGCGGCCGGTGCGGGCGAGCAGATTGCCGAGGTTGTTCCAGACCGCCGGCTGGGCCTCTTGCGCGGCGAGCGACTGG
>JAEUQE010001026.1 GCA_016789785.1 Bryobacterales bacterium
GAAGTCAATGGCCTTGGCGCGATTGGGTCATTGCTTCGTTCAATCGTCACCAACGCTTTGATGAGTTTCTTGTTCAACAGTTGGCGGGGGATTTATTGCCCGACCCGACAACCGAGCAATTGGTCGCGACAGGATTCAATCGCAACAATCGTTCAGTAACCGAAGGCGGTTCGATCGAAGAAGAGTGGCGAATCGAGAATTGCGCCGAACGAACCGAAACCGTGGCGACGACTTTCCTTGGGCTCACGATGGGCTGTGCTCGCTGCCATGATCACAAGTACGATCCGATCGAACGTCGCGACTACTATCAGTTTTTTGCCTTCTTCAACAATATTGATGAGCAAGGTGTCTATATCGAAACTCGCGGCAACACGGGCCCGCAAGTAAAAGTGCCCACGCCTCAACAGATCCAAGAATTGGCGGCGGTTGAAGAACAGATCGCCCATTGGCAACGTCGCTTGCAAGAGGAAAAGTCACAGCGTTCGACCGAGGTGATTCTTTCGGAGTGGAAATCCAGTTTGGCCGCCGACGCAGCCGAACTTGCGACTCCCAGCTTTGCGTTCCTGCAATCAAGTTTTGAAGACG
>JAEUQE010001027.1 GCA_016789785.1 Bryobacterales bacterium
CCTCTAAGACCCGGCGGGGAGGGGTTTCGCCTACAGGGCCTCAGCGGGCGATGTCGCCGGGGGTAGCGTTGGTGGCCTTGAGGTAATCCGCCGGGCTGAGGACTATCTGCGTCCCGCGGACTCCGGCCGAGACAGCGATGCGGTCGTACAGGTCCACCGTTTCGTCGATAAAGACCGGATAGTCCTTTTTGCAGGCGAGGGCGGTGACGCCGCCGCGCACGTAGCCGGTGAGCGCCTGCACGTCCTTGAGGTGCAACTGCGCCGATCCTGGAATGACGGCCAGGCACACGCCGTTGCGTGCGCCGCTCGCGACCAGCGTCTTGAATACCTGCTCGGGCGGCATGCCGATGCGCCCGGCGACGGTTTCGGCATCCAGGTGATCGTCGCCCACTTCGTAGTCGCGCAGTTCGTAGGCGGCGCCCAACCGGTCGAGCAGCCGCGCCGCGTTGGTCTTCATTCCTCGCGCTTGCGGTAGGTGAACTTCTTCCAGTCCGTGGCGGAGATGCCGTTCAGGTCCCACACCACCTGGCCATTGCGCACCGTGAGCTCGGCGATGAGCTTCTGCGCGCCGGAGCGGCGTGCGCC
>JAEUQE010001028.1 GCA_016789785.1 Bryobacterales bacterium
CGAGTGTCTAGCCCGGATTATTCATGAATGCGGTCGCGAGGCGTTTGAGAGCGACGCCCGCCGGGGCTTCTCGCACGTAAGGCCGACGCAGGGTACAGACAGTCCGTCGAGGAGGCCGAACGAGAACAGCCCCGCCGGGCGAAAGGATCGGACGCCGTAGCAGGTATTCGTGAATAGTCCGGGCTAAGAAACCTGGTCCCGACGCCCACTCACGGGAAGGCGCCGGGACCGCTCGATTATTTGCGCAGCAGCATGTGACCGCGACGATTCTGTTGATGGCAGGCTTCGTCGTGGTCGGCACAGAAGGGGCGATCCTTGCCATACGAGACAATCGCCACTTGCTTCGCATTGACGCCCAGATCGACCAGGAAACTCTTCGCCGCCTTGGCTCGTTTTTCGCCGAGCACCAGGTTGTAATCGTGGGTCCCGCGCTCATCGCAGTGCCCGGAGATCTTGAGGAGCGCCTTGGGGTTCTCCTTGAGCCAATCGGCGTTGGTGGTCAGCGACGCCACGCCGTCGTTGTCCGACACGCTGTACCGGTCATACCCGTAGAACACGTCCTTGAGCCCGGCTTCCATCGCCGC
>JAEUQE010001029.1 GCA_016789785.1 Bryobacterales bacterium
CGATAGGAGTACCAGATGATCTCATTTGCACTGAGGATCACGGCAAGCGAAAGAGAAATACGACGGGCCCGGATGCGGTCGGCGCGGGCCACGGCGGCAAGGAGGCTCGCTATCAGAGGCACTGCAGCCAGGATGGCGAGGTGCGTCAGGCTGAACAACTGGAAGTCCGTCTTGCGCATAGACTGGCTACGATCATACCGGCCATTGGTGACTTCAGTCACTTCCAGACTCAGCGGCCATCCGTAAGATGGAAGCATGGCGGCCGTAATTCAGGCAGTTCCTCCGAAACAGAAAAAGCCTTTCGTGCGCCGGTTGGAGCGGGACCGTTCCCAAACCCTGCGCCGCGCGGTTCAGTTCTCTTTTCTCCTTCTGAATCTGTGGATCGGTGTCGAGTTTGTGCTCTGGGTGCGCCAGTTTGAAGGATCAGGGCTTCAAGGCTGGTCCCGCCCTGCCGGTGTGGAAGGTTGGCTCCCCATCGCCGGAATGATGAACACGAAATACTTCCTGCTCACCGGGAAGATACCCGTCATTCATCCGGCCGCCATGTTCTTGTTCATGACGTTTGCAACCCTTTCACTGTTCTT
>JAEUQE010000102.1 GCA_016789785.1 Bryobacterales bacterium
CATTCTGTTTCCATCCGGCTGTCATGTTTTGCTGCTACATTCACTCTATGCAGAGAAGAGACTTTCTGGGCACCCTTGCGTCAGCCGCAGCCGCGAGTGCCGTGCCTGCCGAAGCCGCTACGGCGAAGTTCAAGTTCTTGCACCTCACCGACACTCACATTCAACCCGAATTGCGCGCGTCGGAAGGCTGCCAGATGTGCTTCAAGGCAGCCTCAAAACTCAAGGCCGATTTCGCACTCGCGGGCGGCGACATGGTCTTCGATGCAGTGGAGCAAAACCTCGATCGCGCCAAGCAACTTTTCACGCTCTACGGCGAGACCGTGAAGCATCTGAACCTGCCGGTCCACACCACCATGGGCAACCACGACGTCTTCGGCACCGCCCCCAAATCCGGCGTGCCCAATACCGCAGCCGGCTGGGGCAAGAAGATGTTCGAAGATCAGATCGGCCCTCGCTACAAATCCTTCGATCACAAAGGCTGGCACTTCGTCGTCCTCGACTCCATCGAAATCACCGAAGACGGTGGCTTCCGCGGATCCATCGACAACGCGCAAATCGAGTGGCTGAAGGCCGATGTCGCCAAGTCCGGCTCACGCCCAACCGTCGCCCTCACACACATCCCACTGCTCAGTGCCGCTCCGAAAATCTTCCGGCGCAATACCGGCAGCACCGACACCATCCTGGTTGCCAATGCCATGGACGTCATCGACATCCTTTTGAAGGGCAACCTCAAAATGG
This sequence comes from Bryobacterales bacterium, assembly GCA_016789785.1. The sequence continues at coordinate 739 of JAEUQE010000102.1, forward strand.
TGCTGCAAGGGCACACACACATTTGCGAGAAGGTCGACTTCAAAGGCTGCCAGTTCATCACGTCCGGGGCCGTTTGCGGCAACTGGTGGAAGGGCGCCCGCATGGGCTTCTCCGAAGGCTTCGGCCTCATTCAAGTCAATGGCGACCGCGCCGAATGGTCGTATCAGACCTACGGCTTCCAGGCTTCGCCCGCATAAAACGTTCGCCCCACTCCATCCCGCGCACACCCGCGGCCACACGTCACCTGCCTTGGCACGTGGCTGTCACTTCGCTGTCACATCTTGACGGGGAGCCTCCTGCGGTTATAGCCTTGGAACATCTCGCTTTCCATTCTGGAAAAACACACCAACTGAAGAAGGAGGTCTACTTGTTTTCAAGCAGACTCTTGATGGGCGGCGTGTGTGCGCTTCTATCGCTGTTGCCAGCATCCGCGCAGACCACGTCCACCAGTATTCTGGGTACCGTCACTGACCCGACCGGCGCAGCCGTTCAAGGCGCGAAGGTCACTGCCACCAACATCCGCACCGGCGTTCGCCGTGAGGACATCACCACCAATTCCGGGGACTTCAACTTTCCTTTGCTCGATGTCGGCGAATACTCCGTCGCTGTCGAGAAGGAAGGCTTCAAGTCCGCATCCAAGACAGGCATTCTGCTGCAGATCAACGAGAGACTTCGTACGGATTTCGTCCTGCAGGTCGGCAACGTCGCCGAACGCATCAACGTAACCGCTGAGGCCGTTACACTGCGTACCGACGAGGCATCGCTCGGCAGTGTGGTGGAGCAGCGAAGGATCGTGGAACTCCCTCTCAATGGGCGCAATGTCGGCGCGATGGCCGTCCTTCAACCCGGCGTGCAGTTCGCTCCGCGTGGGGGACTCGACGGTGCGACTGGCGCGGGTGGCGGTATCCCCATCCCCGGCCAGACCATTACCATCATTGCCAACGGTCAGCGTGAAACGAATCAGCACGCAACGCTTGACGGTGTCGTGGCCACCGAAGCCCGGATCAACACCGTGCCGTTCTCACCCTCTCCCGAAGCGATGGAGGAAGTGAAGGTGCTCACTGGCAGCTACTCCGCTGAGTACGGCTTCAACTCCGGCGCGCAACTCGTCATGGTGATGAAGTCCGGCACAAACAACCTTCATGGCGCAGCTTTCGAGTTTCTTCGCAACGACAAGCTCGATGCCGAAGACTATTTCCAGAACTACTTCCTCACGCCCGGCCAGTCGCGCCTTCGCAAGCAAGGTGTCCGCCAGAATCAGTATGGCTTCACGCTCTCCGGTCCGGTGCTGCTGCCCAAGCTCTACAACGGCCGCGACCGCACGTTCTGGATGTTCACCTACGAAGGCCGCCGTCGCCGTCTTCCCGGTGCGGCCGAATCCGGCCTTGTGCCCTCTGACCTCATGAGGCAGGGCAACTTCAGCGAGCTTCTCAATCGCCGCAATGCCGCGGGCACCGCGCTGCCTGCCGTCAACATCGTCGATCCGCTGACAAGCGCCGATGCCCCCACACCGTTCGCAGGCAACATCATTCCGGCGTCGCGCATCGCCGCCGCCGCCCGCGCGCTGAACGACTTCTGGCCCCGTGCGCTCACCACGTTGCCCGATCCACTGAGCGGCTTCAACTACGTTGGCGCAGGCGGACAGCGCATCGACGACGATCAGTACTACACCAAGATCGATCACAACTTCTCCGTGCGCGACAAGATCATGGGCCGCTATGCCACCAACATTCCGGAGTGGTTTCAGCAACCCGGCGTGCTCCGCAACTTCACCTACCTCGTGGCGGGCCGCAATCACAACGTCGCCACGCAGTGGATCCACATCTTCAACGAGCGCATCATCAACGAAGCCCGCTACGGTTTCAACCAGAGCCGTTCCGACAGCTTCAACCCGCGCGCGAACACCGACTTCAATCTCGACTCCATTGGCCTCGGCAACTTCCGGGTCATCACGGACAACAACCGTCCGTTGACTGCCCGTGAAGCCGGCGTTCCCACCATGGGCGTCACCGGCTTTGCGACGCTCTCCGAGCGCGATGGCGGCAACGGCTTCGATGACAATCAACTCCACCAGATCAACGACAACGTCACCATCCAGATCGGCTCGCATGGTCTCAAGACCGGTGCGGACTATCGCCGCGTGTCGTTGTTCCGCGGCGCCGCCAACGTGCCCCGCGGCCAGTTCAACTTTACTGGCGATATCGCCAATCAGTCGTACGCCGCGTTCCTGCTCGGCCTGCCTTCGAACACCAACACGCCCGAAGGCCTCCCGCTCACCGACGTCCGTCAGAACCGCTACGCCTTCTACTTCCTGGATGACTGGAAGGCAACTCGTAAGCTGACGCTGAACCTTGGCTTGCGCTGGGAGTACAACTCCGACGCTACCGACATTCGCGGTTTGTGGCGCAGCGCCGAGATTCGTAACGGCCAGTTCGAATTCGTTCCCGGCCAGATCCGCACGCAGTACAAGTTCTACAATCCCCAGCGAGACATGTTCATGCCCCGGCTCGGCATCGCCTACCGCCTCACCGACGATTGGGTGATTCGCACCGGTTACGGCATTTACTACAACATCCACCAGCTCAATAACTACACGATTCTCAACTTGAATCCGCCGTTGTCGGGCAGTTCGAACTTCGCCAACAATGTGCGCAACGGCGCTCTCATTCCGGGCGCTCCGGTGTTCAGCTTCGCCAATCCGTTTGGCGCCGCGAACCCCGCCAGCCCCATCAGCGCGAACGTGCTCAACACGGACAACTTCCAGCCCTACGTCAATCAGTGGAGCTTCGACATCCAGCGGCGCCTGCCGTTTGATTCCGTGCTGACCATCGGTTACGTGGGCAGCAAGTCCACGCACATCGACAACACGGTGGAGTTGAATTCGCCCGACCCGGCGTTCAACACCGCCACCAGCACCCTGCAGTCGCGCCGCCCATTCCAGTTCATCAACGACAATGGCGTGCGCCGTCCACTGACCCGCGTCCGCTGGCTCGACTCGGGCGCAAACGCCTGGTATCACGGCTTGCAGATGAATTTCCAAAAGCGCTTCAGCAAAGGCGTGAGCTTCAACGTCGCTTACACCTACTCGAAGTCGATGATGGAAGGCTACGGCCGCAACGAAGGCGACGGCTTCAATCCGAACACCTATCAGAACCCGCGTGACCGCGCGGCGGAAAAAGGCCGCATCGGCTGGGACGTACGCCACAACACCGTGATGAACTTCGTCTACGAACTGCCCACGCCCGAAGCACTGAAGAAGGGCATCGGCAACGTCATCCTCGGCGGCTGGCAGACGAACGGAATCCTTACATTCCGTTCCGGCTTCCCCTTCACGGTGACGCAGGGCGGCATCATCAACACGGCCAACACTCCGGTTCGCCCGGATCGCATCGCAAATGGCTCGCTCAGCAATCCGACCGTGAACGCATGGTTCAATCCCGATGCGTTCCGCCTGGTGAGCTGCGTGAACGCCGCGCTGCCGGAAGCCTGCAAATACGGAAACTCCGGCAACGGTATTCTCGAAGGCCCCGGTTTCAAGAATGTCGATTTCTCTCTGTTCAAGAACTTCGCCCTCGGTGAGCGGTTCAAGCTGCAGTTCCGTTCGGAGTTCTTCAACCTCTTCAACACGCCCCAGTTCGGACGTCCGAACGCGTCGCTCAACACGGCCACCGGCTTCCTGCCCAGCCGTGGCACGGACGGCGCTCTCTCGTTCCCCACTCAGGCGGGATTTGCGCGAGGCCCTGGCGCCATCACGTCGTTGGTCTCTCCCATGCGCAACATCCAGTTCGGTTTGAAGTTCATGTTCTGACGCGCGAGCCGCGAGGCTTCCACCTCCGGCGAAGCGGATCCCGACGGCGCGCTCTGCCACAAAACAGAGCGCGCCGTTCTTGTTTTTGCACTCAGCCGCGATCGCTCACACGAAACAGCGCGAACTCGGAGATCAATGCGGGCGCCCCGGCTCCGAGAATCCGCAGCCGAACACGGTTCGTTCGAGCGGCTTCCGGCAATCGAATGATCCGGCAGTTGCCGATGCTGGTTGACTCCGCGAGCGTCTTCCACTCACCGTGCTTCCACTGATCGACGGCGAAGCGGTCCACTCGCTGTCCGAATGGTATGCACTCGCGCACGCGGATCAGATCAAAGCTCGTCTCTCGCCCGAGGTCGAACGTCACTTCCTCCCCCACCTTCCCTGCCCAGTACGTGTCGCGATCACCATCCAACATGCGTCTCGCCTCGGCCTTCGCGGCCCTGGTCTTCGCCTCCAGTGCTTTCGCACCGGCGGCAAGATTGCGACGGAACGTCTCACGCAGCATGCGGCCGAAGGTCTCGAGAGAGCGCACATCGTGCTCATGCAGCAGACCACGACGGTCGGGCGGCACGTTCAGCAACAGGCTTCCTCCCCGCCCCACTGACTTCGTGTACAGATCGAAAAGCTGCGCCGGCGTCTTCACTCGATCGTTCTGCGATTCATGCCAGAACCATCCGGGGCGGATCGACACATCGCACTCGGCGGGCAGCCATCGCTTCGCGTTGCGATGTCCCTGCTCACCCTCCTTATCGCGAGTAAAGCCAGGCGCCGGCGCGCCTCCGTCCGGCGCTACTGGATCGTAGGTGGCCCACGATGTCTCAGCGGCGAAACCCTTCTCATTGCCCACCCACCGGATATCCGGCCCCACGTCGCTGAAGATGACCGCATCGGGCTGAAGCTGCCGCACCAGATCCCACGTGCGCTGCCAGTCATAGTAAGTGCGCTTGTCGATGGTGCGCTTCTCACGCGCTCCGCCGTAGTATCCGTCGCCACCATTGGCGCCGTCGTGCCACACTTCAAACACCGGCCCGTAGTCCATCAACAACTCGCGCAGTTGCTCCCGATACATGCTCACGTACTCCGGCTTGCCATAGTGCGGCGTGTTGCGGTCCCACGGAGATAGATACACACCGAAGCGCAGCCCCTGTTTTCGGGCTTCCGATGAGATCTCCCGCACCACGTCTCCCTTGCCGCTCCGCCACCGGCTGGCCGCGATCGAGTGTTGCGTGGTCTTCGTCGGCCATAGGCAGAATCCGTCGTGATGCTTGCAGGTCAGGATCACGCCGCGCATGCCGGCCGCCTTCAGCGCACCAATGATCTGTGCGGCGTCAAACGCACTGGGCTGAAACAGCGATGGGCTTTCGTCGCCATAGCCCCACTCATTGTCCGTGAAGGTATTGATGGTGAAGTGAAGAAACCCATAGAACTCCAGCGAGTGCCACTGCAACTGCCGCCTGGACGGGGTGGCACCATAGGGCGGCGGCGGTGGAGGGCCCGATCTCATCCACGCCGCGCTCCACGGCAAGCCTGCCAGCAAAGATCTTCGATTCATAAAGGCTACTGGATAGCGTAGCTCTCCGGCTATACTGGGCGGATGATGATTCGAGCCTTGGCCCTTTCTACGCTCTTCCTGCTTCCTTCCTTCGGCGCGCCCTGTGTCACTGATACTCCGGAATGCACGGAGAAGATCACGCTGGGCAACAACTGGCGATGGTCTCTCATCTATCGCAGCCACCCGTTGAAGACCCGCAATCCGCAGATCCGCCGCGCGCTCATCATGGTGCATGGCCAGGGCCGTAATGCCGACGGCTACTTCAAAACGGCCGTCGCGGCGGCCTTTCTCGCTGGCGCTTTGGAAGACACCATTGTCATCTCCCCGAGAATCGCGTCCCGCGATGGATCCTGCCGCGATACCCTTGCCGAAGGCGAGATCTCATACTCGTGCTCCGGCAACAGTTGGCGATCGGGCGCAGCGGCGCGTGATCCGAAGACGGTCACGTCCTATGACTTCGCCGATGAGATCCTACGCCACCTCGCCAACAAGGAAGTCTTTCCGAACCTGAAGTCCGTGGTTGCGGCGGGCCATTCCGCGGGAGGCCAGTATATGGCGCGCTACGCCATGGCCAACAAGGTTCACGAACAACTCGGACTTGCTGTGCACTATGTAGTCGCCAATCCGTCCAGCTATCCTTACCTCGACTCCACTCGCCTTTCGTCCAGCGCCAAGTGCACGACGGAAGGCTGCAACGGCAAGTTCACCGAGTACTCTGAAGGCCGCAACTGCACCACGTACAACAAGTGGCCCTACGGATTGGAATTGCGCGAAGGCTACACCGCTTCGATGACCGCGGAGGTTCTGAAGCGGCAGTTGGCATCGCGCCCGGTCACCTACATGCTCGGGGAACTCGACAATCTGCCGATCGGTGGTTTCGATAGTTCCTGCCCAGCCATGGCGCAGGGCCCCAGCCGCTTTGATCGTGGTTTGGCCTATCTGAACTACGTGAAGGAGAAGATTCAGGCCAAGCATAACGTGGTGCCCATTTCACTTTGTGGCCACAACGCCCGTTGCATTTTCACGGCGGATGCAGCGCTGCCCGTGCTGTTTCCGAAGTAATCGCCGCGGTGTAACTTTGGGAACGCAACGGGAACAAGTTCCTCACAACTTGCGTCTCAAGCTTTTCCAGGACACCCGGCATGCAGACCCTATGCGACGATATCCGCTATTCGCTCGCCACACTGTGGCGCCAGCGCCTGTTGACACTTGTCGCGATTCTGACGCTCGCCCTCGGCATGGGGCTGAACGTCGCGATTTTCAGCGCGGTCTCCGGCATCCTCTGGAACACCCTGCCTTATCCCGGCGGGGAGCGCCTCATCTCGATCTGGGGTGCGAATCCTCAGCGGCAGTTCAATCAGATCAATGTGTCCGTCAAAGAGACGGAGATGCTGGCGAAGGCCACCAGCCTTGCACGAATCGTTCCCTACCGGTTCGTGCAAGCAGGGCTTCGCACCACGGGTTCGGCCCGCAGCGTGGACGCCGTTGAGGCAGGCGACGGCTTCTTCGACATTCTCGGCCATGCGCCTGCGATGGGACGCAAGTTCGAAGCCGCCGAGCAACTGCGCACGGACCAGCGCGTGGTGATCCTCAGCGCGAGCCTCTGGAAGACGGAGTTCGGTGGCGACCCCGGGGTGGTGGGCAAGGAACTTGTCATCAACAGCCGTACCCACACGGTGATTGGCGTAATGCCTCCCGGCTTCGACTTTCTTTATCGCAATATCGGGATCTATCTTCCCTTGGCTTTGACACCGGAACAGCGGAATGATCGCGGAATGCGATCGTTCCGGGCGGTCGCCCTCATCCAGCCTGGGACCACGCTCAGCGCCGCGACAGACGAGATGCGCGCAATCGCCAAAGGCTTTCAGGAATCGGCGCCGGACATCGATCGCGGATGGACCGTGCGTGTTCATCCGCTCGAGTTGGAGGTGATTCCGCAAGGTGCGCGGCTCTCCATGCAAACACTCTTCTGGGCCGTGATGGGCGTGTTGCTGATCGCGTGCACGAACATCGCCAGCCTCCAACTGGCACGAGGCATCCTGCGGCAACGGGAACTCGCGATCCGCGCTTCACTCGGTGCAGGCCAGGGCCGCATTGCGCGATTGCTCCTCACCGAGAGCATCCTGCTGTCGATGCTCGGAGGATTGGCAGGCATCGTCTTTGCATGGTGGGGATTGCCCGTTCTTCGCAGTCTCGCACCCCCCGGATTCCCGCGCATGGAGATGGTGACGCTGAATCCCACGGTGCTGGCCTACGCATTCGGCCTCTGCCTGTTGTGTGGTCTGATTGCCGGCGCGGCCCCCGCATGGATGTTGACGCGAGGCGAACTCGCGCGCACGCTTCATGAAGGCGGACGGGGCGGCACCTCGTCGCGGCGAGCCGTTCTGCAGGGCTTGGTTGCTCTCGAAGTCGCGCTTGCCATGGTGCTGCTCACGGTTACCGGACTGTTGGTCCGCAGCTTGTCATCGTCCTTACTCGGCGATCCCGGCTTCGACAAATCGGGCTTGCTCACGGCTTCGGTCTCCTTATCCAACGACGCATATCCCGACGCGAGATCACGCGCCGCGTTCTTTGAGAATGTTGCTTCAAAGATCCGTCAGGACCGCCGCATCCTCACCTTCTCCGCCGTGCAGACCATTCCGCTCGGCGGCTCGTCAAGTTGGACTCCGATCACGGTGGAAGGCCGCAACACCTCGCCAGGCGAACGTGACCTTACAGGCTTCATGGCGGTGCTGCCACGATACTTCGAAACATTGCGTGTGCCACTGCTGGCGGGCCGCGATTTCGATGAACGCGACACTGGCGACAGCGAACGCGTGGCCGTTGTGAACCAGACAATGGCGCAACGTTTCTGGCCAGACGATCGCGTTCCGCTCGGTCGCAAGCTCTTTCTCGCCGGCGGCCGCGAGACACGCCCCATCACAGTCATCGGTGTGACGCGTGACGTGCGTCACAACGGAACCAACCAGCCCGCCCGTCCCGAGATGTACCTGCCCGTCGCGCAGACGAACAATTCACGCATGTTCCTGATCGCACGTGCGGCAAACGATCCTTACGCCATCGCACAAGCCTTTCGCGACGCGGTTGGCGCGGTGGATCGCAATCAGGCGATCGCGCAGATCGACTCGATGGAAGAGATCATCGATAGGCGCCTGGCAGGCCCTCGCGCAACGGTGCAGATCCTCGGCGTCGTCACAGTGCTTGCCGTCCTGCTTGCAGGAATCGGAATCTACGGAGTGCTCTCGTATCTCACCAGCCAGCGGGCACGCGAAATCGGGATTCGTGTCGCGCTGGGTGCGCAGCCAGGCAGTGTGGTGCGCTTGGTTCTGACTCGCGGCGTTGCTCTTGCCGGGCTTGGCCTGGTAGCAGGAACTCTGGGGGCGTATGCTTTGACTCCGCTCGTCCGGTCGCTGTTGGACGGCGTGGAGCCGCACGATCCGCGGTCGTTCTCAGTGGCGACCGCGGTGCTGCTGATCGTCTCCCTGTTGGCCTGCGCCAATCCGGTGCGGCGCGCGCTTCGTTTGGACCCGGCGAAGGTTCTGCGCGAGGAGTAGCGCACGGCCGGGCGAAGCGCTGCGAACAGTCAGCTCGTCTTTTCCAACTGGAACGAAATGGTACCCGTGGGGAAACTCAAACGAACACGGATCTGCACCGGCAGACCCTTCTCGTCATCGGTGAGCCAGATCAGCAGCCGCCCCTTGCGCGAGTAGAGCACGTCGTTGAAGAGATGGGCCTCATAGCGCACTGCCTCGAAGGTGCCGGCGCTCGTCTTCACCTTCTCCTTCTCCTGCGCTTCCACTTTCGCCATCACCATCCGCTTGCCATCCGTGATCGGCAACTGCGCCGATTGGCCCGGCTTCATTCGCACGCCGCGCAGGTGTGCAAGCGCCGCGAGCACGTCATGCACGCACGGCGGAATGTCGAGTTCCTTTTCGAGCACCACGTTGTTCTTCACCAGGTCGCGCTCCAGGTAGTGCGACTTCTTCTTCTCCCGGTCGAAGCGCACCTTTGTGTCGCGGCGGCGGCTGCCTTCCTCCGCCTGCATGGCAAAGTCACTCGCGCAATAGCCGGAATCGAATCGCGACTGGTAGTTGTCATTGACGCGATACAGCTTGTTCACCAAACCTGCGGACTCCAGGTGAAGATCCGCCTGCCAGCCCGCATTCGATTTTGGAGTGCGAGTGAGTACGGCGGTGCCGGCGCGGATCAACCTCCATTCGACGGCATATTGGAGCGACTCGATGGGTTTCTCCGATTGTGGCTTCTCGGGCTGTGGCCTCTGCGCCTGCACCACCTCGGTTTGAGATCGCTGAGCCTGGGGCTTCGCCGCGTTCCCGGCGGGTTTCGCACGGTTGCCCGGCGCCTGTCCCTGCGACTGCAGAAGACCCGCCGTCCACAGAAGCAACACCACAAGCACAGGCCTCGAGAGGCACATTCGCACCATGACCTTCTGAGTGTGGCAGAGTGCCGCGCGAACACGCAAGCATCATGACAAACCCGTCACGGCACGCAGCGGGCCTGAATTCGCGGCGGGGCGAAGATTCTCGCGCACTCGCGCCATCCCCGTTTCTGTGGTCCAATGTTGAATACGCGAAAACACCTGGAGGCCCGAGCTTGCCCAACCCGTGACGGTCGCGGTAAATCGGAGGGAGTGTTTGCGCGAATAACCGAGGAGATCTCGTCATGCGTCGCGTTGCGTGGATGACCGATCTGCATTTGAACTTCTTGCCGCCGAAACAGGCTTCGGCGTACTTCGACTCGCTCAATGAGTCGGAAGCCGACACGCTTCTCATCGGAGGCGACATCAGCGAAGCCCCGCGCCTGATCATGGATCTTTCCGAACTCGCGGCGCGCGTGCGAAAGCCCGTCTACTTCGTTCTCGGAAATCAGGACTTCTATCGAAGTTCGATCGCCGGCGTTCGCGGCCAGGTCACTCAGTTGTCCAGCCGCATGCCGAACCTCACCTACTTGAGCAGCATCGAAGGCGTGGAGCTATCGCCCGGCACCGCGCTGGTAGGTCACGACGGTTGGGGAGATGCGACGCTGGGCAGCTTCGACGATGCCATCAAGGTCACCGACGACCGGCTGATTGAAGAGCTTGCCGCCTGCGACCGGCCGGCCCTGATGGAACTGCTGCGCCGCCTGGGCCGCGAGGCTGCCGAGCATATCCACCGTGTGCTCTCCTATGCGGTTCAGCACTATGACAACATCTGCCTGCTGACGCATGTGCCGCCTTTCAAGGAAGCGTGCTGGTTTGAAGGCGCAAATGCTGATGAGCGCCACTTGCCTCGATTCGCGTGCGGCTCCATGGGCGCCGTGATCCACGACATCATGTCGATGTATCCTCGCAAGCAGCTCACCGTCCTGTGCGGGCACACCCACAGCCCAGGCTACGCGCAGACTCTGCCAAACGTGCACGTGTGGACCGGTGGCGTCGACTTCGGTGTTCCCAAAGTACAAAGGATGTTCTGGGTTCCATGATGCTTCGCATGGCGCTCCTATCCGTAGCCTTGTCTGTCGTACAATTCGCGCCCGGGCAGACAAGTCCCCCGGCAACGCGGCCCCAGCATGATTCGCGCATCCGGCAGTTGCTGGAGCGCGCGCCCGGCACGGTTTGGCTTTACGCCAAGAACCTCGACAACGGCAAGACCTACGGCGTGCGCGAGGATGAACGCGTGCGCACCGCCAGCACCATCAAGCTTCCCGTGATGGTGGCCGTGTTCGGCGAAGTGCTGGCCGGCCGGGCACGCTGGAACGAGGAGATCGTCCTTCGCACCGATGACAAAGTGTCGGGCTCCGGAATTCTCAAAGAGTTCTCTGATGGTGTCAGGATTCCGTTGCGGGACCTCGTGCATTTGATGATCGTAGTGAGCGACAATACCGCAACCAACCTGGTGCTCGATCGCATCACGGCCCAGACCGTAAACGAGTACATGGATCGCTACGGGTTTGCGAAAACACGCTCGATGCGGAAGGTGCTCGGCGACCGCAATCAGTTGAAGCCCAATCCGAGCGGCCATAGCGAAGCCGGACAGATCGAGGACAACAAGCGCTTCGGCATCGGATCTTCCACGGCGCGCGAAATGGTCACGCTGCTGGAGAAGCTCGAGAACGGCCAGATTGTGAGCCCATCTGCAAGCAAGGAGATGATTGCTATTCTCAAGCGGCAGCAGTATACCGACGGCATCGGACGCAAATTGGGCGACACGCCGGTAGCAAGCAAGTCCGGCGCTCTTGACGCGCTGCGGTCCGACGTTGGCATCGTCTACACGCCCAAGGGCCGCATTGCGATCGCGGTCACCGTGGACGGAATGAAGCAGGTGGACTACTCGCCCGATAACGCCGGACTGTTATTCATCTCACAGTTGACTCCATTACTGCTGCAGTATCTGCAAAACTAGGTGCGCACTCCGGTCTAACAACCTGTCCTCTTGTGTTATGCTGATTCGACGCAAGCCGTACCATGCCGCACCGTACAGCCTTACCAAAGATCTGCATTGCCCTCGGTTTCCCCTCGGTTGAACAGTTGATGACTCATGCCAGGCAGGAAGCAGACGCAGGCGAAACGTTCATCGAGTTTCGTTTGGACTATCTTCCTAAGCCGGACCAAGGGATTCAGGCAATTCGTGAGTTTCTGGAACGTTATCCACAATGCACGATTCTGGCCACCTGCCGCCGTCACCAGAATCATGGCCACTTTAACGGGAGCATTGAGGAACAGATTCGTATCCTTGAACACGCGATTGATGCGGGAGCTCGCGCGGTCGACGTCGAGGTGGAGAGCGCCGAGAACATCGTGCACAAGCTGGAGCCGATTCGCGGACGCGCCTGGCTCATCCTCTCCTACCATAATTTCGGTGGCACGCCTTCGTTGGATGCGGTGATGCGGCGGATGGCCAGGATCCCCGCCGACGCGTACAAGATCGTCAGCACGGCGCGCAAGCCAACGGACAACTTCCGAGTGCTCTCGCTGGCTAAGTCGAATCCTCGTGTACCGCTGATTCTCCTGGCGATGGGCGAAGTGGGATTCCCCACGCGCGTGCTCTCTACCGCATTCGGTGGGACGTACACATACGCCGCGCCAGTCAGCGCCGAGGGCACGGCCGCCGGCCAGGTATCCTCCAAACTGCTGCGCTCGCTGTATCGCGTGGAGAAGTTTTCCAAGGCCGCGAAAGTCTACGGCGTGATCGCCGATCCGGTCCGCCATTCCATCTCGCCCGCGGTGCACAACCGTGCGTTTCAGGCGCGCCGCATTGACTCGGTGTACCTTCCGTTTCTCGTTCATCCCCCACATCTGAAGGACTTCTTCCTGCTCGCCAGCAAGCTGCCGATCGCCGGCTTCAGCGTCACGATTCCGCACAAGCAGAAGGTGCTTCGCTATCTCGACATCGTGGACCCTCTCGCGCGCCGCATTGGCGCGGTCAACACCGTGTGGCGGAAAGCCGGCAAGTGGCGCGGAGCCAACACCGATGCGCAAGGCGTGACCGCACCTCTTTCCAAGAAGCTCCGGCTTTCGAAAGCGAGCGTATTGGTCGTAGGCAACGGAGGAGCGGCTCGCGGCGCGGCGTTCGCTTTGAGCGATGCCGGAGCGAAAGTATCCATCGTAGGGCGCAATCCCGACCGCGTCCGCGCACTTGCGAAAACCTGCAACGCCGAACCGTTGATGCGCGATGAACTCAACTCGCACTACTTCGATGCGTTGATCCATGCAACGCCGCTGGGCATGCATCCCCACGTGAACGAGTGCTTCTTCCAGGACCGCATCCCCGCGGAGATCGTCTTCGACATGGTCTACAACCCGATGGAGACCATGCTGCTCAAGCACGCCGCTGAGCAGAAGAAAGTGGTGGTCGATGGGCTGCAGATGTTCCTGGAACAGGCCGCGTTGCAGTTTGAAACGTGGACCGGGGAGTCCGCGCCCCGCCCTGCCATGGAGCGAGCCGCGCTCGAAATGTTGGGCTTGATGCGCGTCGGGCACACCGCCGGATAACGCAACCTGTCAGATCCGGAACAGTTTCGCGGAGTTGTCGTGCAGAATTCTGCGAAGCGCCTGCTTGTCGGGACACCATTCCCGCACTTGCGCGATCTGCAGGGAGCCGCTGCACTTCGGCCCTTCGCCGAAGTGATCATTGCAGTCGCTGCCATAGAGCAACTTGTTCTGATGCCTCTTCAAAAACTCGCGCGCATGCTCCGGGTCGCGGCGTAGCGCATTCAACCCTGAGCCTGCCGAAAGATCGCCGAACATGTTCGGGTAGTCGGCCAGCAGACGGTCCGTGATGCCGCCGGGCGTCACCTTCCCAATCGGATAGAGATCCTTCTGCTCGTCGCCCTTGTGAATGTTGGACCAGAAGGTCTGCGCGTGCCCAATGAAGTTCACCGCCGGGTACCTCTCCAGCATCTTGTGAAAGCGCTCGATGCCGTAATTGTAGGTCTCGTGCTGGAAGTGCATCAGCACGGGAACCTTGTAATCCTTGGCGATTTCCGCGATCAACTGCATGTGCTTGGAGTCGGAGTCCACGGGGAACTTCTGCTCGCCAATGCCGATCGCGCCCATCTTCAGATACTTCTCAATGGTCTGGCGCGTCTCGGGAATGTCTGGCAGTTCGTTCGCGAAAAAGTAGAACTCCTTGGGATACTGGCGCGCCACGGCCACCACCGTGTCGTTACCTCCAGCCATCGCAGCGAGTCCGTACTTGCGCCCGGCCGGCAGTAGAATCGTCTTCGAAATCCCCATCTTGCGCTGATGCGCGATCAGCACGTCGTCGGGACGGCGGCTGTAGTTGGTGTGCTGGTGAATGTCGATGATCGGGATGCTGTCCTGCGCCGATGCGGCGAGCACCGCGGATGCGCTGAGAAGGAAATTTCTGCGGTTCATTCCATTGACCGATTACACATCATATTCCATATTCCGGGGTAGCGCCGCTTCAGCCGGCCGCCTCGACATTCATGTTGAGGTCTTGCTCGCAACCCCGCGTATCGCTCGCACCTGACTGGTTTCCTCGGGGCGGGGCTGCGAGGCTGGCTGCCGTTCAGACACACGCGGATTCCGGCAACTACGCGGCGTTTCAGAAGTTCAGTCGCGTATTTCTTGTGCCAGCATAGTCCCCATCGCAACTCGTCCGCTGTCAGCGTGCCGGCTTGAGAGCCGTCACGGCACGCGTGGGCAAGTGCGCTACGCAAGAAAGATCTGCGTGATCCAACACCCGTTGCGCGGGCCGGAAGCCGCACCGAGGCCAGTTTCGCGAAAATCCGGTTCGAGCATCGCATCGCGGTGGCCAGGACTCGCAAGCCACCCTTCCAGTGCCCGCCGTGCCGGATCGCCAGATCCGGACTGGCGGTAGATGTTCTCCGCGCATGACGTGTATGCGACCTTGGCACGCGCAAGCCGCCGTCCAAGATCGCCCCGCAATGGATCCGTGTGCGAGAAGAAGCCGCGAGTTGCCATGGCGACGCTGTGTTGCCTCGCAACCTCAGCAAGCCGGGAGTTCCATTGCAGTGCCGGAATGCCGCGACGAGCCCTCTCCTGATTGACGGCATCAAAGATGCGCCACTCATCGGTCCTCGCGCGAGATGCGGCCTGCGCGTGAGCCGCGGCGCGCGTGCCAAGCAACGTCAACACGAAGCCCGTCCGAGTCATCACACATTCGAGACGCCGTCAGACAGCAGCCGGTTTCGCCACCGACGGGCTCGCGCAGCACAGCCCGCAAGATCGCTCGAACCCGTCATCTCTCCGTCGCATTTCGCTCGCTTCCTTCCCCTCCACCGAAAATCAGCCACATAATTGTCACGCGATTTCGGAGAAAATGGCGTATACTCATTCCTGCCAGAGTTCTAGGTACTGGATCCAACCGCAACAAAGAGGGACCTGACGTGAGCTATTTAGATCTCCCGCGTCTCCAATTCGGTGGCTTGTTTTTCACCGGCCCCAACACCATCAACAACATCACACCCAACTACGAAAGCTCCACCAACCTGGAGGATTCCAATCACACCTACATCCCGCAGGTGGCCGGCTGGAACGCCCTCGGCGTGGCGCAATGGTGGATCGAGGAATGCACCATCCTCAGCGGTGTCGCGCCGAACGGCAACGTTGTCACTTCCGGCGATGCCGTCATCGGAGCGCCGTTTGAATCCCCTTCCCCGTCCACACCGAAGACCGGCACCGATGGCGCCGCCCTCGGCATCGCAAAGATGGTCGACCTTGATCCCGACCAGCAGGGCCGCAGCGCAGTCTACGGCCTCTACCTGTTCGTCACGCTCCCCAACGGAGCGGGTTTCTCCGGCCTGCTCACCGTCCCTGAACTTCGCCAGCTCAATCCGCGCGTCTCCGGCAACGCGACCGGCAGTTGGTTCGCTGTCGGGTCGTGGATGGGAGTGATCCAGTCGCCCGTGTGGTCTGGCGACATCTCCTCTTCACCGTTGCTCACCGCGCTCAAAGCCGCTGCGGTCGCCGGGATCGCCGTGCGCTTCATCGTCGACCTTCATCAGAACAACCCGAAGAATCAACTCACCGCCGGCGACCTGTTCTGCTACGGGCGCATCCAAGGCTCCATCGGGCCTGCGCTCGCGAACGAACTCGCTCAGGTCGTGCCTGGCCGCCAACTGGTCGCACCGCCACCGAACCAGCCCCCCCACGTCACGACTACCCGCGCCGCCGCGGTCGAGATGAATCAACGTCAGGTACCGGCGCGCCAGGCCGTGGTCATGCGCTCAGCAGCTCTTCCCGTCGCTGCAACTACCACAGTGAATCCGGTCGTCAACCCAGCCTTTGCACTCGTGCGCGGCAACTTGCTCCATTTCGACATGGGCGCCAGCGTGCTCCTCGCCATGCAGTCCCAAAGCCCCCCGGCCGCCAATGGCACCTATCTCGACTCCACCGGATTCCAACTCGGCGTAAACGTCAACAGCGTCTTCACGCCTCTCTCGGCCGGCGCCATCAGCTTCGCGAACCAATACATCAACCACCCTTCTCAAAACAAGAATTGCGTACTCGTCGGCAACTCGGGCATGGTCACCATCCCACTCACCTCGAACGATCAGTCACTGCTTGCGGCCAATCCGATGGCGCTCACGTACAAAGGTGCGCAGGCACTGGTGGAACAGCCTTCCGGTATCTGGGCCGACGTTTCGCTTTCCTCCACCCGGCTGGAAATCGGCGGGCAAACCACCTCCGCCTCAGTCCAGGTCATGATGAGGAAGTTCGGTCAACCTTACCAGTCCACCCAAGCGCCGGTCAAAGCCACCGTGCAGGAACTGGTCTGGGTCAGCCCCTACGACCCGAACAACAACCCGCAAGCAACGGCCAGCACGGACCTCACCGTCTCCGTGACACCGCCAAACGCCGCGGGCATTGCCACCGTCACCGTAACGCTGAGCACCACTGGCAACACACTTCCGCCCCCACGGGCCCCCATCAACGGAGTGGTCTACTTCGTCCAGTTGAACGACCTCAATGGCAACCCCATCGGTGACACCAGTCCGTTCAACAGCTACTCCGGCACAGGCAACGGGACCATCTCGGTGCTCGTGTGGAACTCCTTCCAGGCGCCCCCGAATCCGCAGTGGGCCGACATTGGCGCTGTGTTTGGCGCCTATGCGCGCCTCTATCCGGGCATGAAATCGAAGTTGGACATCTCAGACCAGACCACCGTTACCGGCTTTGCCGGCGACGTGATCGAACACATGACCGCCCCCATCGAAGACCCTGCCTACATGCCAGTCACGCGGGACCTGCAACCCGCGAAAATTGCCATGATCGTGAACTGGCTGAAACAGCTACAGACGAGCTAGATCGCAAGGAGAGAAACCCGATGCGTAAATGGTGTGGCATCTCAATCGCGAGCGCACTGCCGGGCCTGATCGCACTGCTGACTTCGTGCGGCTCAACTTCCCGCCCGCAAACCGAAGCCCAGGCCCCCGCGGCCGATATCCCCTTCCAACTCACACTCAACGGATTCTCCATCGCTGGTGTCCCAGGCCTGCACTCCTACGTCATGGCCGGCACGGGTGACAAACTCGTTCTCTTCGGCGGCCGTCTGAACGGTCTGCACAGCTTTCCGCAGAACAACCAGGCTCCCACACAGCCGGCGTTTCCACCCAACCTCGCCAACGACACGGTGTACGTCGTCGACCTCGTCAACAAAAAACTCCTCGGCAAAGCTCCCGTTACCAACCTGCCTGCTCCCATCCAAAGCCAGATGAAGGCGAACAACGCACAGTACACGCTGCAAAACGGATGGATCTACGTGGTTGGTGGTTACGGCGGCAAGCAACTCGGCACGCTGAACACCGTCACGGCCATCGATTTCAACGCGCTGGTCGATGCAGTGGTGAACGCCACGCCGCTTGACGCCACTTTCGCCGCTTCCAACATTGCTCAAGCCAGCAGCCCCGCGCTTGCCATCACAGGTGGCGATCTGGAGCCGTTCGGCGGCAATTTTCTGCTCGCCTTCGGCCATCTCTACAATGGCCAATACACTCCCTCCGGCAGCCTCGCCTATCAGACCTACAGCGACAGCATCCGCGTCATTAGCATGCAGGCCACGCGCAACGCTGGCAAGCCATCCGTAACCGTGAACCTCGTCGGTGCCGTTCCTCCCGTGGGCACCGCGCAGGACCCGGAGAATCCGTATCACCGCCGCGATCTCACCGTCCGCGCCACGCTGAACGCCTCGGGCCAGCCGCGCGTCACGGCCTACGGCGGCGTGTTCAAAGGCGGCCGCATGGAGGGCTTTCTGAACCCCATGTACATCGACACTGCGTCGGCGTCCCCCGGCATCGCCACCACCAACGACACGGCCACCACTCAACTGCTCAGCCAGTATGACTGCGCGGCTATCGTGTTCGCCGGCAGTTCCAACGTGCTCTACACGACGTTCTTCGGCGGCATCAGCTACTACTATTGGGACGACGCCACGAAGTCGCTGAAGCACGACGCACCGGATATCGCAAAGGCCATCGACGGGCTTCCCTTTATCAACAGCATCTCCACGCTCAAGCAGCCGGCTACAGGCCCCGGCCAGCAGTACCTTCACACCGGCCAGACCTTCCCGCCGAGTGGCGCCGCACCATCGTGTCCGGGAACAACGCCGCCAACGCCCGCCACTCTCCTCGGGGCGGAAACCAAGTTCGCCCTCGCGCCCGGCGTCAGCACCATAGGAGGCGGTGTGATTCAGTTGAGCGGCGTCACGAAACCCTCGGCGATCGGCTATCTCGTCGGCGGTATCGCATCCACGGCTCCGTACTCGGCCAATGGGACGACCTGCGCCTCATCGATGTTTTATGAGGTCACGCTGAATCCGTCCGCACCCACAAGCACCGTGAAGCTCACAGCGCCCTGAAACAATACCTGCAACATGGGGCAGCGCCATCCGCGAAAACCACATCCCGCAGGCATGGCGCGACTTTGCCGCCTGTGTTCGCGCGGGTGCGGACATCGCGCGCGAATCGAATTCAGTTCTGGCTTGATTCTGGTGACTCGCAAGCCAGGCACATCCAGTCGCACAGGCGTGCACTACTTCATGCGATTCGAGATTCGTGGAAGCGCTTCTATTTGCGGCTACCGCGGCTGGAATCGGCCTGACACTCGATCGCCGGCTTGCGCCGCCACCAAACAACCAGCAGTCCGGCCCCAGCCAGAGCGCAGGTGGAGGGTTCCGGTATATCGTTCGCAGGGGCGGTGTCGCCCATCGCAACCACTTCCTCCAGGTGCAGAAAATTCGTGCCGTCCAATTGCACCCGCAGCCGGTTGCCCACGGTGTTGATCCCAGTGAACGTGGCTGTCGTCGCCGGCAGAATAATGCTGTTGCCGGTCTGCGACCACACCACGTTGTTGCCGGCATCGTAGAGGAAGACGGAGAAAGCGTTGATTCTCTCCGGACAGCAATCGGTGCGATTGAAGATCGTCACCTCGGTGATGAAGTAGGAGGCGTTGAACGTCACCTGCCACCACGCATTCAGCTCGCTGCTGGTGTGGGATATGTTGTTCCCAGTCCCGTTGATCGTCCCGTCGATCGCGTGAGACGCGGGGAACTCCGGCCTGAATGTCGAGCTCTGCTGGGCTGTCCCCCCGTTCGTGGCGAGAGCCACGTTGATGGGAGCGGCATCCAGGGACGTCACGACCATGGCCGCGGCCATGGCGAGGAATCCAGTTCTCGCAGTCTTGTTCATGAATCCTCCTGCCGGCAAGGGCTCCTTCTTTCTGTGTCCATTTGCCTGACATCGTACGTGGCGTAAGATGCCGCAAAATCCTCCGAAAAAAAGTGCAGATGCTCCCCGCTGCTTGAATTCCAGCCCGCAGGATCTGAGAAGCCGTCCCTCACAGTTTTCTCCGGGCGCCGATGACCTCTTGCGACGCCGGGCGGAACGCCGGAGACATTCCCGCAGCATTGTCAGGTGTTGGCTACTCCGAACGCTCTGCGTTGATGAGCAGTCCCACAAGTTCACGCGCGCCGATGACCAGGCATTTCTTCCACTGTTCGGGGAAGTAACGCTTGTTGCCGTCACCCATGGCTACACGTCGAATCAGACCAAGTACCGTGTCGATTGCCTTGGAGCTGACACGGCTGAATTTGGGGCGGCGAAGGACTCCTTCGTATTCCGCAAGAATGGCTGCGGAAACGTAACGTTGGATTTTGCGAGTGGCGGCCAGATCAAGCGCGTAAGCTTCCGCTCCGCCCCGAGTCAACACGGCGGAGACGATCACATTGGTATCGAGGACAACCCGAATCATTAGCCGGGTTCAGACTTGGCGCGCTTCTCACGACGGTAGGCGGCAATCTCGGCGTCGATCTCTTGCAGTGTCAGTGTGTCCAGGCCGCTACGTTTGGATTCATCCCGAATCTTCCGGAGGGCGGTGTCCTCCGGAGCGATGGTCTTAAGGTAGTCGTCCACACTCATGATGATCACAGCAGGTTCGCCGCGCCGATCCACCAGAAAACGTTCGTGCTTCTCCACAGCGCGGTTCATGATCTGGCCAAATTGGGCACGGGCGGTCAGTGCTGAGATTTTCTTGGTCATAGAGGAGTCCCCAAGTAATTAATTAATCAACTTTATGATACCGAATCACCCTCCTCTACACCACGCATGACATCAAGAGTTATGCCTTGGCGATCCCGGCGGCTTTGCGAGAGATGAAGCGGATCGAGGTCAACACACCCTGTCTCCGGGCGCCGAAGCCAGGACCTGGTCTCAAACCATACTGACCCCGCTCGATTGAGAACGCCGTTCTCCGGCCGTGATAGCCTACGATTCGCAGGAACTCCCGGAGGACGAAGCATGCGACTCACTGGATCAGCGAAAAAACAGGCTCCTGCTCGCGGAAACGCGAGCCGTCGAACGTTTCTCGCGATGGCCGGGGCTATGGCGAGCGCCACTGCGCAGCCTCCACCCCCGGCAAATGACGCTTTGCCCGAAATCGGCATCCTGCTCGCCACTACCTACACCACGGGGACACTGGAAGCGCGGCTCGATGAAGTGAAAGCCCACGGGATCGGCTGCGTACAAATGAGCCTGTCCGCCGCCAGTCTGCCCGAGATGCCAGATGAGATTCCCGCGGAACTGCCTGCGAGAATCCAGCGGGAGTCTTCCGCGCGCGGAATCCGCGTTGGAAGCGTGCAGGGCACATTCAATATGGGGCATCCCGATGCCGAGCACCGCAAGGCCGGTCTACGGCGGCTCCGCGTGTTGGCGGAGGCGTTCCCGGGGATGCCCGTTCACATCTGCACCGGAACGCGCAACGAGAAAAGCATGTGGCGGCCCCATCCGGAGAACCACTCCCCGCAAGCATGGCGCGACATGGCCGCATGCGTTCGCGAGGCTGCGGAAATCGCGCGCCAATCGAAGTCTGTTCTCGCTTTCGAACCGGAAGTGAACAACATCGTGGATTCCGCCCGCAAGGCCCGGCGGCTCCTGGACGAGATCGGCTCGCCGCAGTTAAAAGTGACCATGGATCCCGCGAATCTCTTTCCCGCGGGAACGCTGCCCCGCATGACGGAGATTCTCGAAGAGGCGTTCGCTCTGGTCGGCAAGGACATTGTGCTGGCGCATGCAAAGGACATCGACCGCGATGGCGACGCCGGACACAAGGCGGCTGGCGAGGGTCTACTCGACTACGATCTTTACGTGCGTCTGTTGCGTGCCAATCGCTTCCACGGACCGCTGTTGCTCCACGGGTTGACCCGCGCGCAAGTGCCAGGCTGCGTCGCGTTTCTTCGCACGAAACTGGCACGCCTCACCGGCAAAGGGTAACGTCCGCCGCACGTGCGCCCTCGCGGGCATCGTCTCAGCCACCCCCTGCACAACATCGCCGTTTCCCAGACCGCTCCGGGCAAGCGCTCAGGCTGGCGGCATCGCTGAGAGGTGTGAAATCCTAGGCAAAAGAAACCACGCAGGTACAGAGCTAAGAAATGAGAGCACTAGAGGAATACCTTCAAGACCTCCACGAGATCCGCTCGTCTGGCAGCGCGGTCCAAGAGACCTCCTACTACCCGGCCTTGTCGAACCTTATGAACGCGGCAGGGAAGACTCTCAAGCCGAGGGTTCGATGCGTGATGAATCTGAGGAATCGAGGCGCGGGCATGCCTGACGGTGGCTTGTTCTCGGCCGACCAGATCCAGCGCTCCAGCGGGGGCGACATTCCCGAAGGCACAGTTCCATCCCGCGGAGTCATTGAAGTCAAGGGCACCGCTGAAGATGCCTGGGTTGTGGCAGACGGAAAGCAGGTCTCGCGGTATTGGGGCAAATATCGCCAGGTGCTCGTCACCAACTACCGCGATTTCGTTCTGATCGGCCAGGACGGAGAAGGCAACCCAATCAAGCTCGAAACCTATCGCCTTGCTCCCAGCGAAGCAGAGTTCTGGAAAGCCGCAAACCTCGCCCAGCTTTCGGCGCAGCGTTTGTCAGAGAGCTTCCACGAATTCTTGAAGCGCGTGCTCTTGAGCACTGCCTCACTATCGAGCCCCGAAGAGGTTGCCTGGTTCTTGGCGTCGTATGCACGAGAGGCGAAGTTTCGCGTTGAAGAGGGACATCTGCCCGCCCTTGCAGGAATTCGTAGCGCCTTGGAAGAGGCTCTCGGGATGAAGTTTGATGGCCAGCGAGGAGAGCACTTCTTTCGCTCAACGCTAGTGCAAACCCTCTTCTACGGCATGTTCTCGGCATGGGTGCTGTGGAGCAAGAATCATCCTCCAATCGACCGGAAGTCTCGTTTCGACTGGCGACTTGCGGACTACTACTTGAAGGTCCCGATCATTCGGAAACTGTTTCGAGAGGTCGCTGATCCCGGCCAGCTTGAGCCGTTGAACCTTCCTGAGGTTCTTGATTGGGCCTGTTCCGTCTTGAACCGGGTGGATCGAGCTTCATTCTTCACCGCATTTGATGAAGGAGCCGCGGTTCAGTACTTCTACGAACCGTTCCTCGAAGCGTTCGATCCGGAACTCCGGAAAGAGCTTGGCGTGTGGTACACGCCCCGAGAAGTCGTTCGATACATGGTCGAACGGGTGGATCGAGTTCTACGTGAACAACTCAAGCGTCCGCTGGGCTTTGCCGATCCACAAGTTTACGTTCTCGACCCGTGTTGTGGCACCGGAGCATTTCTGGTCGAGGTTCTCGACCGAATTGCAAGGACTCTCGGTGAGAGCACCGGCGACTCTCTTGTAGCGACCGACCTGAAGAAGGCGGCAATCGAGCGCGTCTTTGGATTTGAATTGCTGCCAGCCCCGTTCGTTGTCTCACACCTTCAGATTGGGCTGATTCTCCAGCATCATGGAGCGCCGCTTTCGGAGAAGAAGAGGGAACGGGTAGGCGTCTACCTCACGAATGCTCTCACCGGATGGGAGCCACCGAAGACTCCGAAACGGTTGCCCTTTGTCGAACTCGAAGAGGAGCGTGACGCGGCAGACCAGGTGAAGCGGGAGAAGCCGATCCTCGTTGTCATCGGGAACCCGCCGTACAACAGTTTCGCCGGGATCGCTCGCGTTGAAGAAGAGCGCGATCTCTCAACAGCGTACAAATCCACCAAGCAAGCACCACCGCCCCAAGGCCAGGGCCTGAATGATCTATACGTCCGGTTCTATCGGATGGCTGAACGGCGAATCGTTGAGAAGACGGGGCAGGGAATCACATGCTTCATCTCGAACTATTCGTGGCTCGATGGATTGTCGTTCACCGGCATGAGGGAGCGTTACCTAGAGGCCTTCGATCACATCTGGATCGACTGCCTCAATGGAGACAAATACAAAACTGGAAAGGTCACGCCCGAAGGGGAGCCCGATCCGAGCATTTTCTCCACAGAGTTCAATCGCGAAGGCATTCAGGTCGGAACTGCAATCGCGCTGATGGCAAAGTGTGGCGTTGGAGCAGGAGGGACGAAAGAGATTCAGTTCCGGCACCTGTGGGGGAAGAACAAGCGGAGTGAACTTCTGGAGTCGGTGCATGAGGGTGGAAAATACACATCTGTGGTGCCCATGCTGGAACTCGGCCTTCCTTTCGTAGAGGCCAATGTCGGGGTCGCGTATTTCGGTTGGCCTTCCCTCGACGACCTGTTCCCGACGTCATTTGCCGGAGTGAAGTCGAGCCGAGATGATCTCGTTACGGACATCGACCGGGGGGCACTCGAATCGCGCATGCGTCTGTACCTTGATGCGCGTGTGTCAATCGAAACCTTACGCAAGAAACTGCCGATTGCGATGGATTCCACGGGAGGTTTCAAACCAGTGGAGGCACGCGAGGCGTTGCTTAAGAAGGGTGGCTTCATCGCTGATCGCGTCCGCCGTTTCACGTATAGGCCCTTCGACACACGGTGGATCTATTGGGAGCCTGAGGCGAAGCTACTGGATAGACCTCGGCCTGAATATGTTTCTCATCTTGACCATGAGAATCTCTGGATTGAAGCACGGCAGAAGCAACCGATGGATGCCTTCGACAGAGGGTTCGTTGTGCGCCATCTCGCCGACAACTTCGGTAATGGCCTCTCGAACTTCTTTCCTCTTCTGCTTCACGAAGAGGGGAACCTCCTGGCGCAGAAGGGATTTCATCCGAACCTTTCGAAGACAGCGCGGCAGTACCTTGCGACTTGCAGCACCTCTCATGAGCATCTGTTCTTCCACGTGATCGCAGTCCTTCAGTCGCCAGCCTATCGTCTGCAGAACCAAGGAGCACTCCGGCAGGACTGGCCGCGGATTCCGCTGCCTTCAGATGGCAACCTGCTGTCAGCATCCGCCGAATTGGGCAGGCAAATTGCCGCGCTCTTTGACATCGATCATCCCATCCAAGGAGTCACCACCGGGCCGTTCAGAACGGAATTGCAAGAGATCGCAGTGATCACCCGCCCCGAAAGAGGCTCCATCAACCCTGATGAAGGAGACCTTGACCTGACGGCGGGTTGGGGACATGCAGGGAAGAACGGCGCGACGATGCCGGGAAAGGGCAAAACCGTGGAACGCGCGTACTCTCCAGCCGAGCAGAAGGCCCTTGGAGAGGCCGCTGAAATTTTGGGATCAACGACGATCGACGTCTACCTCAATGAGCGTGTGTGCTGGCGGAATGTTCCAGTCAGATTGTGGGACTTCACCATTAGCGGATACGCTGTCATCAAGAAGTGGCTCAGCTATCGAGAGAAGGAGCTTCTTGGACGGAGCCTCACTGTGGAAGAGGCGCGCTACGTCACTGAGATGGCCCGCCGACTCGCGGCCATCATGCTCCTCGGCCCTAAGCTGGATGAGAACTACGAGGCAATTCTCGCCAAGGGATCATACGAGCTGAAGGTATGATTAGGAGAGCCGCAACTCGGTGAGAGGCAAGCCTTTCGGAGTTGAAGCGGCAAGCACATGATGGCTCACGCCTTGGTGGGCGTCTTCTCCAGACCTTCGAGCACAATGCTGACTGATTCTCGAAACACAAGGCAACTGCCGCCGGAAGGGTGATGCGGCCACGGTAGTGATGCTGGGGGTAATCACCATACGAGTTGCTGGTATCGCGTATGGTATCGTGAACGCATGGAAGCTGCGCGTAAGATCACCATTGAGGTGCCGGCCGGTCTGCTGGAAAAGGCACAGCAGGCGAGTGGCGCTGGCATCACGCAGACGGTGCGGACTGGATTACAACTGGTAGCGGCATCGAACGCCTATGCCCAGCTTCGAAAGATGAAGGGCAAGGTCCGTTTTTCGCGCACGCTGGCGCAACTGAAGCACGATCGATGATCGCAGCCGATACAAGCACGTGGATCGCGTTTCTCCAAGGCGATTCAGGTACGGACGTTCAGCTCCTCGACAAGGCGCTGGAGGACCGGCAAGTATTGATGGTACCGGCGGTCTTGACCGAACTGTTGAGCGACCCGAAGCTGCCTGAGAACCTTGCGGAACACCTGGCAGAGATCCCACTGATCGAGCTTCAACCGGGATACTGGGAGCGAGCGGGCGCGTTGCGGGCGAAGGCACTTTCCAAAAGGCGTAAGGCACGTCTCGGAGACGCATTGATCGCGCAGTGCTGTATCGATCGGGGCGTGTTGCTGTTGACCCGTGACCGGGACTTCCGGGCATTCGCGGAAGGCGCAACCTTGAATCTGGTGATACCTGCCATGTCCTCACCGCCGGGAACCGGGAAGTTCGGCTCGACGAAGAAGTGATCCTCCATGCCCTCGTGTCCACACCTTGATGGAATGTGGCGCAAGTCACGCCGGCGCCGACCGCATGACGAAGCCGCGCTTCGATTGCGCCTTCCTTAGCAGCCTTCACCCTTCTCGCAGCGATTGTGCCGGATCGATACGCCCTGCCCGGATCGCAGGAGCCGCCGCCGCCAAAGCCGCCATCACCGCCAGCACCACGGGTCCCAACACATAGCTAAGCGGATCGTGCGGCCCAATCCCGAACAGCAGATTCCGGATCAGCGCCGAGAGTGCATACGCCAGAATCAATCCCACGGCCGCCCCGGCAAGTACCTGCCGGAAATTCGCTGCAATCACCAGCCACACAACCTGTCCCCGGCTCGCGCCAAGCGCCAAACGTACCCCGAATTCCCGAGTCCTGCGCACCACACCGTGATTCACGACCCCATAGATTCCCGCACCGGCCAAGCCGAGCGCAAGCGCTGCGAATCCTCCCAGCAGCCAGGCCGTCGACCGGGGCGTCTCCACTGCCTTCGCCACAACGCTCTCCATTCGCGCGACCTTGCTCACCGCGCACGACCCACAAACCTCATGCACCAGCGCGGGCAGACTCCTCTCAAACATGCTCGATTGTCCTTCGATGTTGGCCACAATCGAAACAGGACTCGCGCCGAACACCGATTGCGACACCGGCAAGTACACCTCTCCGTGCGCCCACTTCGGCGGACCTTGAATGGAATAGCTCTTGACGTCTTCAAAGACACCCACAATGGTTTGTCAGCGCCGGTCTAAAAAGACAGCAATTCGTCCGGGAAAACGCCCGCAGCGTCGTCCGGAACCGACGTCCGCAGACACGTCGGCAGACTCGTCACCAGCGAACCGGCGGCGACATCAGTCCAGGACAAAGCACAGCGTCACAAGGTAGCTACCCTCCGGTTGAATGGTTACGGTCAGGGATGGTGGAGCAGGGCGAATGCTTGGTGTCGGCCTTGATCGATTCGACTACGAGATACAAGCGATCGGCACTGTTGACCTTGCCGGAGATGCAGTAGGGCTGACCAGGCTGCATGCGAACGGCCTTGGTGAAGTCATGGAGCCGATAGACGCGTTGCGTGTCGCCATCAAGGACGAGCAACACCGCGCAGGTGCGATGCTCCGTCCGCTGAAGCAGGAACAGATGATTGGCGCTGAAGTTGAACATAAACGCGCGAAAAGCGAGGGCTTCGCAAAGAAGCCCTCGCCCATCGTCAGCGCCGTTGAGGGGTTACCCGGCCGACTCCTCGGTGACGGGATATCGCACAGCGCGGCGCATGCCGGGTTGCTCGCCAACCACTACGAGCGAGACTGCTGCTGCAGATGCTTGCGGTAGCTCTCGCCCGCCAGCAAAAACACCTCGGAGTTCTCGACCAGACGATCCGCAATCGCGGTGGCGATCGTGGTGTTGTGCAGAATGTTGCCCCATTCGGAAAACGCAGTATTGGTCGTGATGACAGTCGAACGCTTGAAGGCATGGCGCGCGCTGATGACCTGATAGAGCAGATTCGAGCTGTTCTGATCGAGCGCCAGATATCCGAGCTCGTCACAAAATGTTGAGCTCAACATTTGTCGACTTATGTGAAGTTGCCAGGAATGTGGAGCTGAGCACTGGAAGCCCCGCCAGA
>JAEUQE010001030.1 GCA_016789785.1 Bryobacterales bacterium
CCTCGCGACGGGCGTCGTCTACCCTGCCCTCGGCGAGCAGCGAACGAACGGTGGCGGGAGACTGTGCGAAGCGGTCGTGGAAGCTCTTCAGCATCTTCTCGTAGAAGGCCGGCTTGTTCATCATCCGCTTCAGGCCTTCCACCGTATCGATGCCGGGCAGCGCAGGAAATGACAGGGGCGCTGGCGCGGCGGCAGGTACTGCGGTGTCCGCAGTATGCGCAACGGTCTCCCCCTCCGCTCCCCGCTCCCGGCGCGGCAGTGCGGCCAGCGTGGAGATGAGCCTCTCGGGGTCGATCGGCTTGGTCAGGAAGCCGCTCATCCCCGCCGCCAGGCAGCGATCGCGTTCCTCCTCGAGTGCGAAGGCGGTCATCGCGAAGACCGGGAGGTCGCCGAAGCGCGGGTCGGCGCGAATAGCCCGCGTTGCGTCGAGTCCGTTCATCACCGGCATCTGCACATCCATCAGTACGGCATCCCAGGGGCCGCCGTTCAGCACCTTGTCGAGCGCCGCGCTGCCGTCTTCCGCTTCGAAGATCAGCGCCCCGTCGTCGGCGAGAATCTCGCCGGCAACCAGCCGATTGGTGGCG
>JAEUQE010001031.1 GCA_016789785.1 Bryobacterales bacterium
GACGACGAGCGAGGCTCCCTGATGGGCCTGGAGATCTTTGGCGAGCGCCGCCACCCATTGATCGCGGGGATTGGAGGCGGCCTCGACGTTGACGCCGAGCTTGGCTGCCAGGCTGCGGGCGAGGGCTTCGATTTCGGAGGGTTTGAGGGACAGCCGGTGATCGGCGAGTCCGCTGGTGACGGTGGGATGGGTTTCGGCCACGTAGAAGCGATTCATACGCTTCTTGCCGATTTCGGGCTTGCGGCGGGCGGCGAAATCGCGCGAATAGCGGACAGAGCCGGGCCCGTAGTTGAGGAAATCGGAATCGAGGGAGACGATGACGTCGGCGGCATCCACTTTGTAGTAGTGGGAGACGGGCTCGCCGAAGGCGAGTTGAGCGCCGGCGCGGGCGGTGTCGTTGCTGGTGGGGTCCCAGGCATGCCACTTGGCTTCGGGCATCATCGCCAGGACGGCCTGCATGGTTTCGACGAGACTGGGCGAGGTGAGGGTTTCGGTGAGGATGCGAAGGCCGGCGCCTTTCTTGGCGAAGTGCCGTTCGCGGATGACGGTAAGGGCGCCCCAGAAGTTGGTATTGTTGCTGAGT
>JAEUQE010001032.1 GCA_016789785.1 Bryobacterales bacterium
CCGCTGCCGTGATACTCGTTGGTCCCACTGCGGCTGATCAGGTTGATGATGCCGCCGCCGCTCCGCCCGTATTCCGCGCTCGGATTTCGCACCACGAGCCGGAACTCCTCTGTCGCATCGACGCTCAGCGGCGTCTGCAATCCGCCGGACGTCCAGTTCTCCGCCGCGATTCCGTCCACCATGTAGTTGTTGCCGCTCGGATTGCCGCCGCCGATCGAGGCTCTTGATCCGTCGAACGCCGAAACGGCAATGTCGCCGAACAATCCCACCGCGCGCACGCCCGGAACCAGCAACGCAAACTGCAGCGGGTTGCGCCCCACGGTGGGAAGATCGAGCACCTTCTGATTCGGAATCACCGTGCTCACCGTTGGCCGCTCGGTTTCAAGCAGCGGAGCCTGGCCGCTCACTTCAATGCTCTCCGTGACAGCTCCGACTTCGAGCGCGAAGTCGGCTCGCACGGAGCCACCCTCATCCAGTGTGATGTTCTTCTGCGAGGCTTCCTTGAATCCCGCCTGCTGCACCGAGACCGTATAGGTTCCACGGACCAGCAGTGGGGCCGCGTAGTAGCCGCCTTGACCCGT
>JAEUQE010001033.1:0-286 GCA_016789785.1 Bryobacterales bacterium
AGCCGTCCTGCTCGTCCCACAGGTCGATGCCGTCGTCACCGCGGGCGGCGGGCCGATCGTTCATCGCGTGGGCGATGTAGAAGAAGTGTTCGAGAAACTTGCTCGCCACATCCTCGTAAGTCCCGTCGTGACGCGCCAGTTCGAGCGCGATAGCCATCATGTTGAGGCAGTACATCGCCATCCAGCTTGTTCCGTCGGATTGGTCGAGCGAGCCTTCGATCGGCAGTTTTGCGCTGCGGTCGAACACGCCGATATTGTCTAGACCGAGAAAGCCGCCCTGAAAGAC
>JAEUQE010001033.1:296-581 GCA_016789785.1 Bryobacterales bacterium
TTGCGCCCGTCGACGTCCTTGCGATTCACCCACCACGTGAAGTTGAGCAAGAGCTTGTGGAAAACCCGCGCGAGAAACCCGGTATCGCCGGTGCCGCGCAGCCGCCGCTCGATCTGGTAGACACGCAGCGCCGCCCAGGCGTGCACGGGTGGGTTGACGTCGCCGAACGCCCATTCATAGGCCGGCAACTGGCCGTTCGGGTGCATGTGCCACTCACGCAGCAGCAGGATCAACTGTTCCTTGGCGAAGTCGGCGTCGACCAGCGCCAGCGGAATGCAGTGGAAC
>JAEUQE010001034.1 GCA_016789785.1 Bryobacterales bacterium
GGGGCGACAGCGTCCGCCTCGTCGGCGGCGACAAGCGCATCCGGCACGACTTCGCCAAGGGCAGCTATCCCTACCACGCCCTGCCGGGCAAGGACGGGGCGCTCTACGTCAGCCTGTGGGGCGCTTCCGCCGTCGCCGTCATCAAGAAGGGCGAGGAGAAGCCGTCCCTGCTCCCCTCCGACAGCCATCCGACCGAGATGGCCCTGTCGCCCGACGGCAAGACGCTGTTCGTCGCCTGCGCCAACTCCACGCGGGTGAACGTCTTCGACGCCGCCTCGGGCAAGCGCGTCGAGACCATCCACTGCGCCCTGCATCCCGGCGCGCCTTCGGGCAACACGCCCTCCAGCCTGTGCCTGACGCCCGACGGCGAGATCCTCTTCGTCGCCAACGCCGACGCCAACAACGTCGCCGTCTTCAACGTCGCCGCGCCCGGCAAGTCCAGGCCGATGGGCTTCATCCCCACCGGCTGGTATCCGACCTCGGTGCGCTACGACGCCGCCGGCAAGCGCCTCCTGGTGGCCAACGGCAAGGGGCTGGCCTCGCGGGCCAACCCGCACGGGCCGGGGCCGTACGACCGCTCC
>JAEUQE010001035.1 GCA_016789785.1 Bryobacterales bacterium
GCGTTCCGCTACATGCCGAAGCTCCGCGCGCTGCCCGCGATCCGCGCGTGGACCGGACGGCGCGCCGCGACCCACGATCATCTGCCGCTGATCGGCAAGGTCGGCGCGGAGGGACCGTGGCTCGCCGCCGGTCACGAAGGCCTCGGCATCACGACTTCGCTCGGCACGGCGCGCTTGCTCTCGAGCCTGATCGCTGGCACGACCCCGCCCTTCGATCCGCGGCCCTTCGATCCGCAGCGCCTCTGCGCGGAGGCGAGCCATGGGTGATGCAGCGCACGCACACGCGCACGGCGAACACGACGCCGGGCACTGCACGATCTGGCTCGACGGCGAACGCCGCCGCGCGCCGATCGGCGCCAGCGTCGCCGCGGCGCTCGCGCTGCACGGCTGGCGCGGTACGCGCACGTCGGTGAGCGGCGAGCCCCGCTCTGCGCTCTGCGGCATGGGCATCTGCTTCGAATGCCGCGTCGCGATCGACGGCGTGCCGCTCCGCCGCGCCTGCCTCGTCACGGTGCGCGAAGGCATGGAGGTCTCGACGCACCATGCGTGAGCTTGCGTGCGATCTGCTCGTCGTCGGCGC
>JAEUQE010001036.1 GCA_016789785.1 Bryobacterales bacterium
TATCCGCACGTGAAGATGCAGGACGCCTTCTACAAGGCGGCGCCGAAGCTGAAGCTCGTGCAACTGCTGAGCGCCGGATACGACAACGTCGACCTGGAGGCGGCCCGGCGGGCCAAGGTTCCCGTGTGCAACAACGGCGGCGCCAACGCCATCTCAGTTTCGGAGCATGCGATCATGTTGATGCTGACCGTGGCGCGCCGCGTCATCTGGCAGCATGGCAGCGTTTCAGGCGGTCGCTGGCGCGGCAATGGCCCCGCGCCGCGCATGTACGAGGTGTCGGGCAAGACGCTCGGCATCATCGGGCTCGGCACCATCGGCAAGAAGGTGGCACGCCTCGCCCGCGGCTTCGGCATGCACGTCCAGTACTTCGACATCAAGCGGCTGACCGAAGACCAGGAGGACGCGCTGGGCGTGAAATTCAGGCTGCTGCGGGAGTTGCTGCGCACGTCGGACGTGGTGTCTCTGAACGTGCCGCTCAATGCGTCGACCAAGCACCTGATCGGTGCCGCCGAGCTCGATCTCATGAGGCCGACGGCGATCCTCGTCAACACCAGCCGCGGGCCGGTGATCGATGAGCCGG
>JAEUQE010001037.1 GCA_016789785.1 Bryobacterales bacterium
GGCCGAGGATGTCGCTGGTCTGAGCATCGGTGCCGCTGAGGACCTGATTGTTGACGGAGCCGGGCTGGTTGGGCAGGGGGAAGAAGGCTGAAGCCTTGGCGGCAATGGGATTGATGCGCGCGGTGGGAATGCGATTGGCGGCGAAGGGCGTGCGCGTGGGTGTGCCGGTGGTGGCTGTGGTGAGCGGATCGTAGATGATGACACGTTGTCCGGCGGCGGTGGTGAGGGCGGAGAAATCGCCGGTGCGCATGTCGGCGGTGGGCACGGTGCGAACGGCGTTGGCAGCGGTGCGATCGCGAGTGGCCTGGTAATTGACGAAGAAGAAGGTACGGTTGCGGCCGCTGTAGAGGCGGGGAATGGTGACGGGGCCGCCGAGAGTGCCGCCGAACTGATTGCGCTTGAAGCTGCCGAGTTTCACTCCGCCGCGGTTGGCGAAGAAGTTGTTGGCGTCGAGTTTGCTGTTGCGGAGAAATTCGAAGAGGCTGCCGTGCCAATCGTTGCTGCCCGATTTGCTGACCATGTTGACGAGCCCGCCTCCGGTGCGGCCGTATTCGGCGGAGAAGACGCTGGTCTGGACTTT
>JAEUQE010001038.1 GCA_016789785.1 Bryobacterales bacterium
GATCGAGGAAGGCGACCGCGTCGCCCTGGTCAATACCGGCGGCTACAGCGCCTCGATGAGTTCCAACCACTGCATGAACGGCCGGTTCCGCGAATTCCTCTTCGCCGGCGCCGCCCCATCCAGCTACGCCCCAACCAGCCAAGCCGGGAGGCAGCAATGAGCGTTCTGGAACGTCAACTGGTGGAAATCGGCCGCCGGGTGCTGGAAACCGAGCATTTCGGCCCCGGCGCCACGATGGAATCGCTGCCCGAATGGACCTCGCTCCGCCACGTGCTGCTGCTCGGCGAGATCGCCGCCAGCTTCGGCGCCGATATCCGCATCGAGGATGCCTATCGGCTCGATTCCTTCGCCCGGCTCATCGCCCACCTCCAGCCCGGCATCGCCGCACCGGCGGTCGCCCCGGTCGCCGCCGAGGCCGGGCCGTCCGAGGCATCGCCGGAACATGCCTCCATCGGCGCGCTGTTTTTTGCCCGCGCCCAGGCGCTCGGCGATCGCCCGTTCCTGATTTTTCCCAAGGACGGCGTCACCTTTTCCTATCGGGCAAGCCTCGCCATGGCCTCCGCCGCCGCTCGCCGGCTG
>JAEUQE010001039.1 GCA_016789785.1 Bryobacterales bacterium
TTCACGAAAATGATTTGAGTCTTTCCCAGCCCGCCGACCGAGTGACTTTGATTCGACGATTGTACTTGGTGATGTTGGGCTTGCCGCCTTCCCCGAGCGAAGTGAAAACGTTCGTGAATGACAGCGAGCCTGAAGCTTGGGAAAGATTGGTGGATCGGGTTCTGGCCAGTCCGCACTACGGTGAACGATGGGCTCGGCATTGGTTGGACGTGGCTCGGTTCGGTGAAACCGATGGTTACGAAACGAATCGGGAGCGCCCCAACGCGTGGCGGTATCGCGATTGGGTGATCGAGGCCTTCAACCGAGATATGCCCTACACCGATTTTGTTCGCAACCAAATTGCCGGTGATGCTCTGGGCGAACCAATCGGGACTAGCTTTTTGGTTGGCGGGCCACACGACATCGTGAAAAGCCCAGATCCTCTGCTCACGTTGACGCAACGCCAAGATGAGTTGACAGACATGGTTGCGACGGTGGGCAGTGCGTTTTTGGGACTGACGATTGGCTGTGCTCGATGTCACAATCACAAGTTCGATCCCATTACTCAAACGGACTTTTACGCCATGCAGGCCATCTTCT
>JAEUQE010000103.1:0-7350 GCA_016789785.1 Bryobacterales bacterium
AACACAGCCGGTGGGAAGGGGGCGCGCGACGGCGACCTGGTGCCCTCGCAATCCATCGACGACCTCGTAAGGGCCGGCAATTTCGGCGGCGCATCCTGCATCATGGACGCCGTGGTGCAAGTCGAGAAAGCGAGCTAACCAGAATGGCCGCTGTCGCATCTTCAGCGATTCTTCCGTCCGTGGAAAGATCCGCGCTCTTCACTTTCGTGGGGCGCGGATTCCTCTCCACGGACCCCGCGGAACTCCTTGAATGCTGGCGTCAACTGGACCCCTCCGGCGAGTATCCTACGATTTCCCGCGCTTTGGCGGGACTTCGTCCGGAAGATCTCGAACGGGAACACGTGCGCCTGTTTCTTGCGCCCGAAGGCGCGCCATGTCCGCCATGGCAATCGGTTCATGGCGACGAGGCGCAGTTGATGGGGGCAAGCCACCACTCGGCGATCGAGTGGTTCCGGAGCTACGGTGTCGAGCCTGCCCGCGAGACCGAGCCGGCTGATCACGCCGGCTTGCTGTTGAGTTTCTTTGGGCACTTACTCGCCGAGGAGGCGGAGAATGCTCTGGAATTCCTCGCCTCGCATCTCACCTGGATCCGGGGATTCTGTGACCAGGTGGAGAGGCACACTTCGTTGGATTTCTACCGGTTGCTGGCGGCCCAGACCGGGGCTCTGCTGGACTCCGCG
This sequence comes from Bryobacterales bacterium, assembly GCA_016789785.1. Next base: position 681 of record JAEUQE010000103.1, read on the forward strand.
GAGTAACTGCGGCGAACCCGGACATGTGGGGTCTGGGCAGAACCGCAGGCTGCTTTATGGCTTCGGCAGTAAGTGCTTCTGAATCTTGCCGAGTGCGGTTCGCGGCAATTGCTCCACTTTGACGAAGGCTCTCGGGACCTTGAACGAGGCCAGATTCGCGCGGCACTGCGACTCCAGTTCCTCAATGGCGACATCGCCCCGCGGCACCACATACGCCACCGGCACCTCGCCCTTCACTGGATCCGGGATGCCGGCAACCGCGGCCTCCGCGACGCCCGGTTGCTCTTCGAGAAACTCCTCAATCTCACGAGGATAGATGTTGAAGCCGCCGGAGATGATTAAGTCGCTTTTGCGGCCCTCCAGCGTGTAGTAACCGTCGGGTGATCTTACGCCCATATCTCCAGTTCGAAACCATCCCTCGTGGAAGGCGGCAGCCGTTGCCTGGTCGCGCCGCCAGTATCCCCAAAACACATTCGGCCCACGTAAATGTAACTCACCACTTACTCCATCGGGTGCGTCATTGCCGCTACTATCGAGAATCCGCACCGAAACGCCGGGCATGGGAATGCCGACCGTTCCGGCCCGCCGCTCTCCAACATACGGATTGCTGATGTTCATGAGCGTTTCGGTCATGCCGTAGCGCTCCAGAATCGTATGGCCGAACAAGGTTCGAAACTCTTCCAGCACCTGTGGAGCCAGGGGTGCCGATCCGGAAACGAAGAGCCGCATGCGCGCGCCGATCTGCCGGGCTGCTTCCATGGAAGCGGATAACAACCGCACGTAAATGGTGGGTACCGCGAAGAACAAAGTCGGCTGAAAGTCGAGAAACTGCGCAACGGCCTGGCTCTGCTCGAATCGCTCCAGCAATCGCATCCGGCAGCCGCTGGCGAGCCAGCAATGCAGCCCATTTCCCAAGCCGTGCACATGAAACAGCGGCAGCGGCATCAGCAGGCGATCCTTGTCCGTGATCTGCCAGCACGTGAGCAGATTGATGGTATTTGCGAGTAAGTTGTTGTGCGTGAGGATTGCGCCCTTCGAGACACCGGTGGTGCCGGACGTATAGACCAGCGCCGCCGGCGCATCTCCATCCAGAGGCTCGGCCGAAAACTCCGGGGGCAGCGCGCCCGCCTCCGAAACGAGTTCCTCCGGAGTCCACAACGGTACGCCGTGCAGCACCTCCGGCGCCAGCGCTTCCCGAGACACTACGGCCGCTGGTTCGGCATCCTGCAGAATGTGGGAGATCTCGCGGCCGCGGTACAGAATGTTGACGGGCACATAGATCACTCCCAGTTGCACACAGGCCAGATACAAATCGACGATTTCCAGGCAGTTTGCCAGGTAAACGCACAGCCTGTCGCCCCGCCGGAGCCCGCGTGCCCGAAGCAGATGGGCCATCCTTGCTGCCCGCGCGGCAACCTCGCCAAAAGTGAGTTGCTCTCCGGCGAACTCTAGGGCAACCTCATCTCGGCGGCCCTTCAGCGACAGGTCAAACAGATGGCTCAGATTCATGCGGGAAGGATCTGGCTTCCAACGTAACACGGCTGGCCCTGAGTGCTAAAATGAGAGCTTTCCGCAATGGAGCGCGCCGGCAAATCCCTCAGCAAGATGCGTGTGAAGGCCATGGAAGTGGCCGGCATCCGTACCTACCATCTTGCGCCCGGAGCCTGGGCCGCCGCCGTCGGCAAGAAAATCGCTTCCCACACCCGGCCAACATTCCTTGAGGGCGGCAAACTCACCGTCGAAGTGTCGGATGCCGTCTGGCAGACCCAACTCCAGACTCTCCGCGGCTCGATTCTTCATCAACTCGAAAAGGTCATCGGCAGGGACATCATCCAGTCCATCGAATTCCGTATCGCGGCTCCGCGGCGTGGCCCACAAATCGCTTCCGAGCCCGCAAGCGCCGCAACCGATGAAGCGGACGGAATTCAGGATCCCATCATGCGCCGGCTCTACAGGTCGGCGCGGAGGAAAGCAAGCGCGTGAAGATCACCGAAAAAGAGGTGCGGTACGTCGCCGGCCTCGCCAATCTCAGACTGACCGATACCGAGATCAGCCGCATGGTCCACGATCTCGATGAGATCCTCACTCACATGGACAAGCTCAACGAACTCGATACAGCGCACGTCGAGCCCATGGCCCAGGTTCTCTACGATGCCGAGGAAACCGCCACCCTGCGTGAGGATCGTGAGAGGCCGACCATTCCCAATTCCGAAGCACTCGCCAATGCTCCGCTGGCCGGCGGCGGCTACTTCAAAGTGCCTCGAGTGATCGAGAAATAGGGGTGATCGAGAAACAGGATAGTGGAACACCGCGCATGAACATCGCCAGTTTGACCATCACCAGTGTTCGCGAAGGCCTCCGGTCAAAGCAGTTCAGCGCTGCCGAACTTGCCGCCGAGGCTTTGAAGTTTGCTGCAGCCGAGAATCCAAAGACGAACGCCTACCTGCACTTTTCCGAGGAGCGTGCCCTCGCCGCCGCAAAACGCGTGGATGAATCCCTGGCTCGCGGTGAGGACCCCGGCCCGCTTGCCGGAGTGCCCATCGCCGTCAAAGATGTCATTGTCACGAAAGGCGTCCGCACTACCTGCGGATCGAGACTCCTTGAGAACTATGTGCCGCCCTACGATGCGACCGCCGTCGTACGCCTGGAGCAGGCAGGCGGCGTGATCCTCGGCAAAGCGAACTGCGACGAGTTCGCGATGGGTTCGTCCAATGAGAACTCGGCCTTCGGCCCCGTCCGCAACCCGGTGGCGCTGGACCGAGTGCCTGGGGGATCGAGCGGCGGGTCGGCCGCCGTGGTTGCCCAGGGTACAGCCGTGGTCTCTCTCGGTTCCGATACGGGAGGCTCCATTCGCCAACCGGCATCGTTCTGCGGATGTGTTGGCATCACGCCCACCTACGGCCGTGTGTCGCGCTATGGCCTGGTTGCCTTCGCCAGTTCGCTCGATCACATCGGTCCCTTCGGCCGCAACGTGGAAGACGCCGCGACACTTCTGAAAGTGATTGCAGGCCGCGACGAGATGGATTCCACATCCGCTTCTGCCCCCGTCCCCGACTACCACGCCTCGTTCACCCGCGACGTCAAGGGCATGAAGATCGGCATCCCCAAGGAGTACTTCGCAGGGCTCGCCCCGGAAACGGGTGATGTGATCCATCGCGCTATCGATCGGTTGAAGCAGACCGGCTGCGAAGTGGTGGATATCTCGCTGCCCCACACCGAGTACGCCATCGCCGCCTACTACATCATCTGCACGGCCGAAGCGAGTTCCAATCTCGCCCGCTACGACGGTGTCCGGTACACCATGCGCTCCGCCGACGCAGCCAGCCTCACCGACATGTATCGCAATACGCGCGGCGACGGCTTCGGCGCCGAGTGCAAGCGGCGCATCATGCTCGGAACCTACGTGTTGAGCCACGGCTACTACGATGCGTACTATCTGAAGGCACAAAAGGTGCGCAACCTGCTCACTCAGGACTTCCGCAACGCTTTCGAAACAGTGGATGCCTTGATTACGCCGGTTTCTCCTTTCCCGGCCTTCAAACTCGGTGAGAAGCTTGCGGATCCGTTGCAGATGTACCTCTCCGACATCTACACCATCACCGGAAGCCTCGCGGGCATCCCCTGCATGAGCGTCCCATGCGGTACCACGCCGGAAGGGCTCCCCGTGGGCATGCAGATCCTCACCAAGCACTTTGATGAGACCAGCATGCTGCGTCTTGCCTATGCCTATGAAAAGGCGGCATCCTGATTCCATCGACGGCTCCGTCTCACGCCCCGCCCCAGCGGCGCCGGCCCTGACCCTACTCAAATGCGCCGCGGCGGATAAAGAAAATCCGCGTCCTTGTCGATACTCCGGGTAGGTCGCCTTACGTTTGTTTGCATACGGAGTGATTGAGTGTTCGTCGTCTGGATGGTATTGCTGCTGGTTGTAATACTAGTGGCTCTCTCGTACGCCCCTCGGAACTCGCAACGCCGCGAGAGCGAATCCCCTGTGGCGACGCAGGCGCGTTTGGAAGCGCTGTTTGAGCACGCCCCGATTGCCTATTGCGAGATCGATGCCAAAGGCGCCATTGTCCGGGTCAACCGTAAGGAGTGCAACCTGCGCTACCTTGGCGCGCAGGACTTGATGGGAGTTCTCTTCTGGGATCTCGCGCCGGTGGAAGATCGCGAGCGCCTCCAGGAAGAGATCCTCCGGAAGTTGGGGGGAGACGGATCGCTGCTCCCCATCCGCCGCCAAATGCGCCGTCCGAACGGTCAGGTGATTACCGTTGAGTCGCACGAGAGCCTGCTGCGCGACACCTCGGGTGAAGCCCGCGGAATGCTCATCGCCACCATCGACATCACAGAGAATCAAAAGCAACAGGAAGAGGTGTTCCGCACCACCACGGAACTGAAAGCGCTTTTCCAGGCGCTGCCCGACACTCTCATCCGTCTGGATGGCGTTGGGACGGTTCTTGAGGTGAAGGAAGGTGGCCTCGGCGAGTCGTTCGGTGCGTTGGGTGACTTGAAGGGAAAGCGTCTTGCCGAGGCTCTGGACCCGCAGGAGGGATTGAAGGTCACCCAGGCTCTGCAGCGCTTACAGAAAACGCACGCGATGGTGATGGTGGAACTCACCGGCGAGGTTGGCGGTAAGAAGGAAATCTACGAAGCCCGTTTCTGTCCCAACTACCGCAGCGAGGCCATCGCCGTGATCCGCCGTATCACCGAGCGCAGGGAAGCCGAGTCCCGGTTGGAGCAGAACTCACAGCAACTCGAGGCGAAGAACGAGCAGCTTGCGAAAGCACTTCGTGAAGCCCGTGAAGCGACCGAGATGAAAAGCCGCTTCCTGGCCAACATGAGCCATGAGATCCGCACGCCCATGAACGGCATTGTCGGGATGACGGAGTTCCTCCTGAACACGCCGCTCAACTCCGAGCAGCGCGAGTATGCCGTGGCCGTGAAGAACTCGTCCGATTCGCTGCTATTGCTGATCAACGACATCCTCGATCTCTCGAAGATCGAGGCGGGCAAGCTGCGCATTTCCTCCGTGCCGTTCGATCTCGTCGTCACCGTCGAAGAACTTGCCGCCATCTTCGCCGTACGCGCGCGCGCCAAAGGGCTCGAGTTCATTTGCGCCGCCACCGACGACGTGCCACAGTTCGTGGTCGGCGATCCCGGCCGCCTACGCCAGGTGCTGACCAATCTGCTCGGCAATGCAATCAAGTTCACCGAGCGCGGCAAGGTGTCCGTGCTGACGGAACTGATCGGCGAAAGCGAACAGACGTGTACGCTCCGCTTCATGGTGCAGGACACAGGTATCGGAATTTCTTCGGAGGACAAGGACAAGCTGTTTCAGAACTTCGTCCAACTGGACTCCTCCAGTACGCGCAAGTATGGTGGCACGGGATTAGGGCTCGCCATCAGCAAGCAGCTTGTGGAGATGATGGGCGGCGATATCGGCTACAACAGCGAACGCGGCCGGGGCAGCACCTTCTTCTTTACGGCGGTGTTCCTGAAAGCCCCCGCGGTGATTCCGCCGGAAAACGGAACCTCCTCCGCTGCCGAGTCCGTGAAGGAACTCTCGGGCGCCGCGGTTGCGCTCGTTGCGGCGCGCGGCACTGCCTCCGAGTCGCTCGTGAAACTGCTCAGCGGCTGGAATTGCCAGCCTACCTTGGTGGATGATCTGTTGCTGGTGCGCGAGATGATTCAGCGGCCGAAGTCCGATGGTCCCCGCTTCCGCATCGTTCTTCTCGACGTGGATCATGTTCCGGGACAGGCGGAGCAGTTTGCGCGATCCCTCCAGCAGTCCGGGCAGTGGAAGGATCTTGCTTTGATCGCACTGACCAGCCAGGGATACCGGCAGGATGTCTCGCGGCTGGTGGAGTCGGGGTTCCGCGGCCTGGTCTCGAAGCCGATTCGGATTCAACAACTCTACGAGATGATGCTCGAATCGATCAAGCCTGCCGCCCAGGACGCCTCGACAGCAGCGAAATCGCCCCAGTCCGATCCGGAGGCCGGGCCACTGGTTCTGCTGGCGGAAGACAACGCCATCAACCAGCGCATCGCCGTTCGCTTGCTGCAGAAACTCGGGCTCCGCGTCGACGTTGTGAACAATGGCCGCGAGGCTATCGAAGCGATCGAGCGCAAGTCCTATGCGATGATTCTGATGGACTGCCAGATGCCGGAAATGGATGGATTCGAGGCTACCGCCGAGATCCGCAAGCGCGAGGATGGCAAGCGCCGTATCCCAATCTGTGCGCTTACCGCCAACGCGATGGTGGGCGACCGCGAGCGCTGTATCGCGTCGGGCATGGATGACTATGTGAGCAAACCTGTGGCCCTGCACGATCTTCAGGGCGCACTCAGCCGCCTGCTTGGGTATCATGCACCGTCAAAGGCTCCTGCCAAAGATCCGGCCGTCGAGAAGCCACGGCCCGCGGAGGACGCCGCATTGAGCGAGCCGCCAGAACCCGTGTTGATCGAGCTGGCCGGGAAGCCCTCGTAGGCTACTTCCGCTCTACCCACATCGGGCTGACCCAAACTACTTCGCCGTCCTGCTGCTCACCGCGCACATAGTAGTACGACGTCTTCCCTGGCACCGATTCCGCGTCTCGCCAGGTGAAGTTCACCACCTTGGCGCCGGGTTGCGCAGAGTACACGTACCGGTTGTCTTTCACGATCACCACTTTCG
>JAEUQE010000103.1:7357-8243 GCA_016789785.1 Bryobacterales bacterium
CTCGCCAGGTGAAGTTCACCACCTTGGCGCCGGGTTGCGCAGAGTACACGTACCGGTTGTCTTTCACGATCACCACTTTCGTGAAGGGCGCGCTTCCGGTCAGCTTCACTTGAAACTCTGGTGCTTTGTCCAGCGCGAACGCGTCGCCCATGATGTGGTCGCCGCAACGGAACTCCGCGAGGATGTTGTCGGTCGCACCGTAGACGTGACGTTTCTGAAACGCCTCCATTACGGATTGCCGGGTGAAGTCCTTCACCAGCAGGTTGCAGTAGCTCTGGTGTGTGGAGATGTGATCGGAACTGGCTTGGAATGCCATTTTGTAACCCATCTCGAGCGCGAGATTCACGAAGCCTTTCGGACGCCATCCGCCAATCGAGTCCTCCTCGGAATTCGTGCGCGGGGCGCCAGGCATTTCGTAGTTCTGGCGATCCCCCTGATAGATCTCCACAACGGGTTCGGCCAGCGGATCGTTGTCGCGCCAATCGGTGCCCATGTTCGTACCGCTGGTATGCATCGCGACAATGCCGTTGAACTGGCGCAGATAGCGGTAGAGCATCTGTGTGTCCGGAGCTTTCATCGTCTTGTCCGCGCTCGTGATGGGAAGCCGGGGCAGCGTGCGGATTCCGCGCTCCGCGAAGACGACATTGCGATGTCCTTCGGGATACTGCACGCTTCGTTCATAGCTGAACATCGGTACGAACTTGCCGGCGGAATGGAAGATGTCGGTGAGCTTTTGCGAGATCCACCATGAATACTCGCGTCCGCCGCCGTTGTCGTGATCGCAGCAGCCTACCCAGTCCATGTACCCAGGGTCGAGCATGTAGCGGTACTGATCGATGATCGTGCCATCGGTGCCGCCATCGCCCGAGATCTCGCTGTGACGGTG
>JAEUQE010000103.1:8342-26401 GCA_016789785.1 Bryobacterales bacterium
CGGGTCGAGCATGTAGCGGTACTGATCGATGATCGTGCCATCGGTGCCGCCATCGCCCGAGATCTCGCTGTGACGGTGGAACTCGCCCCGCATCAGCCGCAACTCGCCGGTCTTCGTCTTCATGCGAAATGCACGCATCGTTTGCACCGTCGCGGCTTCCTCTTTGTCGAGAGGATCCATTGCAGCCAGCAGCGGAGTGGGCGCGGCGCTAACTGCCACCGGTTTCGGTGCGGGCTTCAAGGTGAGAGTGTTCACGTACAGATCGTTGTGGTACGGATCTTCCACCGGACCTGCCTGCCGGGCACGAGGACGGATCTGCTGGAACTGCCTCCGGTGATCCGATGACCCGATCACCATCAACTGCCCTCCGGCAAGTGACGCGAGCGCAGGCCGGTTGTCGAGCAGGTTGTCGGAGTGCGCAAGGAAAACCGGGCCCGTCCACTCATTGCCATCGTAGGAAACGACATACTCCGACCACACCGTGCCGATCGGGTTCCACCACACCGGGTGCGGACTGCGCACCGCAAGCCAGATCCGCCCCGATGCGTCGGCGAGCAGACGAGGCGCCGTGTTTTTGGGTCCCGCGTAGTTCTGTGATGCCCGCGCCGCGGGACGATCCTTCGCTCGATTCGGATCCGGCTTCAGCGTCGGCGCCTTGGTCTGGCGGTTGTCGTCGTCCACGCGTAGGCTGGCCGCACCAGGCAACACATGATCCGGCGACTGAATCAACGCAACCGCGCGGCCGTCCCTCTCGAATCCGCGAATGCGAACGGCGCGCCCCTGGTATAGCGCGATGCCTGTAGTGTCATGCGCGCCGAAGTCCTTGCCCCAACCTTCCGATCCCTCTTCATAGGCGACCCACAAGCGTCCCTGCGGATCGTAGGCCGCCGAAGGATACGCATTGTAAGTAGCCTCGCCCGCCACCACGAACTCCTTCTGCCACGTGCCGTTGACCGCCGTGCGCGCGAATACGTCGTAATTGCCATTGCGATAGCTGTCGTAAGCGACCGTCACGCGTCCACTGCCATCCGCGGCGATTGCGGGATTCCATTCATTGCCCGTGCTGGACGACACCGTTGCAGGCGCGCCGAAACGATTGCCGCTTTGCACCGCCGCAACGACGGTTGCTTTGCCGTTGCGCCATGCCTGCCATGCGACCCATACCTTGCCTTGCGAGTCGGTTGTGGCGACGGGGAAGACATCCGCGCCTGCGGTATTGGTAAGCCGAATTGCCGTACCCGGCTGCGCGTTCGTCACAGGCTTCGCCCATAGATCGAATTCCCCCTTCTCCCCCGCCGGCCAGAACACCCACACCGTTCTGTTTCCATCCACTGCCACCGCGGGCCGGTACAGGTCGCCACCCGGGGCGGAGATTGCAATCGCGTCGCTCCACTGACCGTTGCTGAACTTCCGCAACAGAATCTGATCACCAGGCGCGGGTGTGCGATACGCATCGAAGTTTGCAGGCGCTTCCTGCAGGTTCGCGCGCAGTTTGTGATGATCGGGATGATGCTTCGATTCCAGGTACGCGAGCCACAGTGTGCCATCCTTGGCCACGGCCGTTGCGGGGTAGTCCTGTTCTTCCGCCGAGTCCGTGAGCCGCGTGTACGGCGGCACACGATCCACCATCACTCGGTTATTGAGCAACTTCGCTGACTTGCCATAAGGGATCTCATCCAGCCGTATGCTGAACGGGCCTTGAGTGGTCTTTACTTCCAGTTCCACGGAACCGGCATCCTGATCCATCCACACCACTACGCCATTCGCCACGAGGTTGCGGTTCGCCTGCTGCGCCGCGCCGAACAGACGTGGTGCGCGGGTCGAGACTCGCCAGGCGTTTCCATCGAGTATCGCGTCATCCGCCTCGAATCGCCATGGTTCGATCGAGGTGACGCGTGCGCCTCGCGCGGTGACGCTGCCATCCCAACTCGCTGACTCACGATCCGTGAGTCCCATGAGGATGCGCACGCCGACCTTTGATTGTGCCGGCAACAATGAAAGAGTAACGAAGAGGAGCGAAAGAGTGCGGATCATGGCTCGTATTCTATGCGACTCGATCGCCGGTGCCAACGGGCGGAGTGTGGGGCTTACGCCGATGCGCTCAATGCATCCTCCGCCAGCCGCAAGAAGTCCGACTCCGTCACGATACCGATCAGTTCTCCTGCATCGCTAACCACGGGCAGACAACCCACGTTGTGCGACATCATCCTCCGCATCGCATCTACAGCAGGCGTATCCGCTCGTGTCGTGAGTGGGTTCGCCGTCATGATGGAAGCTACCGTCGCAGGCCCTGCGTGAGGCATCCGGCTTCGATGCGCCAGGCACTGCAGCAAATCACGATGTGACACGATACCCAGCAGGCGGCCAGTCCCGTCTTCCACCGGAACGTGGCGCACGTGACGCCATTCCATCAGGTTCGCCGCGAGATCGATGAGATCGTCCGGGCCAACGGTGAACAGATCCGTGGTCATGATGTCGGTCACCGTGGCGTTGCGGAACGTCTGTACACGAATCTGCGCCGGTGGCCATTCATGAACCGGCCGGTTGCTGTGTTGATTCTGTGCCATCGCCGCAGTCAACGAAGACATCTTCTGTTCACGGGTCGCCCAGTCCGGCATCGCATCAAGGGAACGCAGCATCCAGGATGCGCCGCTCTGGCTGCGATCCACACGCTCACGGATCAGGCCGAGCATGCGATCGCGGTCCTCCACCGGCACTCCCGACGCCCGAAGCCCCTCGTCCGCAAGCGGAAGCAGGACCTCGCGAATGAGCGCTGTCACGGGCATCTGCGTTCCGTTTGCCCACGCCAGTTGTGCGTTCAATCCATGCCTCGCCGCAGCGTGGAAGTTCTCCTTCACATCATCAAAACGGAACTCGCGGCGCGGGCAATCCCGGCCCTCGGCATGCGCTCGCAGAATGCCAAGCACGAACGCGGCGTTCGCGACTTCATCCGCAATGGACGGCCCTGCAGGCAGCGCGCGAAGCTCGATCCGCAGGTGTGGCATTCCGTTCCACACTCCATAGCAAGGCCGGTTCCATCGCCACACCGTGCCGTTGTGCAATTTCAACGCCGCCAGTTCCGGCACTTCGCCGCGCTCCCACTGGTCGATGGATGTTTCTTCAATGTGCCGCGTGAAGATCACGCGGAAGCGTGCCACATCTTCCCGCAAAACTTCCAGCACCGATTGATTGAGCCAGTTGTCACCGAAGCAGACTCGGGACGGATGCTCTCTGCGCTGCCGCACGGCCGAGCGTTCATCCACGGAGTGCTGGAACAGCGCGATCCGCGTCTCCTTCCACAACCGGTGACCAAGCAAGACTGGCGAGTTCGCAGCCACCGCGACCAGCGGAGCGGTGAGCACCTGTGCCCAGTTGTAGAGCCGGGCGAACTCTTTCGGAGCGACCTGCAGATGAAGTTGGAAACTGGTGCAGCAAGCTTCCATCATGACGTTGTCGTGCATGACGAATAACTCATCCAGCCCTTTGATGTGAACCTGCATCCGGCCGTTGCGCAGCGCGAGCACCGTGCGGTTCAACTCCGCGTAACGGGGCTTCGGCGTGAGGTTCTCCAACGTCAGATCGGAGAGCCGGATGGTCGGCAGAATGCCCGCAAGCACCACATCGGCGCCGGAGGGTCGCGCCGCCGCACGGGTGATCGAAACCACTTCGTGGATCTCTGCCTCCAACTCGCGGAACGCATGGCCGCCGAAGAGGCGGGGAGTGAGATTTGCCTCGAGATTGAAGCGGCTCATCTCGGTGGTGAGCCGTGGATCAGCGGCGTTGCGGAGAACCTCACACGCAACTGGCGCCGGCCGGTGGTCGCGGTCGATCAGGAACATCTCCTGTTCCGCGCCGATTCTTGTTGTGGAGTCGAATGCGGATGAATCCAGCATCCGTTCCAATGTCACCAGATCTGCGAGTAGAGCCCGGACGAAGTTGCGCCCTTCCGCACCACCGCCCTGCTCGAGGATATACTGCTCACCCACGGCTGCCTCCTCGGTTTGCTCGAATGGTAACCGAAGTCGGAACAAATTGAAAGGAAAAACTGTGAAAGACCGAGAGACGGCGTTGCGCTCGTCTGGAATTGTTGAGAAAGTCTACAGCTTGGAGGCTGTGTAGCTCTTCGCTACCTCAATTGGAGCGCCGCTTCGTCTCCGCTCTACGTCCGCACTTCTGTGTTTACTGCCTGGATGAGGGCGCGCAGATAACCGTAGCCGAATGCGAATGCCTGCAACCCCTTTGGATCATCGGAGTGGTGCGGCATGTGATCGGGGCAGATCGAGCCCGCGAACTGCGTGTCGCGAAGAATGCGCATGATCTCGAAGAAGTCCATCTCGCCTTCGTCGGGAAACACTTCCTCGAATTGATTCAGCCGCCCGCGGATGTTGCGCATGTGGATCTGATAGATCTTGCCGCGCTGCCCGAGATACTCGACAATCGGCGGCACGTCTCGGGCCGGATCCTTCGTCCCTTCCGCCACAGTTCCCAGGCAAAGCTGAAAGCCGTTGTATGGGCTCTCCACTACCGCCTCGTATCGCTTGATCGCATCGAGGATCGAGGGCGAATCCCAGTTGTCCGCGCCCTGATAACCGAATGGCAACCCTGGCGGGTCGTAGGGGTGGCACGCAAGCTTGACCTTATGCTGCGCGGCTACCGGCACAATCTTGCGGAGGAAGAACGTGATTCGCTCCCAGTAATCATCGTGGGTCACACGCCCTGACTTGCCGGTTGGCAGATCCTTCCAGTTCTCCTCCAGACGGAACCCGTTGTACACCACGTTGCCGCGCCCCGTTGTCTTCTGATTCCTCCGGATGGGGATCACGGTCCAGTGATAGGTGATCACCTTCACGCCGATCTTCGATGCCTTTTCTACATTGCCTGCAATGATCTCGATCTCGCGATCACGGTCAGGGCCTGGACGCATCGTGATGTACTCGGCGTCCATGCGAAGCGCCTCGAGTTGCACGCCCATGCGGTCACAATTTTCCCGCATGCGATGCAACTCATCCGCATCCCATCCCTCGGGACGCCGCCGCATCTGCGCCGTGAGATGAGTGACGCCGTGACGAAGGTTGTATTCGAGATTCTGTTTTGACGTGATGTGATCGCCGGCGACGCTGTGGTAGTCACCGCCAACGTGCATCAGCGTGTTCTTCCGTGTTGTGCGTTTTGATTGCGCGGCTGCCGCTGTGCTCGCGAGAGCGGCAACCGCGAAGTTCTTTGCAAGATCCCGTCGCTGCATGCTGGCGACGGATTCTATCAGAAGTACAGTTTCAAGCCCAACTGCATACGCCGAGGCTCGTTCAACTGCCCTTGCACGCGGCCGAAATTCGGGTCCTGGACATTCGTGCTGCCCGTTCCCGGCCGGAACCGGTTAAACATGTTGAACATCTCCCAGCGGAAATCCAGGCGGATTCCCTCGCGGATGGGGAACGACTTCGCAAGCGAATAGTTCTCGTTCAGATTCCAGCGCTGTCTCGCCTTCGGGTTATGCCGTGTCATGTTGCCCGCGCGATCGATTGGCTGGGGTCCGAAAAAGGCCGCCGGTTGAAAGAACCGGTCGGCGCCCTTCCAGTCCGGGTTCTTGGTGTCCGCGATCCAGCCCTCATGTGTAGTCACCGTCGCCGCGCTTCGCCCATTGAAGAGAATTCCTCCGAGAGCCGCGCTGTTGCCGAGTCCCAGCGGATAGCCGCTTGCATAGAAGTGGCTTCCTGCCAGCCGCCAGTTGCCTAACACCCAGGACGCTGGGCCGCGTGTCAGCCACTGCTTCCCCTTGCCGAACGGCAACTCCCAGATGTAGGTCATCTTGATGTTGTGCGTCAGGTCAAATTCGCCGATCGATTTCTCCAGCCGGCGGTTGTAGTGGTCGAGCGTGCCATTGTCGGGGTTGTAGCCATCCGCATCCGTGATCAGCTTCGAGAACACATAGGAGCCCTGCATGGTGATTCCGCTCGAATAGCGCTTGTCGAGCTTGATCACCCACGAGTGATAACTCGAATGGCCGCTCTTGTCTCCCGCGCCCGCGGCCGTGTTGATATCGCGGAATTGCGGGAATGGCCGCAACGCCTGGGCCACGCTGACGGAGGCGCACGTCGCGCTGAACTGGCAGTTGATGTCCTGATAAGGCCGCCGCAATCCCGCTGCCTGCGCGGCCGGCGAATCAATGCTCGACGCGAGCAGGTTGCGCCCATACCGTTCCAGTGCGCTGAACGGAAGCTGGTTGTAGCGCTTCAAGCCAGCCACCAGAAACGCACCGATGGTGGCGTTGTAGTTGGTTTCAAGCACCAGCGAGTTGCTCAACTGGCGTTGAACCGAGAGTGTCCACTGATAGTTCTCCGGCAGCCGTACCGCCTCGCCGTCCCAGAAGGCGGGGCTCGCACCGTTTGAGAAAGTGGGATCGATCACGGGTGGCTTGGTGTATGGCGGCAGACCCTGATCATAGAGGAAGATCGGCGTGACGCCGTTATCGAGACTCGACGCCGAGAACACCAGTGTGGATCCTTCAAAGTGCGCACTGCCGGTGATTGTCTTCGCGACACCGAATGTTCGCCCCGCACTGGCCCGAATCACCGTCTTCGAATCGAGCGCATAGGCGAGGCCGAAGCGAGGTCCGATTCCTCCAAACCAGCCATCGGCGAGAGCCCGCCGGTTCTCACGTCCGGGACCGAAGCCCGCGAAGCGCAGCGCCCCGGGACGCCCTTCGGCGCGGGCGTTTGGCAGCAGCGGATCAAGATCGCTCCACTTGTCGGTTTGCTCGAGTGGAGGCAGCGTGAACTCGTAACGCACACCGAAGTTCAACGTCAGCTTCGGAGTCAGCTTGAAATCGTCCTGGATATAGAACGCGTGACTGCGCCACTGTTGACCCACGAAACGGTCATTCTCCGTACCGCCCGTGTAGCCTTGGCCCAACAGGAAGGACGCAAATCCATTGCCTCCGCCGGTATTGAGGTTGTTATCATTCGGCACGCTTGTTGAGCGGCGGTCACCGCGCACCAGACCGCCGATGGTCTGCTGGCCGAAACCGTTGTAGTGGATGCGCTCCCACAGATAGCCTGCCTTAAAGGTGTGCTTGCCCTTCGTGATGGTGACGTCGTCGCCGAACGAGAACACAAAGTTCTCGGAGCCGTCGTAGGCGCGTGCGACCCACGTATTGTAATCGGAAAACTCCGCGATCAGCAGGTTTCGATTGCAGTCCCAGGCGCCTTTCAAACAGATCCCTTTCTGCTCCCATCCTCCGTCGAGTGTGGATGCGAAGTGCACGTCGCGCATCAGGTTCAGCCCGCCGAACATGTGGTTCACGATCGTCGGTGTAATCACTTTGTCGTAGGTGCCGCGATACACATCGCTCTTCTGCCTGTCCACGCGGTTCTCATTCAGCGGACCAGGCAGGCCGGGAAACCCTTCGGGTCCTGGAACGCGATCGTGCAATGCGTAGTTGTAGAGGAAACTCGCGCGATCATTCTGCCCGATATTGTGATCGATCTTGACGCTGTACTTCGTCCACGGGTCGAGTGCCGTGCCCACGTTGTTGATGTAGTTGTTGCGCACGTAGTCGCTGGTGCCTGGAGCCGCGCCGTTGTTCGGCTTGAGAAAGTCTTTCACGAGATTGGCGTAGTTGCGCGAGATGCCTGCAAACCGGCTTTGAGGAATCAGATTGCCCGCAAATGGCGTTCTCACGAAACCCGATCCCGCGGGATTCGCTCGCGTCGTGGAAGGATCGTAGATGGGAAGCTGCCGGTTGTTGGCGTCCACCCAGTTGGTGAAGTCGCCGTTGAACATCTCCGGAGTTGGAATGCTGAAGCGTCCGCTGCCCGCGCCGATGCGATTGCGGAACCACTCGCCCGCTCCAAAGAAGAAGGTGCGGTTCCTGCCGTTGTACAGCTTCGGAATCAACACCGGGCCGCCGACGCTCCATCCGAAATCGTGCTGTTTGTATTTGCCTTTGCGGTCTTCGAAGAATCGCCGTGAATCGAGTGCGTCGTTGCGCAGGAATTCGTAGAGCGTGCCGTGGAGGTCGTTCGTCCCCGACTTCGAACTGAACGTCATCATTCCGCCTTGTGCGCGGCCGTACTCCGCCTTGAAGCCGTTGGTCTCCACTGCGAACTCGGTGATCGCATCCACCGACGGCGTGTTGACGTTGGTCCATTGCACCGAGTTGAACCGGCCCGTCAATACGGAAATGCCATCCAGCGTTGCGCCGTACGCGCCGCCTTGCCCTCCGCCAACATTGAAGCCTTCGTCATTCGGTTGATTCGCTTCGGGCGTGATGAGCGCGAGATCGAAGATGCCTCGCATCGCTCCACCCACGACAAGCGGCAGTTCATCGACCATCCTGTTGGTCACCGCAGTGGAGACCTTTGCGGTAGACGTCTGCAGGAGATCGAGCGATGCGGCCACTTGCACGGACTCCGTCACCGCTCCGATCTCGAGTTGCGCATTCACGGTCACCGTGCCGCCCGCCGTAATGACGACTTCGTTGCGGATCGCCGACTTGAAGCCTGGCCGTTCGATGCGAAGTTGATAAGTGCCCACGGAAAGCGCGGGAATGGTGAAATCGCCGGTGCTGGTGGTTGTGGTGGCGAACGAAACGTTTGTCGCGATGTTGGTTGCGGTGACTCGGGCCTCCGGCACTGCGGCGCCGGTCGAGTCAGTCACCATTCCGTTGATAATGCCCCGGTCGGACTGTGCCGATACCCAAGGCGAGAATGAAACGCAAAACGCAAAAATCCCCAGAAAAGTTCTCACTTGGAACCCTCCACGAAAGAGTCGGAATGGGGATGAGGATAGCAGAGTTAGCTGCCGATTGCGATACGGCATTGCCGTGATGTCATACGGTATTGCCGTGAGCGCTGTCCTGACAACGGGATTCCGGTGCTGCCCGTAAGTTGGATACTCGCGGCCCGCGCGGATGAGCGGTCCGGGTTCTCAGGGGGCCTGGGTCAGAACTGGTTGCCCCCAGCAAACGTTGCGGTTCACAAACTGAGTGAAGTATATAGAAGTCGATGCTTCTCTTCAAGGCGACCGCCTACTTCATTGTTCCGTGTCTTCTCGCTGCTGACATCGACCTTCGCGAGGCCCGCATCAGCGAGGCTCCGGGCGGCTCGAAGCTCGAGCAGAAGGCTCTTCAAATTCTCACCGAAGAGATCGAAAAACGCACGCAGATCCGGCTCGCGGCCGGCGCACCCGATGGCGGAAAGCCGGTGATTCGCGTTGCTCGCGCGGCTGCAGGGCGCTTGGCCGAAGGCTATCGTCTGCGCACCTCACCAAACGAAGTGCTTGTGGAAGGCAACGACGCGCGAGGAGTATTGTTCGGGGTAGGCCATCTGCTCCGGCTCATGAAGATGAGCAAAGGGCAGATCACCGTTGCCGATGGGATCAACATCAACACCGCGCCGAAGTACGGTTTGCGCGGGCATCAAATGGGCTACCGCCCCAAAACCAACTCCTACGATGGCTGGTCACTCGCGGTGTGGGACCAGTACATTCGCGACCTCGCCATCTGGGGCGCGAACGCCATCGAACTGATTCCTCCGCGCTCGGACGACGATGCCGACAGTCCGCACTTCCCGCTCTCCCCGATCGACACCATGGCCGGCATGTCGAAGATCATCGATGACTACGGCATGGACGTGTGGATCTGGTATCCGGCGCTCGACAAAGACTACTCCGATCCCGCCACGGTCGAGTTTGCACTGAAGGAGTGGGCCGATGTGTTTCGCAAGCTGCCGCGCATTGATCATGTCTTCGTGCCAGGCGGTGATCCCGGCCATACGCAGCCCAAGTATCTGATGGCGCTACTGGAGAAGCAAACCGCGAATCTGCGCAAGTTTCATCCGAAGGCGCAGATGTGGGTCGCGCCACAGGGCTTCTCCACCGAATGGCTCAACGAGTTCTACGAAATCGTTCGTAGAGAGCCGGCATGGCTGGCGGGGATCGTCTTCGGCCCGCAAGTGCGTGTGAGCCTTGCCGAACTGCGCGATGCGATTCCGGCGAGGTATCCCATTCGCCACTACCCCGACATCACCCACAGCATGCGCGCGCAGTATGGCGTTCCCAATTGGGATCTGGCGTATGCGTTGACTCTCGGCCGCGAGCCGATCAATCCGCGTCCGGTGGACCAGGCGTTCATCTTCCGCGCGACGCAGCCGCTCACCAACGGCTTCCTTACCTATTCGGAAGGCTGCAACGATGATGTGAACAAGTTCGTCTGGAGCGCACTCGGCTGGAATCCCGATGCTGATCTGGCTCAAGTGTTGCGTGAATACGCGCAATACTTCGTCAGTCCGCAACTTGCGGAAGGGTTCGCGCAAGGGCTGATGGCGCTTGAGCGGAACTGGCGCGGGCCTCTGCTTGCGAACTCTGGCGTGGATGTGACGCTGCAGCAGTTCCAGGCGATGGAGCATGCCGCCACACCTTTCGATCGCGCGAACTGGCGGTTTCAACAGGCGCTCTATCGCGCCTACTATGATGCCTACGTTCGCCGCCGGTTACTGCATGAGACGGCCGCTGAGGATCGAGCGATGGAAGCGTTGCGGCGCGGCTCCATCGACGATGCGGAGCGCATTCTTCAAGAAGCTGCGCGTCACGAACCTGCCGCATCTGTGCGGGCTCGCGTCTTCGAACTTGCTGAGGCTCTGTTCCAGAGCATCCGCATGCAACTCAGCGTTACGAAGTATCAAGCGATCGCCGTGGGACGCGGGGCGAACCTTGATGCCATCGATACTCCGTTGACTAACGCTGCATGGCTCAGGGGCCGCATTTCCGAAATCCGCAAGATGAGCGAGGCCGATCGCCGCAAGGCCATCGATGAGATTCTGAACTGGACCAACCCAGGGCCCGGCGGCTTCTATGACGATCTCGGCAATCCCTCCATGCAGCCTCATCTCTCGCAGCTCACACCTTATGAGAAGGACCCTGCGCGGCTGGTGGGTCCGCTGGTGGGCTTTGCCATCAATCCCGATGCGCACATCGCGCCCTGGCGTACGTCGTGGCTGCGGCACGCCGAAGCCATGAACGATGCAAAGGTCAAACTGGAGTACCGGCATCTCGACCGCAACGCGCGTTACCGGTTGCGAGTCACTTATGCCGGAGAGGCTTCGCCGCATCCCATCAAGCTCACTGCGGATGGGAAGCATGAGATCCACGGATTCGTGCCGCGCCAGCGCCCGGTGAAGCCGCTGGAGTTCGACGTGCCGCGCGATGCAACCTCTGACGGCGTGCTGACTCTGGAATGGGAGAAGCCTCAAGGTGCCCCAGGCAATGGGCGCGGCACGCAGATCTCGGAAGTGTGGCTGATGGTAGTGAGATGATGGTCACCGTATGATTCCGAAATCATGGGAGAACCCCGTACGCGTGGCGCTGCTGGAAGGGAAGCCGGTGGTTGGCGCGACCATCACGACATCCAGCGTGGAACTCGCCGCTCAGGCCGCACAGCTTGGCTTCGATTTTCTGTGGATCGAGATGGAGCATTCGCCGGTCACGCTGGAGACGCTGCGCAACATCGTGCTTGCGACGCGCGGCTTGCAAGCGGTCCCTTTCGCGCGTGTGCCGGTGGTGGAGACATGGACCGCGAAGCGCGTGCTCGATATGGGCGTGCTTGGTGTGATCTTCCCCTTCTGCAGCACGCCCGAACTAGCGGTCACGGCGGCAAACGCAACGAAGTATCCGCCAGTAGGCAATCGCGGGCACGGCGCGGGACTGGCAAGCTTCCGCTGGAACACCGAAGAAGTGTATGCGGACTTTGCCGATCGCAACGTGCTCACCATCGCGATGATTGAGGAGGCTCGCGCCGTTGAGAAGATTGATGAGATCGCCGCTACGCCGGGGATTGACGTGTTGTTCATCGGCACCAGCGACCTCTCGTTCTCCATGGGCTTTCGCGGCGCGCAGAATGAGCCTGCGTTGCAGAAGGCGCTCGATCGAGTAGTGGCCGCGGCCAAGGCAAACGGCAAGTTCGCGGGCAGGCCCTGTGCGAACTCCGCGAATATTCCCAAGTTCCTGGAACAGGGATATCAGTTCTTCCAGGCTCCCGCGGAGTACAAGCTGATGTCTGATGGGGCCAAGGCTTTTCTCGATCCGCTCGGTAAATCCGGAACCGTTACGAAAGCAATGTATTGACGCCCTCGCAATCGGGCGCGCCAGGCGCTACTCTGTTGCGTATGACCCGACGGGCGATCGCGATAATGATGCTGGCCGCGGGAGGTGCGAAAGCCGCGTCTCCGAAGAAACTGGAGGCTGCGAAGAAGGCGATCATGCAGGCGGATCTCGACTTCTGCGCCGCGACCAAAGAGAAGCGTCTCGACGGCTGGATGTCGTACTTCGCCGACGACGCTACGGGCTTTCCTCCGGGCAAGAAGATGATCCGCGGCAAGGAGAATCTGCGCGCATATTACGCAACATGGTTCACCGATCCGAACCTTGTCATCGACTGGAAGCCCGTGATCGCGGAGGCCTCGGGTAGCGGAGATCTCGGCATGACCATTGGTGAAGCGGAGTTCCGGACGAAGGACAAGGACGGCAAGCCGGTGTCGAACCCAGGCAAGTATCTCACTGTCTGGAAAAAGCAAAAGGATGGTTCGTGGAAGGTGATCGCTGATCTCGGGAACTGAGCGGCCGATTCAGACGGCGGCCTTTTCCAACACGCACACTTCCGTGCGCGCCTGGCCTGTGCTGTAGGCGATCCACTTGCCATTTGGATGCCAACGAACCGGACCGCGCTGATTCAAGTTCCACGCCAGACGCTCGGGCTTGCCGTCCCGCACCGGAATCCGCCACACCGACGGTGGGTCGCTCGGGACCGAAGCAATCAGCGCGGTGGAGTCCGCCATCCAATCGAGACCGCTCACTTCGCTCTGCCTCACCGATGCTACTTGCCGCGCTTCTCCACTTGTGGTCCGAATCACCTTTACTAGCGTGGTGGCCTCTGCCTGCTCGCAAAACGCAAGCCAGTTCCCATCGTGAGAAATCGCGATGTGCCGGAGATCGCCGAGCCCTCGATAGAGAACCTCCTCCTTGGTGCGCAACTCCAGGCCCCGGACGAAACAGACTGCGCTTGCGTCTTTCGAGTAGACACCTGCAAAGCCCTGGTATGCAGCGGCCCGCTCCCGTACCAGAGGCCTTGTCTCCGCGTTCTGTATATCTACACTGTACAGCCCGCGTTGACCGTGCGGGTCGCCGCCACTCACCAGCAGCGATGTCCCCGCGGGATGCCACGTCACACGATCCATGTGCACCAGCCGCGGCGATAGCACACGGTGCGCACCCGTTTCGACATTGGCGAGCACGATCACGCGCGCATCCTGTCCGAAGTTCTCCTGGCCTGCTTTCGCAAGGAATGCGATCTGCTTGCCGTCGGCGGACCAAGCCGGCTGCGCCGCATCTTCCGGACTCCGGGCCAGCAGCGGGCGCGGCGCATCAGGCGGTCCCACCCAGATCTCCGCCGATCCTGTTCGCCGCGCGAAGAAGTAGTTGCCGTTTTTTGAAATTCCCATTGCGAGCGCACGGCCCAGGTTCGCTGCCACGCGCTTCGCTGTCCCGCCATTCAACGGTTGGCGCCACAGCCCCATGGTGCCCTCACGGTCGCTGAGGAACAACACGCTCTGGCCATCGGGCGCAAACAGCGGAAAGACGTCGTGCGCATCATGCTCGACGAGTTTGCGCAGCGAGGTTCCGTCAGCCGAAAGCAGATAGAGATCCCGTTGCGGCGTGCCTTCCTTCGCAAGATCGTCGTACACGATCCACTTGCCATCCGGCGAACAGTCCATCCGGTTCGGATACACCCAATCGAGCGACTTCAGCACCCGCACCGCACCCGATGCGGCATTCACAAGCGCAATCTGGCTGACGTTGTCGTTGCGAAAGAAGAGTGTGAGGATCTCGCGGTCGCCTGGCATCCACGCGCATGGTTGTACGAATCTTCGTTCTTCATTGCGATGCACCACACGCGAAGTGCGGGCCGCGATGTCGGCGACGCGCAGTTCATAAAAGCGCGCCTCATTGAACCATGCATAGGCGATCTGCCGCCCGCTGCGTGCAAAGGTCGAAAAATAGGCGAACTCGCCGCGGGCCTTGTTTTCCGTGATCCGTGTGATCTCACCACTCGGCAGATGCCGTAGCGCCAAATCACCCGTTACAGAATCGACAATGGAGAGTTGCTCGCCTGCGGCGTCGGGAGCGCCGAGATGCACCGACGGTCCGCCCTGGAAGAGTGGCCGAAATGAGCCTGCCGCCTGGCTCAATGGAGGTACAAGGCATCCCAGCAGTGTCCTGCGGCTGATCACCCTGACAGTCTAGCGCCAACCTGCCCGATCCGGCGCCCCAGAAACCAAAAAGCCCGATCCAGCATCACTGGACCGGGCTTTCACCGAGATTGCTCGCGCTTCTAATGCAATCAGGAAACTGTCTGAACCGTGTGGCGATTGATGATCTCCGCCATCTGGTCCTTGATGTGAAGCTTCAGCTTCTTCAATCGGGCTTCCTCCTGCATCTCCTCTTCCGAGGGATGCGCCATCGCTTCGAGTTCGATCACTCGCTTCTTGTATTCATCATGTTTGAGTACGAGGTCGCGAAACTCTTCATTGGATTGCATCAGTTGCGCTTTCAATTCTTCTTGCGTGATCTCCATAGACAGGGTGTCTCCTTCCTGAGATACCACGCCGAGTCGATTGGTCCATAGGGGCTGATAGGCTCGGTGGGTGAGAAATCATTGGCTGCCAGAAACGGCGGGACCACACCGGGGAGCCTGCCGTCATGAATGCACCTTAACACAGTTACTAGACGAATACAATAGCTTTTGCGTTCCATTGCATCCGTTGAACGTGCACGTACACGTTTCGCTATCTTCTTGTCAGAGAATAGCTTAGCAGCACTTGGCACGCGTGTACTTCGCTTTCAGATGGTGGTCGCTGAACCGCCGCCACTCCTGCGGTGAATGCTGCAATCCATGGGCCAATAAATGACGCTCATAGGCGCTCTCATCGGACAACTGTCTGAGTAATCCGATCACAATCTTGAAGAATCGCCGCATCACACTTCCTCCGGCCGGAGTCTCGACAGCACGAACGGCACTTCGGTAGTCGTGGAAGCGCGCGAGCCGCGCAGAAGGCCGATCCAGAGGACCACGGAGTCAATCATGATGGTGGTGACCAGAATCAGGAAAAGCCCGCACACCACCGCGTCCAACTGGTTATTGAAGATCAGCGTCTCCGTCTCGGCCAGTTTGGCCGCCGCGATCTTGCCACTGGCGATCGCACTTTTCAACTGATCGGCGGCTGCCAGAAAGCCGATCCGCGGCAAGGGCGAGAAGATCTTCTGCCACGCCGCAGTGTAGGTCACCGTGAGCAGCCAGACCAACGGCACGCACGTGATCCACATGTATCGGCGGCCATGCATCTTGATCAGGATGGTGGTTGCCACGCACA
The DNA here is from genome assembly GCA_016789785.1 of Bryobacterales bacterium. The sequence goes on from JAEUQE010000103.1 coordinate 23,762, forward strand.
GTGCAATCGCTGCCAGCAGTTGGTTCGCGATGCCGAACAGAGGCCACAGGGAATTGATGCCGCCGAGCGGATCGCGCACACCTTGAACCAGAAAGTAGCCCCATCCGAGGACGATCAGCGCGCTTGAGAGATACACGCCCGGCATCCAACTGGTTTCGCCGAGCTTCTTGTGAATGTTGCCCAGCAGATCCTGCAGCATGAAGCGGCCCACGCGTGTGCCCGCGTCGATGACGGTGAGAATGAACAACGCTTCAAACATGATGGCGAAGTGATACCAAAAGCTCAGCAACGCCTGGCCGCCTCCGCTCGATGCGAAGATGTGTGCCATGCCCAATGCGAGTGACGGTGCTCCGCCGGTGCGATAGAAAAGCGTTTCCTCGCCGACGCTCTTGGCCAGTTCGGCCATCTGCGCCGCGGTGACCGGAAAGCCCCAGGCTGTGATGGTTGCCGCGGCTGCTTCCGGAGTCGTGCCGACGATGCCTGCCGGCGAGTTCACCGCGAAGAACACTCCGGGCTGTAGCACGCTTGCGGAGATGATCGCCATGATCGCAACAAAGCTTTCGAGCAGCATCGACCCATAGCCCACCGGCCACACGTGCCACTCTTTGGCCACCATTTTCGGCGTTGTGCCCGAGGAGATCAGCGAGTGAAAGCCACTGATCGCGCCGCATGCGATCGTAATGAAGCAAAACGGAAAGATCTTGCCGGCAAAGATGGGTCCCGTGCCGTCGACGAAGCGCGTGAACGCGGGCAATTCCAGAGTGGGGCGTACGAACAGAATGCCCACTCCAAGCAGCAACACCACGCCGAGCTTCACGAACGTGCTGAGATAGTCGCGAGGCGCCAGCAACAGCCACACGGGAAGTGCGCTGGCGAAGAAGCCGTAGATGATCACTGCGAAGGCCAGGGCGATTCCGCTGAGTGTGAAGTAGGGAGCCCATGTGGCCGAGTGCGCCACCGCCTCACCGCCAAAGATGCTGGCCAGCACCAGCACGAAGCCGATCACCGAGACCTCCAGCACTTTGCCCGGCCGCCAGTAGCGCAGATAAAGGCCCATGAATACGGCAATCGGCATGGTGGCCGCGATGGTGAACGTGCCCCATGGGCTACCCTTCAATGCATTCACCACAACCAACGCCACCACCGCCAGAAGAATGATCATGATCAGCAGAACCGTCAACAGCGCCGTGAATCCACCGAGCCGTCCGATCTCTTCCCGTGCCATCTGCCCAAGCGATTTTCCATCGCGCCGGATGGAGCAGAACAGGATGACGAAATCCTGAACGGCGCCTCCGAGGACCGCACCCGCGATGATCCAGAGTGTCCCGGGGAGATAGCCGAACTGCGCGGCCAGCGTTGGCCCCACCAGAGGACCCGGTCCCGCAATCGCCGCGAAGTGATGCCCGAACACGATCCACTTGTTGGTCGGCTCAAAGTCGTGGCCGTTTCGCAGGCGTTCGGCCGGTGTGGCGCGTGTATCGTCCAGCGCCATCACCTTCGCCGCGATGAACTTCGCATAGAATCGAAATCCGATCAGATAGATGCACGACGAGGCGATCACCAGCCACATGCTGTTGATCTGCTCGCCGCGATTGAGCGCGATCCCGGCCAGGGCGTACGCGCCCAGGATGGCCACGCCCGCCCACGCCAGGTGTCCGGTCACTTTGTTCATATGGCTTTGAATTTTAACGCAGAGGATTGCCACAACTGTGAAACTTTCCCTATCGCCGTCTCGTATTACCAAAGATGACGCACGAGATCCGCTACGCTCTTCGTCTGCTCTCCCGGCAGCCGCTGGTCACGGCCACTGCTGTTCTCACGGTTGCTCTCGCTGTTGGCGCGAATTCCGCGCTCTATAGTGTTCTTGAAACCATGCTGCTTCGCCCACTGGGGATCGCCAATGCCGAACGCATCGTGTGGGCAACGGTTCATCTGGACAAGCTCAAAATGCGGCGCGCCGAAGCATCGGGCACAGAGTATGGCGAACTACGGGGCATGAAGGACACCTTCGAAGTGGTGAGTGCCATGGAGGGACGCGCATGGACCGCAATGTTCGGCGGCGAACCGGTGCGTCTGCTCGGCCGTGCCGTTACTCCTGAGTACTTCCGCGTCTTCGCCTTGCAGCCAGCGATCGGCCGCTTTTTTTCCGATGCCGATGATTCCACGCTCGTGATTTCGCACGCGCTATGGCGGCAGCAGTTCGGCTCCGCGCCGGACGTGTTAGGCCGCGTCCTCGATCTCGACGGCAAGCCTCATCGCATCATCGGCGTCGCCCCGGCTGATTTTCAGGTGCCCGCCAATGCTCAGGCCTGGTCTCTGCTCTCCATCAACTCTGCCCGCATGCAGCGCCGCGGCTACAACATGAACCTCACGCTCTATGCGCGATTGAAGGATGGTGTCGGCGCGAAGCAGGCGATGGGCCGCGTCAACAGCTACTTATCCGGCCTTCTCGCGGATCCCGCTGGAAAAGAGCTCAAGGAGCTTCAATACGGGATCGACTTGGAGCCTTTCTCCACGCATGTCGCAGGCGACATGAAAGAGTCGCTGTGGATCCTGTGGGCCGCGGCCATCACGTTGCTGATCACTGGATGTGCGAACGTTGCGGGCTTGCTGCTCTCTCGCACTTCGCAGCGGCGGCGT
>JAEUQE010000103.1:26498-28309 GCA_016789785.1 Bryobacterales bacterium
CCGCGGCCATCACGTTGCTGATCACTGGATGTGCGAACGTTGCGGGCTTGCTGCTCTCTCGCACTTCGCAGCGGCGGCGCGAGATCGCCGTGCGCATCTCCATCGGTGCAACTCGCGCGCAGATCGTGCGGCAACTCCTGACGGAGAGCCTGATTCTGGCGGCTCTCGGCGGGGCGGCCGGGCTCATGATTGCGACGCTGCTGGTTCCGCAGATTGCCAAGCTGACGTTGCCGGCAAGAGGTGTGCTGGAACTCGTGAAAGTCGACTGGCGCTTGTTTGCATATGGCTTCGGGCTCGCGTTGATCAGCGGACTTGTGTTTGGCCTGGCGCCGGCGATGCAACTTGCGCGCGACAGCCAGATCGCGGCGATGTCCCGTGCACGCAGGCATCGCTTTCAATCGGCATTCGCGGTTGCGCAAGTGGCGGCGGCCTTCGTGCTGCTGGTGGCGAGCGGCCTTCTGCTACGCAGCATGTGGACGGTGCAGAGCATCAAGCCGGGCTTCGAGACTCGCAATCTATCGACGGCGTTCTTCCTGCGCCCGAACGGCGACCCCTCGTTCCTGGCACGCTATGAGCAAGCATTGCGCGCGGGTCCTGGTGTAGAGTCGGCGGCGCTGGCATATCCGCTGCCCTTCAGTGGCGGCGGGCTCACCAGTGGATTCCGCATTCGCAATCGCGAACACCGGCAAGGCGAGCCGGAGTGGCACGGCGAAGCGTATTTGGTCAGCGGCGGCTACTTCGATACGTTGCGCATTCCCGTGCTGCGCGGCCGGGCGATCGCCGATTCCGATGTGGAAGGCGCACCCGTCGTGTGCGTGATCGACTCGCGCATGGCGGAGCGCTTCTTCCCCAATCAAGACCCCATCGGCCAGGAGATCTCCATGTATCGAAGCTGGGCGCGCGTGGTTGGCGTAGTGCCTGCCGTGCGTGGCACGAGTCTTGAAGAGAACTCGCGGCCCACGGTTTATTACTCGCTTCCGCAGATTCCCTACTTTTCCTCAGCGGCAGGGATTGTGCGCTCAGCAACGAACGCTGGTCCGCTGCTGCGGGAGGTCGCGCGTCAAACGAACGGACGTGTCGCCGTGTTTGATGTCCGCAGCATGGAGGACCGGATGAACGGCACGCTCGGCATTCGCCGCACCACGGCGCAGTTGCTCACAGGCTTCGCATTGCTTGGTGCGCTGCTTGCGGCGATCGGCCTGCATGGTGTCGCGGCGCAGCTTGTCGCCGAGCGTCTGCGCGAGATCGGTGTTCGCATGGCGCTGGGTGCGCGTCCAATGCAGATCCTCTCGCAGTATCTGGGGCAGGGAGTGCGGGCAGGTGTAGCCGGATTGGTGATCGGTGTCTGCGTCGCCGTCGCGACGCAGCATTGGATCAAGAGCCAGCTCTACCAAGTGGAGGCATTCGATCCGGTGACGTTCGTGGCCGTTGCCGCCGGCATTCTCTGCATCACGATCTTCGCGGTGCTTTATCCGGCACGCCGCGCCTCACGAGTGGATCCGGTGACTGTTCTCCGGCAGGACTGATCGAGTGTGCTCAGGCAAGCTTGCAGTATCATCGGAACAGCGACGGCCTGCTGGCTGCAAGCACCAAGGAGGTTCGCCTGACTGAACCGGAGGGCGTTCGAGCTTCTCGATCGCGTGTTTCATTCGGCATTTCGGCGTGGCCACTGGCCTCGCCATCGGATGCCGATCAGCCACTATGAGACGGCGAAGGCAGCGCCGGATTCGGAAGCAACTCCGGATGCGTGGGATGCAATCCGCGGCGGCTTACGTGCAGCGACTCGAACGTGAGGGCAGCTCGCTTGAGAG
>JAEUQE010001040.1:0-256 GCA_016789785.1 Bryobacterales bacterium
GTCATGCTGCCGCTGGAACTGGCCGGGCGTGCCGACGCCGCAGCACTGGCGCAGGAAACGCTGGCGCGCGTCGGTCTCGCGGCGCGCGCGCGTCATTACCCGGCGCAGCTTTCCGGTGGCGAGCAGCAGCGCGTGGCACTGGCGCGCGCGTTCGCGCCGCAACCGGCGATCCTGTTCGCCGACGAACCGACCGGCAATCTCGACCGGCGCACCGGCGAGACCGTCGTCGTCCTGTTGTTCGACCTGACCCGCGAAC
>JAEUQE010001040.1:266-579 GCA_016789785.1 Bryobacterales bacterium
GCACGATGCCGGCCTCGCCGCGCACTGCAACCGCCAGCTGACGCTCGATGCCGGCCGGCTGGTGGTCGGGGCGCCGTCGTGAACGGCGCCGGCCGGCTGCTGGCGCTGGCGCTGCGCCAGACCTGGCGCGATGCGCGCGGCGGCGAACTGCGCGTGCTGGTCGCGGCACTGGTGATCGCCTGCGCGGCGGTCGCCGCCGTCGGGTTTTTCACCGACCGCATCCGGCTGGTGCTCGACCGCCAGGCCGGCGAGCTGCTCGCCGCCGATCTGGTCATCGCCGGCACGCAGCCGCCCGGCGACTTCCTCGACGCCG
>JAEUQE010001041.1 GCA_016789785.1 Bryobacterales bacterium
CTTCACCTCGGCCTCGAAGTCGCTCTCGAACTCGCGGTCCTGGCGCACGCGGAACCTGTCGTACTGCTCCTCGGCGAGGCGCTTGGCCACCTCGGCGGAGACCTTGCCGGCGTTCGCGAGGACCTCGTACTCGTTGAACTGCAGGAAGGCGTCGAGTCTCGCGACCCAATCGGCCATCTTCATCGGAATCTGCCGCGCGGCCTGATTCTCAGCGTAGTCGAGGTACATCGACACGATGCGCTCAAGCTCCTTGATCTCGTGCTCGATCAGGTAGTTCTTCGCGACGCTGACATCGCCCTTCAGGATCTTGCCCCTGGGGGCGTTCTTCCACGTGGTGAGCCCCATCGAGGGCTTCTCGGCGTCGGATCGCTCGGCAATCAGCTCGGCGGCGGTCTTGCCCGTGACTGCCCAGTGCAGCTTGTTCTGTACGGTCTTGAAGAACGTCTGCGTCGTCTCGGCGTGCTTGTCGTAGTCGATGCTGCACTGCTCGTAGATGTCGGTGATCTTGAGGTAGAAGCGCCGCTCGCTGGCGCGGATCTCGCGGATTCGCTCGAGCAGCTCGTCGAAGTAGTCCTTG
>JAEUQE010001042.1 GCA_016789785.1 Bryobacterales bacterium
GGTCCTTGAGGGCGGCGGCCATGCGGGTCAGGAAGAAAACGACGACGCCGACGCTGATCACGAAGTTGAGCCACATGCCGAGAACGTGCAGGGCAAAGCTGTTGCTGTGCCCCGCGTGTTCACCGCCACCGGTGGCGCGTGCGCTTCTGTTCCCGATGCACGTAGGCCTGCGACCGGTCCGTCGCAATCCGGTGGATCACTTCTGGCGGCAGATACGCCGATGCAGCCGCGTAGAAGAATCCGTAGTAACTATACCCAGGTAGCGGATAGCCGAGTCCGAACCACATCCAGCCGAGGTCCGACGACACGCCATTCCATTTCTCCACCACCTGCACATCATCGGTGCGCGCATGCGCACCCGCGTAGATGCCGTTGAGATTCTCCACCGCATAATCCGCGATTACCCAATCCAGCATCTTCCGCGCCCGTTCCTTCATGTCAGGGTCCTTGGACCACGCATGGAGATAGGATAGCGGCAACACATACACGCCAAGATAGTGCGTGCAGTCATACTCGCCTTGGCCGATCGTGGTGGTGAGGTCCATCCAATGCCGGATCCAGGCCTCGGACTCCCGCA
>JAEUQE010001043.1 GCA_016789785.1 Bryobacterales bacterium
ACCGATCGCCGATGAGCGGCGATTGCGCTCCTGGCAGCTTGCGGCCGAGCGCGGCGGTGCCCTTGGTTTACTCGTGCGGCATCTGCCGCGGCAACCGGAAGTTTGTTTCAGCGATTTGCGTTTGCTTGTCGCTCCTTCGTGCGCCGCCGGGGGGCGGCGCGTTTCCATCACGGTGCTCCGCGCGCGGCAGGGACGTCCGGGCGCGACGGTCGAGGTGGCCCTCGATGACCATGCGAATCCTGTGTCTGATCTTGCGCCCGGGCGACAACGAGAAGTTGCCCGCCGCGCGTAACTCGCCGAGTCGCTCGACCGTCGGACGTTCTTCCGCCGCCGCACAATCCGTGTGCGACGCCGCGCTGCGCGCCCGCGTGGCGCCGCTGTTCGGCACCGGTGGTGTCGGGCTGTGGGCGCGCGACGGCACGCTGCACTGGCAGGCACCGATCGCCAGCCTGAACGCCGCCGAATCCCTTTGGCGTGCGGCGCAGGGCGCGGAGCTCGGTCTGGTGGCCGTCACCGGGGCCGTGGGGCACAGGCTCTGGCAGGCTTTTGAAGCCATGGCCGAACGACACCCGGGTCT
>JAEUQE010001044.1 GCA_016789785.1 Bryobacterales bacterium
TCCGATGAGCGTGCCCAACCCCACGGCCCGGGCCGGCGGCGATGGCACCACCAACCACGACAACGAGAACAACCTCGCCAAGTTCAAGAACGCGGACGTGATCGGGCATCCCGCCGGCGCGGTGTTCAGCCAGTTCGCCAGCGCATCCGGCTACACCTGCCAGGGTGCGGGCACGGCCTTCATGCCGTACCTGTTGAGCACGCTCGACACGCTGGCCTGGCGCTACAACGTCCCCGAGATGGTGTACCCGGAAGCGTTGATCCCCGGCATGCGCGAGATCGGCGGTCGCACGACGCTGAACCTGTGGGGCAACGTCTATCCGCGCGGCGGCTTCCTGCACCAGACCGACGACTACAAGAGCGGCGCCGTGGTCGCGCAGCGCGCGGGCGACATCGTGACGCGCCGCAACCAGATTCACGTGTACCAGCCACTGCTGGCCAACGCCCGCGACGGGTACTGGCCGGCCGGCGCGTTGATGGAGACCGACGCCTCGACGGGCAAGTGGCAGGAGCTGACGCCCACGCTCTCGAACAGTTGCGTGGTCTTCCCGCACAGCCGCACCCGCGTGCAGGCCC
>JAEUQE010001045.1 GCA_016789785.1 Bryobacterales bacterium
ATAATCCACTCCCATTGAGAGGCAGTTCAGTTGTCAGCCCAACAAAGACCATCCCTGAATTGGAATTAGTTTACCAGGAATTTCTTGCCGCGCAATCGTCTTGTTGAATGGATTGAATGGAAAGAGAGAAGGGCTGCCCACCCTCTTCGGATGGACAGCCCTTGGTGTTGTAAATGCGATCTGGTCCCTTAGTACGCCGCGAAGAACACCTTCGTCGTCGCCTTCGAGAACCGGCCTTGCGAATCGGTTACCGTGAGCTCAAACTCGTACTCGCCGAAGGCGAGCGGATTGAACCGCACGGTCGGAGTTGCCGTGTCCCCGCCCAACAGCAGTGCCGGCTGGCGGCCTACCGCGCGCCACGAGAACCCGATCACCAGCCCTTCCGGATGCCGCGACCGCGTGCCATCCAGACGGACTTCCTGGTTCGTCGTAACCTGGTTCGGACCAGCGTCGGCGATCGGGCCGCCGGAGCCTTGCGGCTGCGTGACCTTCACGTCGGCACGGGCAATCTGCGAGCCGCGGCGGCCGAATGCCCGCAGCGTGTAGACGGTGTCGGCCGTCGGGTTCACCGTGAT
>JAEUQE010001046.1 GCA_016789785.1 Bryobacterales bacterium
CCAGCGGAACCTGCTCTACACCGGCATCACCCGCGGGCGGAAGCTGGTGGCGGTGGTGGGCAGCCGCAAGGCCCTCTGGCGGGCGGTGAACACGATCGAGCAGAGCCGCCGGTGTTCGCTCCTGAAATGGCGGTTACAACAGCCGGAAGTCGAACCGACCGCCGCCGGATGAGGTTCCATGTCCTCCGATCCCACCCTTCCCCCGAACGCCGCGGATGACACGCGGCCGCTCGCACCAGGCACCGTCACATCCATCCCGCACCTCAGCTTACCCGGCTACCAGGTGCTGGGTGAACTCGGCCGCGGCGGGATGGGCGTGGTCTACCACGCCCGTCAGGTTCACGCCAACCGCGAGGTGGCTCTCAAGATGGTGCTCGGGGCGGAGTACGCCGGCCCCCCTGCCCTGCTCCGCTTCCGCACCGAGGGGGAGGCGGTTGCCCGCCTGCAACACCCTCACATCGTCGCCGTGTTCGACGTCGGCGAGCACGCCGGCCGCCCGTTCTTCAGCATGGAGCTGTGCGGCGGCGGGTCGCTCGCAGGGCGACTGTCGAACGGACCGCTGACTCCGGCCGAG
>JAEUQE010001047.1 GCA_016789785.1 Bryobacterales bacterium
GAAAGACCTTCCCATTCACGGCCACTCTGTGAGTCGCAAGCCGAGGAAGCCACGGCCGGCCCGCCGACCAATCCGCAAGTCGGATCGATCAGTCCGGGACGGTTCGCGACTCCTTCGCGCGCCGGTACATTAAACAGCCCGTCTGGTCCACTGCCCACAAGGCGTGCACCAGTTTGTGCCTTCGCTGCCGGTACGACAGCGAACGTCAGGCAGCAGATGGCAGCTACTGGAAGAACTGCCGGTGCCCAAAGACGCTTCATTTCCCTCCTCCAAACCAATTGGATAGATTAAAAAACTCGATTCTCCAAGGATACAACACTCCTGGATCTGTCGTAAACGTATCTTCTAGCGCATAGGTACTGTCGAAGTCAATCGGGGTGGCACTTTTCGCGCGAAAGTTGCGTATCCGGAGGTTTGGGCAGAAAAGAAAATGGCCTGTCCGGAACCTATTGCTGACTGCGTTCCGGACAGGCCTTGAGGGAAGAAAAGGAGAAACAAACAAGCCGAACGAAAAACCTAGCGATTCCTGCCGCGGCCACCGCCACCGCCGCTCGGGCCCATGCTGCCGCCGGAG
>JAEUQE010001048.1 GCA_016789785.1 Bryobacterales bacterium
TCCGCCGGAACGGTTCTTGGCGCAGATTCGAAGCGAGCATCAGGCGATGGAAGAGCTGTGGGGCGAGGCGCCTGCGCTGCGGATCCTCGACCGAGCATTGGGCCTCCAGGGCGCGGCACGCGAGGCCACGCCTGCGCCCCCAACAGCGAGTGCGTCGGCGGCCAGCGGTGTGGACGGCGCCGTGGCGCGGGAGATGGCTTCTGTCAACCAGCGGCTGTTCGGAAACAGCTACTTCCGTGCGATCGACGCGCTCGTGCTGCTGGCCGCCTTCAGGCTGTCGGCGATGCTGGAGTGGCTGCCTTGGATGGCGGCCTTCCTTGTCGCAGCGATGGCAGACGGCGCGATCAGCAGAGTGATCAAGTCGAAGGAGTTTCTTCACCACGATCCGGAGCGCTTCGCGCTGTACGCATCCGTGTCGATCCTGCTGGCCTGCGCTACCGTCGTTGCGTTGGTGCTGCCGGTCGGGGTGCATCCGCTGGTCAGCCCCGGCGTCGTGGCAACTCTCGCTGTCCTCTGGGGACGCAGCGTTGCGCACTTTCATCGACGCGGATAGATCTCCAGCGCGGGCCACCCG
>JAEUQE010001049.1 GCA_016789785.1 Bryobacterales bacterium
AACTTCGAGATTGCCCACGAACAGCCGCTGACCGAACGACTGAGCGCACAGGGACGCCTGCTGCTGCAGAGCGCCAGCAAGAACCTCGATGCCGCCGAACGCGTGATCATCGGTGGCGCCAACGCCTTGCGGCCGTTCGGCGATCGGCCCGCCTCGGCCGACGAGGCCGCGCTGTTCCGACTCGACCTGCGCTACCGCATCCTGACCACGCTGCTGCCCGCGCTGTCGGTCGGCCTGTTCGGCGACTATGGGGTCGGCCACGCCAGCCGCCGCGCCGATTCGACAGCCGGCAGCAACCTGGTGCGCGGCGCGACAGTGGGCATATCCAGCCAAGCGGCGCTGCCTTACGACACGACGTTGCGAGTCGCACTAAGCCGCCAGTACGCCGACCCGCGCGACATCGGCAGCCGAAGCTGGAGCGGGCGCGGCTGGATCGAATTGATCAAGTCGTTTTGACCTGATGGCCGCGTGCCTGCCCGCGGCCGACTTGCTGCAGGAGAACGAGCCATGAAGCGTACCGTCACCGCACGCGCCGCCGCCGAATCCTCTGTCGAGTCTTCGATCGATCGCGC
>JAEUQE010000104.1 GCA_016789785.1 Bryobacterales bacterium
CGGTCGCTTGCAGGTGGCCGCCTGCCTGATCTTCCCTCAAGGTCCGGAGAGTATCGCTAGCCCAGTTGTGAGTTGGTGCCACTGCTGCGCCGGTGCGAGGATGTGCGTAAGGCCGGGCCGGGGCGGGACTGAATGGGGTCAGCTCAGTGTGACAGCCGAGCGGCCACCCGGTCCACGATCGCCATCCGCGATTCCGACATCTTCGCAGCCGCGGCACGCGCACGCGATACGATTGCCGGATCCGCCGTATCAGGATGGCCGCTATCGAACGGCGGAGCAGGGTTGTACTCCATCTGCAGTTGAATGAGCCGAGCCTCGTCTTCGGTACGTAGCGTCGCGACGAGCCGCAGCGCGAAGTCGATGCCCGCAGTCACGCCGCCACCCGTGATGCGGTTCCGGTCCACCACGATCCGATCGCTGGATGCGATAGCCCCCAACCTTGTCAGCATCGAAAGCGCCGTCCAATGGGTAGTCGCATGATATCCACGCAGTAGCCCCGCTGCACCGAGCACGAGGGCGCCAGTGCAAACGCTGGTCACATAGCGCACCGTCTCCACCTGCTTGCGAAGGAATGCGAGTACCGTCTCGTCCTCCATCAACGGACCAACACCAGGACCACCCGGCACCAGGATCACGTCCATCGCATGGGCACTGGCGAAGGCAAGCGTGGGAGTGAGGATCAATCCGCGGTCACTCACAACGGGCTTTGTATCTTGCCAAAGCAGATGCACGCGCGCATCGGAAACGCGGCTCAGCACTTCGTAGGGTCCAGTGAGGTCGAGCTGTGTCACGTTCGGGAATACCAGAATCCCGATCTCAATGGGCTTGCGGGTTTCGTCCATGGCTCTGCTTCAGCGGTCAACGCCGACCACGACGAAGCCGCTGCCTTTGTGGCGCAGGTACACTGTGACGCTGTGCGGCGACCCCTGCGTCTTGATCGACGCCGCGAAGTATTCGCCTTGCGAGGATTGCAGCACTGCGGAAGGCAGGCTTACGCCTGTTGCGCCGTCGATTTTCGTCTTCGACTCGCGCTCATTGTCGAAGCGGTGCCACTCCACGGCGTAATCACGAGATGAGGACAGCTTGTAGGTGACCGCAAGATCCTCAAACGTCAACTTGCCGTCGCGGACCTCGAAACGATCGAGCGGCAGCACCTGCGCGAAGTAAGCCTTGCCGATCTTGTCCCGGCGTTCGATCAGGCACTTCGTGAGGTACGCGGGAACCTGCGGATCGCTGTACTGGCCTTTGCGAACAATCGCGGCGATCGCTTCGTTCGAAAACCGCATCACCTGCTTCGCACCCCAGAAGTTGTCCGCGGGCTGGCGGTTGTTGAACGCGGGATTTGGATACTCGGGGCGATAGTGCTCGGGATCGAAGATGGTGGACTCGAACTTGCCGACCGAGGTGAAGTCCGGATAGGAGGCCCGTGCCCACTTCGGCACCCATAGTCCGAGCGAGAACACTTCCTTGATCGCCGGCTTCCAGGAGAAGAGATACTCATTGCCGGAGCGAGCACTGTTGGACTTCGTACTGGCGCTGCCGAGGATGGAGCCGAAGTCGATCAAATAGTGCCGCACGTACTTGTCGCCATCCTCCTCCACCAGCATGTCCAGCGAGTTGATGGAACGCGAGTCATCATGACCCAGCCAGGCGGAGAACACGTAGAGTCCGCGCAGATCGCGGCGATGTTCATGCGGAACAATGTCGTTCGGGTCATCGGCGCGGGTGCCGTAGAAGCGCCGCTCACCCACGGGTTGGCCCTTGAGAAACAGGCTCACCGATCCTCGATAGTAGCCGCTCTTGTCCTTTGGAATGCTATGCATCACATGGTCGACATCCACTCCCGTCATGGCCCGCTTTTTCCCGAAGCCATCAATGAACGTGGTTTTCGGATCGAGCACCAGACGGTCCGCCGGGAAGGAGACGACATAGTTCTGCGGTACCCAGTAGCCGAGCGCATGAAAAAAGGCCGATCCCACCACGTCCGCGGCGGTGGCCATTTCGGGATTCGTGGGCGGATCGAACTTCAGCAGATAGCGTGTGCCTTTCGAATCGACGATGGTGAAGCCTGGCGTGACGCCTTGCGTCTTCGCACCAACGATCTTCCATTTGCCCTCTTCCGAGGGAGGCAGCGGCTGATCGGGACCCTGCACGAGTTCCTCAATCGTCATCGCGCGTCGATTGATGCGGTTCACATACCACGCGCCGTCAGGCACTTCGCCCAGCGTGTTCACGCCCTTTGCGGGAATCGGATTCTTCGGCGTGGCGCGCTCGCCAGGTGTGGCGAGAGTGTGGTGAAAGAAGTCGTAATAGTCGTTGACCTTCCGCGCCTTCATCTTGTCCACTCGCACCGGCTTGGGGTCTTTCCAAAGCGGATCGTCGTCGTAGAAGCGGCGCGCGTCCGCGGGAGCGATGAGCAATGTGATGGCGAGGAGATGTCTCATGTTGCCCCCTTAAAAGACGTTATTGAACTTGATCCACGCCTGGAAGCCTTCATGGCTGAATCCGAAATCCATGCGCATGAAGACGGCGTTGCGGACGTTGAAGCGGAGACCGAAGCCGGCGCTTCCTTCCAGGTTCTTGAGGTTCCAGCGATCGCGGCCGCTGCTCACTTTGCCGGCGTCGACGAAGATCGCCATATCGAGCCCGCTGAAGGACTCCCAGCGGTACTCGGCGTTGAATACGGTCGAGTTGTTGTCGTAGAAGCGGAACGGGCGGAAGCCGCGGAGATCGTCGGAACCGCCGAGAGTCGGCTGCAGATAGAACGGGACGCTTTGGCCTCGCTGCACATCCGTGGTGGAGGACTTTGCGCGCAACGCGATCACACGGCGTTCATTGAAGAACGGGATGTACTGCTGGACCTCGAGATCAAGGCGGCGGAAGTCATGGAGGCCAAGCTTTCGATCGGAGTACCCAGTGAGGCGCGCGTAGTAATTGCCGCCTTTCTTCGGACCGCCGGGCGTATCGCGATAATCCCATTGAGCCATGATGCTGCCGCGCAGGAAGTCGCTTTGACGGTCGATGCCGGGAGCCTGTTGCGGCCCGTAGATTCGCTCCGCCGAGATGAAACGATTGTCGGTGCCTGGGCCGGTGTTCACTTCCAGATAGCCGCCAGAGCCAACAAACTTTAGGGATTTCCAGACAGAGACTTCAGCGGTTCCATCGTAGGAAGTGTCTTCGAGGCGGAAATTGCTGCGCCCGTTCTTCTGCGAGTCAGGACCGGGACCATAGTAGTTGATGCCGGCGAAGTTGCGATGTTGCGCGAGGAAGTCGAGCTTCACGCGCTGCCCCGCGACGCGGGGCGCGGTGAGTTGAAAGTCGTAGAGCTGCCAGGCGCGAAAAGAGGAGGCCGCGGAGGCACGCAGGATCAGGTTGCCGCCGGCAAGATCGCGGCGGAAGTACTCGGGTCCGATCGCAAATCCAGAGCCGGTAGCCAAGCCGCCCAACTTGAGACGAAGGCCTCCGATGCCCGCGGTAATGCGCTCGAGAATCTTCTCCCGCTGAATGTAAGCCAGGCCCGACTCGACGCCACTGACCGGGTCGTCCTTGAGCGACTTCGCCTTCTGCTGCCGCTGCTGCTGGATCTCCTGTTCGCGCGAGTCCGGTTGGGCGAGCAAGGGACATGCGCTGAACACACAAAGGGCGGCGAAGGACCACTGGAATCTCATCAGGTTCACCTTGGACTACGCAGATGGCCGCGGAATCAGATTTACGGCTTCTTTTGGCCGCCGTTTTCCTTTGCAACGCGTACCTTGGCGCTGTCGACCTTCTTTTGGATCTTAGCGATTTCCGTGGAGTCCTGCTCGCTGGGGGGGGTCGCTTCCCATTCCTTGAGAGAACGCTGCCACATGCCGACGGCATCTTTGATCTTGCCCTGCTTGGCGTAGACATCGCCGAGGTGATCATGAATGGTCGGATCCTTGGGTGTCTTTTCGAGAGCGCGCTTCAAGTAGGTCTCGGCCTCGTCAAGGCGGTTCAAGCGGAAGAGAGCCCAGCCGAGGCTATCGAGATAGGCGCCGTTGTTGGGATCCTGGTCAAGCGCCTTCTTGATCATCTCGTATGCTTCGTTGAGCTTCATGTTCTTGTCGGCGAGCATGTAGCCGAGATAGTTGAGCGCGGAGACGTTGTTCGGGTTGAGGGTGAGCAGCTTGCGGAATTCGGCTTCGGCCATGTCGATCTTTTTCATCTTTTCGTACATGGCGCCGCGCATGAAGTGAATGCCTTCCTTCTCTTCCTTTTCCTCGGAGAGCTTTTCGGCTTCATCCAGAGCTTTGCCCATCTCAACGTAGTTCTTTGTACGCTCGTAGATCTGGGCGGCGGAGACCCAGGTTTCGCGGTCCTTCTTCGATGCCGCGAGATCCTTGGCGAGCTTCTCTGCTTCCTCGCGCTTGCCGGCGTCCGCGGCAAGGAAAGCATACATGGAGAGAACGGCGCGGTCTTTGGGGAACTTCTCACGCGCCATGCGGGCTTCTTCCAATGCTTTCGGGATATCGCGGGCAAGACGGTGAGTTTCGATGATATGAACTGAGGCACGTGCCGACTGCTCTTCGTCGAGTTGCTGGATCTGCTTGAAGACCTCGATCGCCTGAGGATACTGGTCGATGCTGCGATGCAGATAGCCGAGGCGCTCCAGCAGGATCACGCGATTGCTGCGTTCGCTGGGGTTGTAGTTGCGCTTCGAGGTGGTGGAGAGCAGCGACTTCATGGCTTCGATAGCTTCGGGCGTCTTACCTTCGGCTTCGAGCAGGTTGATTTCGTTGTAGCGAATCTCAATGCTGTTCGGATCGATCTCGGACGCCTTCTTCGCGGCCACATGCGCCTTTTCGAAATCACGCTTCTGGCGGAAGATCTGCGACATGCGCAGGTGCGGAAGCGGGTCGCGCGGCTCGTCCGTGGCAAGCTGCTGGAACAGTTCCAATGACTCGTCGAGCTTTTCGGAAAGCAACAGGTTCTGGGCGAGGCCTCGCTTCACCTCGTTGTTGGTGGGGGCCATTTCGAGGGCCTTGCGCAGAGTGGCGGCTGCGTTCTGATGGTCGCGCAGTTGCTCGTAGGCGGCGGCCAGGGCGACCAGTACGCGCAATGACGGAGTCTTCTCGGTGACCTTCTTCAGCAGGTCCGCGGCAGCCTTGGTATCGCCGACGTCAGCGTACACCATGGCAAGTCCAGTGAGTGCTTCTTCATTGTTTGCGTCGAGTTCGATGGCCTTCTTGTATGCTTTTTCGGATTCGGGCGAGTTCTGCGCGACCTTCTGCAAGCGCCCGAGAAGCAGCCATGCGCTCAGGTCCTTGGGGCTCTTATCCGTGATGCGCTGGTACTGCTCAATCGCTTTCTTGAGCATCTCCTCATTGATGCGATTCTGCTGCGAATCGCCGATCATGCGGGTGTAGATGAAGCCGAGCAGGCGGCGCAGATTGAGGTCGTCGGGGTTCTGCTTGAGGCCTTCTTCGGCTTCGACAACGGCTTCGCGAATGCGGCCGGAGCGCATCTGGATTTCGGCCAGTTCCTCGACAATGAAGGAGGCGGAGGGGTCGGCTTTGAGGGCGGCGCGATAGTGGTCGATGGCCTTGTTGAGGTACTCGGCGCGGTTGTTGAACTGCCCTGCGAGTTCGCTGAAGAGGTGGCCCATCGAGAAGTTGTAATAGGCTGCCGCCTTGTCCGGCTTCTTCTCCGAACTCGCAGGCTGGCCAAAGGCCGCCGTAGTAGCGCCGGCTAGTAGCACCGCCGCAAGGAAGGTTTTGAGATTCATTTACGAACCGACTTTCTTTCTCTCGCCCAAGGATCGCCCAGAAATGGGGAGACTACTTCAGTTTTGAGTATAGCTCCAAGTGAATTGGACGCAGCGGGCGAGCGGAAGTTGCGCTCGTTTGGCGGTGGAGGGGGCAGGACCGGGCCGCACCGCGGGTACCTGGAGCGCGTGAAAAGGCGAGGGCGAGGATCATGGGCGGCGCAATTCGTAGAAGCACCACAGGTGATCGCCCGTGTTCACCTGGCGGCGCAAGGTCCACTGGTTCTGTTCGGCGAAGAAACGCACGGAACGCGAGTTGCGGACCGGCCCGACGACCACAGTGGCCGTCACGCGCGGCAGCGAACAATCGCTGAGCACGCGGTCGAGCAGCGCCTGACCGATTCCGCGGCCCTGATACTGGGGCAAGACGCCGATCTGCTCAATCAGCAAGGGGAACTCGCCGTTCTCAAGAAAGAGGTGGAGGTGCTTTGTTGGCTTCATCGCCCGCAGTTGGGAGGGTTCGCGGGTGGTGATGAAGCCGATACATTCGTCCCCGTCGCGGGCCATGTAGCAATACCGCGAGCCGCTGACCATCTTGGCGTAGAAGTCGTCGCGGCCCGCGAAGAGGAAGAAGCCCTGCGCCTCGGCAGTGTCCAGGTCGCGGCCCTCGAGGAGCAGGCTCCGCGCGATCCGGCCGATGGCCGGTGCATCTTCCGCGCGCGCCTGCTCGATTTCGATCATGGCACCCAGGGCGCCGTCTGCTACTGCACGAGTGCCGCGGCGTCGGGATTGCCGGGGCCGAAGTGCTTCAACATGACGAGGTTCTCCTTGTCGCTGCGATTCGTCACGAGCACACCGTTGGCGGCCGCGGCGGCGGTGACGAACAATTCGTCCTTGGTCATCTGGCCGTAGCGGATCAACGAGGGTGTCTCCACTTCCAACTTGCCCACGCTTCCCCAACCCTGCACAACGATCAGGCCGTAGGCTGCCGCATCCTTGATGAGCACCGAACGGCCGGGGAACACGGTGAGTTCCTTCGCCGAGTAGTGCTTGGTGGAATAGACAACCCACTTGTCCGAGTAGCCATCGGCGTTCATCGCGGCCTCGTCCTTTACGGGCTTGGGATGGAAGAGGCGATGCTTGGCGAACTCAGGATCGATGTTTGCATCCCAGTCGAGCATGCCGATGATGTAGTCGAGGTCCCGGTGATGTTCGGCGGGGACATCCTTCACCAGCAGGTCCCACGGTACTGCGCGGCCTTCCACCAGGGACTGGAACATGCCGAAGACATCGGAGTTGACCTGAGGCTCGTAGGTGACCAGAGAGCCGGGAGCATGCAGAATACCGGCGTCGATCTGCCATCCGGTGCCGGGTTTCAGACGGTAGGCTTTGGAGTGATACAGAATGCCGTTGTCGCCTTCGTTCCAGCGCTCCAGGCAGCGGTAGATATCATCTTTCGTGGTGCCGGGCTCAAGGCCCATGAAGGTGTAGGGAAAGTTGTTGTCCTTGAAGTTGTATTGCGGTGGGAAGTAGTAAGCTTCGGGCTTGCCTTTCTGATTCACTTTTTTGGCATGTTCATCCATCTGGTGCATGTGGTGCGGGATGGGACCGAGATTGTCGAAGAACTTGCAGAGTACGTTCCAGCCGCCATACTCACTCATGACCGCGGTTCCGAGGATTTCATCGCCGATGGTCTCCACGGCATGTTTCAGCAGAATGCGCTTGCCATCAATGTCGATATAACTGAGGCCTTCGTCTTCGGGCGTGCCCGGTCCGTTGGCTGCGTTGGTGGTGGAAGAGAACCATCGTTCGTCGATTCCGCCGCGATGTGCGCCGAGCGCGTAAAGGTCGCGAGTATCAAGTTTCAGACGTCCGCCCGGCATTAGGAAGGATCGCGGCACCCAACAGGGGGCCAGCCGCACCACGCCTTCATTGGAGGCAAGTGCGTCGCGTAAGAGAGCGGTTGTATTAGACATGGCACCGTTATTGTAACGCGGGGAAGAAAGCAGTTCACGCGGTGGCGAGGCCCTTGTCAAAGCGCTGTGCGCCGAAGATCATGTGGCCGGAGACAAGAGGGCTGACGCGTGCGCCGGGAAGGATGATGCCGGCAAGATTGAGCGGGTCGGCGTTGGGAATGGAGAGCGCTTCTGCCAGGTGCGTTGTTGGTGTGAAGAAACGCAGGATCACGCGGTCGCGAGCCCTTGGGCACCGAAGATCATGTGGCCGGAGACAAGTGGGCTGACACGTGCACCGGGCAGGATGATGCCGGCGAGATTGAGCGGGTCGGCGTTGGGAACGGAGAGCGCTTCTGACGGCTCTTCGGCGGACCGGCGCATCGAACGAAGTAAGTCGACCGCTTCGGGCCTTGCGAATTGCTCTCCCGTAAAGCCGGCTACGAACCTGCCGCCGCGGATTTCGCCCTGTGCCTCCATGCGCCGCAACACGGGCAGCAGGTTGCGCCAGGGAGGCGAGAGTGTCTCGCGGGCGAGTAAGTCGCGGAATAACACACCCCAGCGCTCGAGTAACTGGCGCGCGAACGCTTCGGCACGCGGAGCCTCAGCGGTGTCAGGGTGGCGCAGGATGGCCCAACGGCCAGCCGCATGGCGGGGACGTCCGCGCTTGCCGCGACCCTCGCCACGGCGCCGCTTGGGATCGGTGAGTGCGCGCAGATTTTCGAAACCATCGGCCGTCACCACGCCGGCCGCGGCCAACTCCCACAATCCGTCCTCCACTTCGCTGGGCAGACGGTGGGTCGCGCGCACGAGGTCGCCGAAGAAGCTGGCTCCGTGTTGCTGCAAGACGGCTACGATCTCCTGAGCCGCGTGGCTCAACGCTGGCGTTTCGGCGGGGACCGTCAACCAGTCCGCATCTTCGCGACGGAAGATCGCGATGGGCGCGACGCGCGTCGGGCGGATCTCCCTGGCCGAAGATGGCGAGAGTCTGCCCCACATCACTTCGCCTGACAGGCACAGTTCGTCAAGCATGTGCGGCTGATAGCGATGGATGCGGCGGGCGAGGATTTGCGGCTCCCAGGATGCGGCCGCGATCTCATAGCCCTGCAACTGGCGGATCACTTGAAGCACGCCATCGGCGCCATGAAGCTGACTGCCGGGAGTGAGGTGATGCCAGCGGCAGAGGAAGCGGTAGAACTGAAGAGTAGTGACGGGCTCGATCTCACGGCGCAGACGCCCGAGCGTGAGCCGGTGAATTCGCGCCAGGATGCGGCGATTGCACCATTCTTCTTCGCCCGATGCCGTGAACTTGCCACGGAGAACCTGTCCCTGGCCTTCGAGCGTAGCGAGCGCGATATCGATTTCTTGAAGTGGGAAGGCGAGCTTGGCCGCGAGGGACCCGGCCGTGACAGGACCCAGACACTCCATCCAGCCGCGAACAGTGGCGAGTGTATCGTGGAACTGATCGAGCTTTTCCGTCGCGATCCAGAAGCTGGCGTCACCACGATAGCGCGTGCAGGCACGGTTCCCGAGCTGTTGATGCCATTCACTCCACTCCGATACCGGTGGAAGCGAGATCAACGTAAGCAGAGCATCGTGCAGTTCATCCGCATCCCGCGGCTCAGGCCATACTTCGGCCGAGATCTCAGCGATCGCCGCGGGATCGAGAATACCCGCGCCCGCGAATTCGGCAGGCAAGGTGCGGCGCAACTGTACGGCCCGCGCGCGGCGCTCTTCGAGCGGCGCGTCGTCCAGGAATGCGTAGGGATTCGCATTCAGAATCTCATGACAGAAGGGCGACGGCATGGCGGTGTCGATCGAGACCGTGCGAATCCCGCCGGATTCGATATCTTCCAGGATGCGGCGCAGACCGTCGACATCCATTGCTTCGCGGAGGCAATTGTCGATGGTCTCGCGGACGAGCGGATGATCCGGAATGCGGATGGGGCCGCTGAGGTTCTCGGCGCACGCCACCTGATCGGGGAAGACGGCGGCCAGCAAGTCGTCAGAGAGAATTCGCTGGATCGGCGCGGGTGTGCGTTTGCCTGCACGCGCGCGCAACACGGCAAGTGCGCGCGTCGCATTCCAACGCCAGCGTGCGCCGAACATCGGAGAGGCGAGCATCGCTTGCGTCAATGTGTCTACCAGTGAATCCGGCCGGACGAAGCTGAACACGAGTTCGAGAGGGAAGCTGTGTTGCTCAGCGAGCGAGATGACGATGCCGTTGTCGGTTGCGGCGGCCTGAAGTTCGAAGTTGAATGTGCGGCAGAAGCGCTTACGCAGGGCGAGGCCCCAGGCCCGGTTGATGCGCGCGCCGAAAGGCGAATGCAAAATCAGTTGCATGCCACCGGCTTCATCAAAGAAACGTTCGGCAACGATGGTGGTGGTGGTGGGCAACGCGCCGAGTGCCGCGATGCCGCTACGAACATAGCTGAGGGCTTGCGAATGCGCGGATGCGTCGAGGCCAATTGCGGCACCGGCCTGGCTGGCGAGCAGCTCCCGAACCCGGGATACCTGCGCCGAAAGCTCCACGGAGCGGCCAGGCGCTTCGCCAAACCAGAATGGGATCGAGGGCGCAGCGCCTTGCGCATCTTCGACCCGAACGCGCCCCGCTTCCACGCGTCGAATGCGCCAGGAATGGGTGCCGAGCAGGAACACGTCTCCGGCCATGCTTTCGACGGCGAAGTCTTCATCCACGGTGCCGACCTGCTTGCCTTCGGGCTCAACAATGACGGAGTAGTTGCCGTTTTCGGGAATGGCGCCCCCTGCCGTGATGGCGGCAAGACGTGCGTTGCGGCGGCCCTTCACGACATGGTTCACCCGGTCGCGATGCAGATAGGCCTGACTGCGGCCGCGTTGTGTGGTGATGCCTTCGGAAAGGATTTCGAGGATGGCGTCGAAGTCCGCGTGGGAGAGATTGCGATAGGGATAGGCGCCGCGGCACATCGCGAAGAGAGCGTCTTCACTCCAGGTGTCCGTTGCGGCGGAGGCGACGATCTGCTGAGCGAGGATGTCGAGCGCGTTGGTGGGAATCGCAATGCGCTCCAGCTCGCCGGCCGCGATACCTGAGATGAGTGCCGCGCATTCGATGAGTTCATCGCGCGTGGTGGGGAACAGGCGGCCTTTCGGCTGCGCGCCCACCCAGTGTCCTGACCGTCCGACGCGTTGCAAAGTGGCCGAGAAGGAGCGAGGCGAGCCGATCTGGCAGACGAGATCGACGGTGCCGATATCGATGCCGAGTTCGAGCGATGCGGTCGCGACCACTGCTTTCAGTTCGCCTCGCTTCAATCGCGATTCCGCTTCATGCCGCAGCGCGCGCGACAGGCTGCCGTGGTGGGGCAGCACGTGCTCCTTGCCGATGCGTTCGCTCAACGCGTGAGAGACGCGCTCCGCAAGCCGGCGGGTATTGACGAAGACGAGCGTGGTGCGATTGGACTGAATGTGCGTAGCGATGCGATCGTAGATCTCGGCCCAAATCTCGTTGGTCGCTACAGGGCCGAGTTCGTCATTCGGGATCTCCACTTGAAGGTCGATTGCACGGCGATAGGAAGCATCGACGATGCGCGTGGCGGGTCCGAGATAGGCGGCTACTTCTTCCAGTGGCTTCACAGTCGCCGATAAGCCGATTCGTTGGGCGCGCGTGCCGGTGAGTGCGTCGAGACGCGCAAGTGAGAGCGCCTGGTGCGAGCCGCGTTTGTCGCCGGCAATGGCGTGAATCTCATCGACGATGACTGTGCGAACGCTGCGCAGCATGTTGCGCGAGCGTTCGGCGGTGAGTAGGATGTAGAGCGATTCCGGCGTGGTGACGAGGATGTGCGGCGGCTTGCGTCCGATTTGCTGGCGTTCCCACGCCGGTGTGTCGCCCGTGCGGACTGCAGTGCGGATCGCCGCGGGATCAAGCCCATGTTCGCGCGCGAGTGCGGTCAGTTCGGCGAGCGGTGCTTCGAGATTGCGATGCACATCGTTGCTGAGCGCCTTGAGCGGTGAGATGTAGAGGACTTGTGTGGCGTCGGGCAACTGGTGCGCGAGGGCCTGCCGCAGGAGCGAGTCCAGGCAGATGAGAAAGGCAGCGAGTGTCTTGCCGGAGCCCGTTGGCGCGGCGATCAAAGCGTCGGCGCCCGTGGCGATGATGGACCAGCCCTGCATTTGCGGAGGCGTGGGCAGGCGGAACCGGGATTCGAACCAGCCGGCAACCAAAGGATGTAACTGAGGGATCGGCACGCAGGGTCTCTCCCAAATTGTAGGCACGTTGTGCGCGATGGAGTAGCGACTCGCGGTACGATCGTGAGGAGACGAGGAGATTTCGTGCCGAGAGTACCCATTACGGTGATGGGATTTCAATGTGCCGAGTGTTCGCACGAGTGGATTCCAAGGACTCCTTCTGAAACTCCAGCGTTTTGCCCTGCGTGCAAGAGCGTGAACTGGGACCTTTCGAGGAGTCCGCGACTGACCACCTATGAAGAGTTCCGTGACCGGGTGTGTCAGGTGCTGGAGGGTTCGGGCCCACTAACCTGGACCGAGATCCGAACGAGGGCCAAGCTTCCACAGAGACTGCCCAACAATCTCTGGGTTCGCCGCCTTGAAGAAGAGATTGGACTGAAGCGCTACAAAGACTCCTACGGGATTTTTCAGTGGCGAATTGAGTGCGGGCGAATAGAATAGTTCTATGTCCGGCTCCAGTCACCTTTCGTTACCAAGCGCGCCTGCTCGGGAGCAACTGGCGAAGAAGTGTTCATGGAATGGAGCGCGTTCGGCCGAAAAGGCCGATTTTTTCACTCTCGGATACACGGGCCGGAAAACAGAGGAGATCATTCGCCTCCTGAAGGAGAATGGTGTTCGCACGTTGGTGGACATCCGGAAGAATGCAGTTAGCATGTACCGCCCAGAATTGAGCAAAGGGAATCTCGCCAGGCTGCTCGAGGAACATGATCTTCTTTACGCCCACGTGCCGGATCTCGGAGTACCTCGTGATGTGAGAGCGAAGGCGATCGAAGCGGGCAGCCGTGAGGTGATCTGGCAGTGGTACGATCGCAACGTCGCTGGATCGATGCTCAGCCTCCATTTCTTTATGAACGGTTTTGAGCACCCCGTCGCGTTGATGTGCGCGGAATTGGATCCCCACGAGTGCCACCGGCATCGTCTGTCGTTGGCGCTGGAGGCACACGGCCTGAATAGCTTCGATCTGTGATTTAAGAGGTCAAGAGAGCTCTGATCGTCGTGCGAACGTATCCGGTGCCCGACGCTCTCGCAATCGAGTCGTCGTGTACCGCGGCGATCACCGAACAGGGCGAGTGGCTGCGGTTGTTCCCGGTGCCATGGCGCTTGCTCGCCAAGGACCAGCGGTTTAGGAAGTACCAGTGGGTGGAAGTGAAAATCACAAAGGCGAAAGGGGATCCAAGGCGTGAGAGTTACCACATAAGTCCGGATGGTATTCGCATCCTGTCGAAATCCGTAGGCTCCGCGAACGCTTGGCAGGAGCGCAAGCGGATGGTGTCACCGTTGATGTCTCACTGCCTCTGCTGCCTTGTGAGGGAGCGTGATGCGCATCAGTACCCTACCCTGGGGATCTTCCGGCCGGCCACGATCACACGCTTTCGAATAACTCCCGCGGAGCCAGCAGGTTGGACTCAATCGGAACTAGAAAAGCTTAGGCAGTATCATTTATTCGCAGATGCACCTCAGCATGAACTGGAGAAGATCCCGTTCGTCTTCCGCTACGAGTTCCGGTGCGACGAGACCGATTGTCGTGGACATTCGCTGATGTGCACTGACTGGGAGTTGGGCCAGTCTTACAGGAAGTGGAGACAGATTTACGGGGATCAGTGGGAGAGCGCATTTCGGGAGAAGTACCAGAGGCAGATGATTGAGGAGAACGATACTCACTTCTTCGTTGGCACGGTATCGAGCCACCCAAGCAAGTGGATCATCATCGGGCTCTTCTATCCTCCGAAAGACCCACAAGGCTTGCTGTTCTAGGTCATGATCCTACGCCCGCGGCTCGCGTATAATTGCCCTCAGTATTGAGAAGACAACTGGAGAGTGAGCAACCATGAACCGGCGTACGTTTCTTCTTGGAGTGCCCGCGGCATCCGCGGTGATGACCCACAAGGCGGTTGCGGCAAGCGACACCGTAAACCTAGCGATTATTGGCGTCCGGGGACGGGGACGATCCATCGGCGGATCCCTTGCATCGATTCCGGGCGCGAACATCGCGGCGCTGTGCGATGTGGATGACGCTTCGTATGGTGTTGGCGCGAAAGCGGTGGAGGCGAAGCTCGGCAAGCGGCCGCCGCATGTCAAAGATCTGCGGCGCTGTCTGGACGACAAGTCGATTGATGCCGTTGTGGTCGCGACGCCGGACCACTGGCATGTTCCGGCGGCGCTTCTTGCGTTGAGCGCTGGCAAAGATGTGTACGTGGAGAAGCCACTCTCACACAACCTGCACGAAGGCCGGCTTCTGTTGGACGCGACCCGGAAGCTGAAACGAGTGGTGCAAGTGGGCATACAATCCCGGAGCCGTCCCTCCACGCAACGGGCGATTGAGGTGGTCCGATCGGGCAAGATCGGAAAGGTACTGATGGCGAAGGCGTGGAACGTGCAACTCCGCAAGAACATCGGGCACAAGGAAGATGCGCCCGTGCCGGCCGGAATTGATTTCGACACGTGGACCGGACCCGCGCTGATGCTCCCCTATAACGAGAACCGCTATCACTACAACTGGCACTGGCATTGGAATTACGGCACCGGTGACATGGGCAATGACGGGGTGCACCAGCTCGATATGGCGCGCTGGGCGCTCGACGTCGACGTGCCGCAGCGCGTAACGGGCACAGGTCGCAAGCTCTTCTTTGATGATGATCAGCAGACGCCCGATACGATGAACATCAACTTCGAGTTTAAGGACAAGATGCTGATGTTTGAGATGCGGATCTGGACTCCGTACGGGATGGAGGGGCAGGAGAACGGCGTTGGGATCTATGGCTCGAACGGCATGGTGCATATCGGCCGGTGGACGGGGCCCTGGGGCTATCGCGTCTATGACACAAAGGGCAACCTGGTGGACGATCAGTCGAACGGCGGCGATGGGTCCGACGCGCAGCACTTGTCGAACTTCCTCGCTTGTGTGAAGTCGCGTCAGCAGCCGAATGCGCCTGTTGAGATGGGCCATGCTTCGACGACTCTATGCCATCTGGGGAATATCGTCGCTCGCACGGGGCGGGCGCTTGCTTTCGACGGCGTGAAGGAGACGATCACTGGCGATCCGGAAGCCAGTGCGTTGTTGCGGCGGAAGTACCGGCAGCATTGGTCGACACCGAAAGGGGCTTGAGTGAACAGGCGTATCTTTCTTGCTGGCGGCGCCGCGGCCGTGTCTACGTTTGCTGCCTCCGAATCCTCGGCGATCACGTTTCGCGAGAGCGAAGGCAAGGTGGATGTTCTCGCCGGCGGCCAGCCGCTGACCGCGTTTCATTACGGCGCGAAATGGGACAAGCCGTTTCTGCATCCGATTCGTACGGCCGGCGGGAAGGTGATCTCGCGCGGTTATCCGGTGGATCCGATGCCGGGCGATTCGCAGGATCACCAGTGGCATCGGGGTATCTGGTGGGGCCATGGCGACATCAACAAGCACGACTTCTGGCGAGAGCAAGGACGTGACAAGACGAGTGTTCTTCAAGTGAAGGGCAAGCCGAAGTTGCGCGCCATCGCGTCAATGCTGGAGGCGCAGATGGAGATGCGGATTCCCTCCGGCGAAGTGATCGGGTCGGTGGAGCAGCTTTATGGGTTTCAAAAGCTGGAGCGAGAGCTATGGATCACGACGACCCTTACGATTGCAGCGGACCGGGGGCAGGCGCTGACGTTCGGCGACACCGACGACGGGGGCTTCGCGTTCCGCCTGAATGAATCGTTCCGGCAGGACAAAGGTGCGAGGCTGATCAACTCGGATGGTCTGGAGACGACGGAGAAGATCTGGGGCAAGGGTGCGCGGTGGATCGATTACTCGGCGAAGCTGGACGGCGAAGAGGTGGGCGTCGCTGTGTTCGATCATTCGAGCAACCTGCGGCATCCCACGGGTTGGCACGCGCGCGGCTACAGTCTGGCGGCGGCGAATCCATTCGCACTTGGAAGCTTTGCACGCGACAAGTCGCAACGCGGAGCCTACACATTGAAGGCGGGGGGGCGGCTGCGATTCCGCTACGCGCTGGTCGTCCATACGGGGGCGATCAACTCCGAGTCGATCGAAGCGATGTACCGGCGGTACACCACCGCACGGCAGTTCAAGTAGCCTGCTACTCAGACTGTTATTGTGTTGGACGATTGTGTGACTTGGAGCTTTCGCGACGTCTGCTATAATCTTCAGCGTTCTTTGGACAATCGATGGTGAGGAGGATTGCGCGGGCTGGGAGCCGGTTGCAAAGCGCAAATCGAGATGAGAGCGGTGTTACTCGCTGGCGGCAAGGGTACTCGCCTTAGCGAAGAAACCATGTTACGGCCTAAGCCGATGGTGGAGATTGGGGGAAATCCGATCCTCTGGCACATCATGCAGATTTATGGCGTGGGCGGGATCCGTGATTTCATTGTGGCTTGCGGCTACCGGGGAGAGATCATCAAGGAGTATTTCCGCGGCCTGCATTTGGAGCACAGCGACCTGGTGGTAGACGTCGCTCGAGGGCGATATGAGTCCATCCGTTCAAGCGCTCCGGACTGGACGGTTACTTTGATCGACACGGGGCTGGAGACAATGACGGGAGGGCGCATTCGCCGGTTGCGGCAGAACCTGGGTAACGAACCTTTTCTGGTGACCTACGGGGATGGCTTGGCGGACATCGATATCCGGAAGCTGATTGCGTTCCACCAATCCCACGGCAGGACTGCAACGGTAACGGCGGTTCGTCCCCCGGCGCGTTTTGGCGGCTTGGAGCTGGCCGGTGACACAGTGAGGGAGTTCACGGAGAAACCGCAGGCCGGAGAGGGGTGGATTAACGGCGGCTTCTTTGTTTTTCAGCAAGAGATCTTTGAATATCTATCCGGCGATGATACAGTACTGGAGCGAGAGCCGCTTGAGGAACTCGTGGCTCAAGGCCAGCTTATGGCGTATCGTCACGAAGGCTTCTGGCAGCCGATGGACACGCTGCGCGAAAAGCATTTACTTGAGCAGTTGTGGTCCTCGGGCAAGGCACCCTGGAAACTGTGGTAATCCTCTAGAAAATGACTGTAGACAACTGGTGGAATGGACGCCGTGTGCTGATTACCGGAGCCACGGGATTGCTTGGTTCCGCAATGGCGGCGGATCTCCTTCGCCGAGGCGCCCAGGTAACCGCGCTGGTTCGTGACCATGATCCGCAAAGCGAACTGATCCGCTCTGGGATCATCCGCAAGGTCACCGTGGTCCAAGGGGCTCTGGAAGACTACGCGTCAGTTGAGCGCGCAATCAACGAAAACGACTGCGAAACAGTGTTTCATCTTGGCGCGCAGACGATCGTCGGCACGGCTCTGCGCAGCCCGCTGGCTACGTTTGAGGCTAATATCCGGGGAACATATCATGTTCTTGAAGCGTGCCGGACTCATCAGAAGCTCGTGCAGCGGATCGTAATCGCTTCCAGCGACAAAGCCTACGGTTCGAGCGACATTCTGCCCTATACGGAAAAACACCCACTAAGTGGCCGTCATCCGTACGACGTTTCCAAGTCCTGCACGGATATGTTGGCGGCAGCGTATGCGCACACTTACCAGCTTCCGGTTGGCATTCTAAGGTGCGGGAACATTTATGGCGGCGGGGACCTAAACTGGAGCCGGATTGTGCCCGGCACCATTCGGAGCCTCCTTGAGAATAAGGCGCCAATCATTCGAAGTGATGGAAAGTTCCTGCGTGACTACATTTACGTCCAGGATGTCGTGGACGCCTATCTGCTGTTTGCCAGGCGGCTCGAAGAACCGGGAATGCCGGGGGAGGCGCTCAACATCAGCCCAGAGAAGGCATCTTCCGTGCTCGATATTGTGGACTTGATCCGTGAGATCATGGGGAGAACTTCCATCGAGCCAGTGATTCTGAATCAGGCTTCCGCTGAAATTCGTGACCAGTACTTAGATTGTCAGAGGGCAAAGACCGTGCTTGGTTGGCGCCCGAAGTACACGCTCCAGCAGGGACTGGAAGCCACGGTTTCGTGGTACGAAGACTATCTGCGATGAGTTGGGGCATGATGAAGGGCCGGCGGGATTGGGTGGTGTTGGCAGGCTTGTTTGTCATCACGCTGGCTCTGCTCTGGTATTCCAAAGCGTTTGAAGTGGAACTGGGCGGCTATACGGATGAATCGGCCCAGGTCGTGACCAGCCTTCTCATCCGCGACTATGTGGCGCAGGGGTTTCCGGAAGCCCCGATGCGTTACGCGGAGAGATACTACGTACACTATCCAAGAATCGCTTTTGGGATGTGGCCGCCTCTTTACCACACGGTGCTTGCCGGCTGGCTAATGGTGTCGTCGGATCGGGTTTGGCTGTTCCTCTTTCAGGCCACTTGTGGAAGCCTCCTCGCGTTCTTGCTGTACCGTATGGCCCGATCTGAACTGGGTGAGGGCCTTGCCATAGCGGCAGCCGTGGCGCTTTGTGGGTCTTGGTTCATTCGTTCGTCGGTATGGATGATGATGCCCGACATTTTCCTGGGCGTGGTTGTCTGCTTGGCGTCCCTTTCACTGGCGCGTTTTTTTCGCGAGGGAAGAGGGGCAGACATGCTCCTCTTCGGATTGTGGGCCGGACTTTCTCTTTCAACCAAAGGGAACGCCATTGCACTGGCTCCGGTACCGATACTCGCTATGGTTCTCCTTCGGAGGTGGGACATCCTGCGGCGGCCCGTCGTGTACGGCGCCGCGGGGATTGCCGGAGCCATGGGGTTGCCCTGGCAGATATTGATGGCTAGGTTACAGAGCGGTAC
This sequence comes from Bryobacterales bacterium, assembly GCA_016789785.1. The sequence continues at coordinate 18,602 of JAEUQE010000104.1, forward strand.
GATCCCGTATGACGAGCTTACCGTGAAAGTAATGCTGGGTAACCTCATTGAATATCCGCTGGGGTTCTGGGTGTTCCATGGATTCCTGCTGAGTCTGGCGGTGCTGGCCGGTCTCGTGCGAGCTGTCCGGGCGGCGATGCGAAACAGACTGTCGCCAGGGATGGCGGTACAGATTTCGCTGCTGTTCGGCTTCCTGCTAACACATGCTATTGTGACGTTCCGCCCTGAGCCCCGTTATTATTCGCAAGTCATGCCGGCACTGATGTTGGTTGCCTTCTCAGCCGCGTCATACTTTTCAAGGGATTGGGCGCGGGCGGCGTTCGCCGGAGCGGTCCTGGTCTCGGCAGTGCTTGGAGGTGGAGCCAACAACCGCAAAGACAGCTTTGGCATGAAGGAGGTGTCGGAGTTTCTTCGCGGCCGCCCCCAGTTGGAAGACTCAGCGATCTTGGTTTCCTCCCGCTCCTTGGGTGAGGCAACGCTGATCGGGGAGATGGCGATATCGGACAAGCGCCGTCCGAGTTACTGGGTGTTGCGCGCGTCCAAGACGCTCTCGACGGCGACCTGGTATAACAAAGACTACCGGTTGGTATACCGGACGCCCGAAGCTCTTCGTGATTTCTTGCGCACGACCCCAATTCGCTATGTGGTGGTAGACGATACGCCTCAGAATGAAGAACTACCCCACCATAGGCTGCTGAAGGATGTACTTTCCAATAGTCCAGAGTGGACGGTGATCAGCAAGTTCCCGCGCAGTCAGGCGACCACGATTCACAATGCCAACATACAGGTTTACGAACAGTCTGCTGCCGGAAAGTTCACTGGCAAGATTCGAATTTCCCTGGAGAAAACCCTCGGCCGTTCGGTGACAGCCAACTGAACTCGTTGTTGACCTTGGCGTTAGTGGATGGACAGTGGACCGGGGTCCGGCAAGGGCAGCAGGAACTGCCCGCCTCGGCGCAGGTATTCGGCCTGCTGCCGGACGATTTCGCTGGCGAAGTTCCAAGGGAGGATTAAGACGTAATCGGGCTGACGCTCCAGGAGTGTTTCGACAGGCAGGACGGGCAGATGCATGCCAGGCGTGAGTTTGCCAACCTTTAGGGGGCTCCGATCGACCGTGTAGGGAATCCAGTCTGTTCCGATTTGGCAGTAGTTAAGCAGAGTATTCCCCTTGGCGGGGGCTCCGTAGGCGGCTAAGCTCTTCCCATCTTCGTGCAACTGGCCCAGCAAGGCCCGCAAGAGCTCCCGGTTCCGCCAAACCCGTTTTGCGTAGTTTTCCCAGTAGGCGATGGAATGATAACCTGCGCTGTCTTCGGCGGCGGCGCGGTCAAGAGCTTGGGCCGAGTGCTGCCCGTAATAGCTTTTCTTGCCGGCATACATCCGGAAGGAGCCTCCGTGAACGGGTGTCAAATCGAACCTCATGATGATCATGCCATTGCGTTCACACAAATGCATCAGGGCCTTGGCGGAAAAATAAGACAAATGCTCATGATAGACGGTGTCGTACTCCAGTCCCTCGGCAAAGCCTTCGATATAAGGGGATTCGATGATGGCAAGGCCGTCGTCGGTCAAAAGGCTAGCTGCCGCGCTGAGGAAACCGGCCGGATCATCGACGTGAGCAAGAACATTGTTGGCAATGAAAGATCGAGCGGGACCAAAGCGTTCTCGGATCCGGTTGGCTTGGCCAGCGTCGAAAAACTCAGACACCGTTTCGATGCCCCTGGCTCGGGCCATTTCAGCGATGTTTCGAGCCGGCTCGATGCCGACGGTCCTCGAACCGCGCCTCTGGAAACAGGACAACAAGCTGCCGTCATTTGAGGCAGCCTCCACCACAAGGTCACCTGGCTGTATCGACTGCACTTCAAAAACCTCAGCGGCATATGCGTCGTTGTGAAGCGCCATGGTGTCAGAAGTGCCAGTTACGTAGATGTAGTCGCGGAACAAGACTTCGGGCGAGATGATGTCACAGATCTGCACGAGCGAGCAGCGATTGCAGAAACGCAGGTCGAGGGGAAACGAGAGTTCACCAGGATAGTCGGCTTCGCTTTTCAGGAAGGCGTTCGCGAGCGGCGTAGGTCCGAGCGAAAGAAATAGAGAAAGATCGCCAGAACCGCAACACCGGCATGTGTTTCGTCTATGATACATTCGGTTGCTTGCCAGTTTGAATTGTCGAGGGGCTCGGTGAAAGCGGGGACTGCTTTTCCAGCCGATCCATCAAGAGCCGGCCGGCACCCCATCGGTAGTATGCGAGATTCTTGAGGAACTCCCAGCACGTAGAAGGCTTTACATTTGAGGTGCCTTCGGCGCGCATCTGTGAGAACACATTCAATTCGAACACCGCAAGACCAAGTTTTCTCGCTTTGATCATTACCTCGGCGTCGAGAAACCAATCGTTGGAAAGCAGGTTCATCTGCTCGTAGCTGGAACGAGGAAACAGCTTGGGGTTGCCGTTCAGGTCGCCTGAGCCCAGGTCACCAAATACAAGGCGGGCCAGCAAGTTGTACGAAAACGACACTACTTGACGTGCGAAGCTCTCCATGCGGAAACGGCGCCTGACTTTGTACAGCCGTTTGCTGGGCGAGCGGAGCGCCACGCGGCAGAGCCGGGCAACGTCTGCGGCGTCTACTTGCTCGTCGGCACAGAGAAAGCCAACATAGTCCCCCTCACATGCCGCCAACCCGCAAAGGACTCCGTAGCCATAGCCCTGGTTCACCCGGACCGTGACTTTGCGGATGGGATAGCCCTCCGCAAGCATCTCATCGATTTCATGTCCGGTGTTGTCGGTTGATCCGTTGTCTACCAGCACCAATTCGCAAGGAACCTGATTCACCTGCATGGCTTCCACAAGGCGATACACCATGTTTCGGAGACCATCTTCCTCGTTGTAGCAGGGGACCACCAATGAGATCTTCCCCCGGTCGGCCTGGGCGGCATGAGAGCGCGTGATCAAAGGAAAGCTCCTAAGGCGATAGTCTGCCGGATCCCGTCTGCCACTGTGGTTTGTGGAACCCAGCCAAGGAGGCGGCGAAGCCGATGAATCGCCACTGGCAGATGTGACATTTCCTCAGGTCGCATGGGGACCTCGCCGAAAGCCAGTTGGTGAGGTCTAAGGTCTAGCAGCTCTGCGGCCTCCAGGACGAATTGGCGGACCGTTTGAAGCGTGCCTGTGGCAAGGTTGACGATGGGAGTTACGGGGAGCTGGCAGGCACCCAGCCGCAACAGGCCTTCTACAACATCTCCCACAAACGTAAAATCGCGCTGCTGAGATCCCTCTGTCAACGGTAGGCGCCCCCCACTGTGCGCCGTCTGAATCAACGAAGGCAATAATCTTCCTTCCTTTTCCCACGGCCCATACACAGTGAACAGCCGCGCAGTGACGCACCGCAGGCCAGTGACGCGCGCCACGGCCTCAACGGCAAGGGTTCCCGCCAGTTTTGTGTGACCGTAGAGGGTGGTGGGAAGCGGATGGCTTGATTCGTCGAGATCGCCAGTTGCGCTGCCATATTCCAGGGCTGAGCCCACATGCACCAGTGTCATACCCTTCCAGAGTTCTGGCAATTGCGAACAGGCGCGGGCTACTTCCTCTGGGAGCTCCTGATTGATCCTTCTGGCAGGGATTTCGCCGGTTTGGGTGCGGTCGATACCATAACCAGCCAGACTGAATACTACGTCTGGTTTCAGAGATTGAATGAGATCAGAGGCAGCGCCTGGCGCGAGTAAGTCGGCGCTGTGCGGGGTACCGGGTAGTCCCTCCGCGGGGCGGCGCAGGACTACATGCAGATCTGCGCCTGTCTGGGCGAGCGCCCCGGCCAAATTCCGGCCGATGAATCCTGAAGCTCCCATAACCAGCACGCGACGGCCGCAGTACGTTCGACTTTCAGAAAAAGAATTCATGATCGACCGCTAGTCCGCGGTGAGCCCGCCGTCTTCCATTTGCTCATCATTGTAACCCATCGGCATTCGGGCGCCGCCAGAGTAGGGTCACATATCCCCGCTGTCGAGCATCACCAAGGAGAAGGCAATCTGGGTGGTTGACAAGTGCGATCTGTGCGAAGCAAGAAGATCCACTAGCAGGGGCCGATTGTCCTCATCAGACGTCGAGATTGCGCACATCCAGCGCGTTCTCTTCGATGAACTTGCGGCGGCTCTCCACGTCTTCACCCATGAGCGTGGAGAAGATCTCTTCGCACTCCACCATGTCCTGCAGGTTCACGCGAAGCAGCGTGCGCGTATCGGCATTCATGGTGGTTTCCCAAAGCTGTTCGGGATTCATTTCGCCCAGCCCTTTGTAACGCTGAACGTTGGAATCGCGCATGCCCTCTTCCTTGGCCTTGGATAGCAGTTCTCGCCAGTTGGCGATTTCGTCGCGATGGCCATCACGCAGCATGGCGAATGGCGGCGTATTGTATTTGGCGATCTGCCTCGAGACCGCGCGGAGTTTCTTGTACTCGGGCTGGCTTGCAAGATTGAGGCCGACGATGCGCTCGGCGTTGGTCCCATCGCGATAGGCGATCATCCAGGCGGAGTGCTCTTCATCCTTGCGGATTTCGGGGCTGATCTTCACTTCCTGCATCGCGGCGGAAAGCTGCTTGCCCTTGGCCTCGTCGATGAAGTCAGCCTTGGTGTCGAGTTCGAGGTCGGTGCGGCTGAGCAGATCGGTGACACGGCTGTCACGGGTCCAGCGATCCACTTTGCGGAAGATCTCCTGGAACTCATGAAGCTGCATGAGGAACGCGCGGAGTTCACCACCTTCCAGCTTGGTCTTGGCGTCACCAGCCTCTACCACCAGATTCTCGGTAGCCCGCCGGAGAATCTCCCGAGTGAACTCTTTGTCGTCTTTGATGTACTTCTCGGACTTGCCTTTCTTGATGCGATAGAGAGGCGGCTGCGCGACGAAAAGATGGCCGCGAGTGATCAGCTCCTGCATGTGGCGGAAGAAAAATGTCAGCAGGAGGGTGCGGATATGCGAGCCATCAACGTCAGCGTCCGTCATGACGATGACTTTGCTGTAGCGGAGTTTGCTCACATCGAAGTCATCCTTGCCGATGCCGGTGCCGAGCGCGGTGATCATCGTGCGGATTTCTTCGTGGCTCAGCATCTTGTCATAGCGGGCTTTCTCGACGTTGAGGATCTTGCCCTTGAGCGGCAGGATCGCCTGATAGCGGCGGTCGCGGCCGGATTTGGCGGAGCCACCCGCCGACTCACCCTCGACGAGGAAGATCTCACAGCGCTCGGGGTCCCGCTCCTGACAGTCGGCGAGTTTGCCGGGCAAGCCAACGCCATCCAGCGCACCTTTGCGGCGAGTGAGATCGCGAGCCTTGCGGGCAGCCTCGCGGGCGCGGGCCGCTTCGATTGCCTTGCCCACAATGCGCTTCATGACGGCGGGGTTCTTCTCGAAGTACTCGCCGAGTTTTTCGTTGATGAGCTGTACAACGTGACCCTGAATATCGCTGTTCAGCTTGCCCTTGGTTTGCCCTTCGAACTGTGGCTGAGGAAGCTTCACGCTGACAACCGCTGTGAGACCCTCACGGACGTCGTCACCGGAGAGGTTCTCCTTCACGTCTTTGAACATGCCAGCTTGCTGGCCGTGGAAATTGATGGTTCGAGTAAGCGCGCTGCGGAAGCCGCTCAGGTGTGATCCACCGTCAACGGTATTGATATTGTTCGCAAAGCTGAAGACGTTCTCAGAGTAGCTGTCGTTGTATTGAAGAGCGACTTCCATGCCGAGGATGCCAACCGGGAGTTCTTTTTCGCCCTCAAAGTGGATGGGCTTTTCGTGGAGAACGTTCTTGCCCTTGTTGAGATGCTTGATGAACTCCGAGATGCCGCCTTCGTAATGGAAGTCGTGTTTGCGGACTGGATCTTCGCGCTCGTCGGTGAGGGAAATGAGCAGGCCTTTGTTGAGGAAGGCAAGCTCGCGGAGACGCTTGGACAACGTATCGAAGTTATACGTGGTGACGTCCATGATCGTCTGATCGGCCTTGAAGGTGATCTTCGTCCCTGTCTTCTTACCTGCGCGGCCTGCCTGAGTGAGCGGCCCTTTGGGGATGCCGCGCTCGTACTCCTGTTCCCAGGTGTGGCCGCCGCGCCAGATCTCGAGGCGCAACAGTTCAGAGAGAGCGTTGACGCAACTGACGCCGACGCCATGGAGACCACCGGAAACCTTGTAGGTGTTGGAGTCGAACTTGCCGCCCGCATGCAGCTTGGTCATAACGATTTCGGCCGCGGAGACACCGTACTCTTCCTTGATGTCGACGGGGATGCCGCGGCCGTTGTCAGTGATGGTGATGGAGTTGTCGATGTGAATGGTGACATGGATCTCCGTGCAATAGCCGGCAAGGGCTTCATCAACGGAGTTATCGACAACTTCGTACACAAGGTGGTGCAGACCCTGGTCACCAGTGGAGCCAATGTACATGGCGGGACGCAGGCGAACGGCTTCAAGCCCTTCAAGGACCTTAATACTAGACGAATCGTAGCTTTCGACGGAACTCACAGTTTCTCCTTCATCATGACGGTGCGTGTGGCTGCATTAGGAGACAGCCGGCCGGACGAGGTGTCAGATGCGCATCGGCATGACGACGTAGCGGTAGAGCATACCGCCTTCGTTTGAGATGGGGCGCATTTCACCAGCGCTATTGGGTTCCTTGAAGCGGAACTCCACTTCTTCTTCGCTGATGACCCGCAGAAAATCGAGCAGGTATTGGCCGTTGAAGCTGATCTCTACTTCGTCGCCGCCATATTCCACGCCGATGGTCTCCTCAGTCTCACCGGTGTCTGAGAGAGAGGAGAAGAGCTTCGCTTCACCGGCGCCAAAGCGGATGCGGATGGCGTGGGAACGCTCGTCGGCGAATTGCATCACGCGTTCGAGGGCAGCACGGAGTTCGTCCCGCCGCATCTTGACGGAGTTCGGTTGCTCTTTCGGGAGAACACGCTCGTAGTCAGGGAAGTTTCCGGTCAACTTGCGGCTGATGAGAAGACGGTCACCAAGTTGGAAGAACAGGTGGTTGTCATCGCCGGCGAACTTCATCGGCGTTTCCGGTTCGACGTTGGAAGCGAATTTGAGAATCTCGCCCATGGCCTTGCGAGGCAGAAGAGCGCGGTAGGCGGAGTCAAGACCGGGAACCTGTTCGTCCTTTTCCACAAGGGACAAGCGATGGCCATCCGTGGCGACCATGGTCAATTGACCGGGCTTCAGATGCAGCAGCGAGCCATTAAGGGTGAAGCGCGACTCCTCGGCGGAGATCGCGAAGATCGTGCGCGTGATCATGGCAGCGATGGTGCCCACGGCGAACTCGGCGATCACTGAAGGCATCTGGGGCAGTTCGGGGAAGCTGTCCTTGGACATGCCGGCGATGCGTGTGCGGGCGCGGCCACAAGTCAGATGCGCCCAGTGGTTGTCAGCGACCTTCACCTGGACGTCGGCATCGGGCAACAGACGGACATAGTCAAGAAGCTTGCGGGCGGGAATGGTGCCAGCACCTCGTTTGGAGACGCGTGCGGCACACGAACAGCGGATTCCCAGCTCGAGATCTGTGGCGGTCAACATGACACGGTCATCCGCCGCCTCCACGAGAACATTCGACAGAATGGGGATCGTGGTCTTCTTCTCCACGACGCCCTGCGACAGGCCGAGCTCTCGCACGAGGTCGGACTTGCTAACAGTGAACTCCATGGTCGTCTTGTCTCCGTTCCTGCTCTTATCCGGATTCGATGCTCTTATCTAGGTGTTTCTATAAGGCCGTAATCGTAGGAGCTGTGGAAATGTGAATATCTCTCTAAATTATACAAAAGAAAATGCTTTGGTGTCTCGTCCGCTTGTGAGAAACGCATCTGGCCGTGTGGAAGAAACGAACCGTTTACGGATGTCCTCAGGCGTGCACAGGGCATGGGAAGGTCCTCATGTGGATAACGGGATAAGACTAATGCAATGAGTCAGATATCTTGTGAATGCGAGTGTTCAATTCCGGGTCCCTGTGGCGCAGGTCGTCGATCTTCTGGATAGAGTGCAAGACGGTGGTGTGGTGCTTTCCACCGAAGGCACGGCCGATTTCCGGGAGGGAGGCCTGGGTAAGGTCTTTCGCTAAGTACATCGCAATCTGGCGGGGAAAGGAGATGTGGTGAGCGTTGGTGCGCTGCTTGAGATTGGAGGGTTGGAGGCCGTACTCTTCGGCGACGGCCCGAAGAATGCTGTCAATGGTGACCTTCTTCTCGTTGCCCTGGACGATGTGTTTGAGCATTTGCTGGGCCATGGCCAGTGTGATGGGAGAGCCGGTCATGGAAGAGTAGGCGAGGAGTTTGACGAGGGAGCCTTCGAGTTCGCGGACATTGGATTTGGTCTTGGTGGCGATGAAGATGCGGACGTCGTCGGGGAGGCTGACGCCCTCGGCTTCGGCCTTCTTGTCGAGGATGGCCATCTTGGTTTCAAGGTCGGGGGGTTGGACGTCGACCATGAGGCCCCATTCGAATCGTGAACGGAGTCGCTCTACAAGGCCAGGGATGTTCTTGGGAGAGGAGTCGCTGGAGATGACGATCTGCTTTTGATGGTCGTAGAGTTCATTGAAAGTGTGAAAGAACTCTTCCTGGGTGCGCTCCTTGCCGCCGAGGATCTGGATGTCATCGATGAGGAGGATGTCGGCCGTGCGATAGTACTGCTGAAAGTGCGTCATCCGCTCGGTCTTGATGCAGTTGATCATCTCATTCATGAACCGCTCGCTGGAGGTATAGACGACGCGCATTCCCTGGTGGTGGTTGAGGAGCTGCATTCCGATTGCGTGCATCAGGTGGGTCTTGCCCATGCCTACTCCGCCGTAGATAAAGAGAGGGTTGTAGCTGCCGGAAGGTTTGCCAGCGACGGCTTTGGCGGCTGCGTGGGCAAACTGGTTGCAAGATCCGACGACGAAGGTGTCGAAGGTGAACTTGGCGTTCAGTTGGCCGGTTCCAAGCGTTCCGGTAGGGAGCATCGGGGGGGCTAGAGTGCCGTTGGCGGTGAGAGTACCGGGAACTCCCCCTACGGAAGGGGTGCGGAGGACACCGCCATTCATGACCTGGTAGATGACATCGGCGACGGGGACCTGGAGGTGTGCGATGGCGCCGCGGACTCTGTCCCGGTACTCTGTTTCCATCCAGTCTTTAGCGAACTCATCCGGCACGCGAACGAAGAGGCGATCACCATCCATGTGGTCAAAACTGGTTTCACTCACCCAGTTCTGGAAGGCTTCCGCGTTCATTCCAGAGGCAAGTTGCTGCTTGATCTGTTCCCAATAGTTCATGTTGGCCGCCGTTACAGGACACAAGTACCGCAAGATTCCCACAAGTTTTCCACAGATGTGGAAAATAAGTACAGCTTATGCTTATGGGGAGGGTGCTGATGGTTGCCGGGCCTATAGGAACCACGATTGCCCGTCATCAGCAGATCCGCGGACCCTCAGTCTAGCACACAACCCCCCGCAAGTTTGCAACAGAATTCTCACATTTATATCTATCTTGTTTTCAAGCGGTTGGGAGGGAATTTGGCTCTGACAGATGTAGAAGAAGGAGGGTCAAAAGCGGGCTTGAGAAAAGCCCTTTGGGTTCAACGGGAACGAGGCAGGAGGAAGTGGGTATTGACAGAAGGCATGGAATCAGGAAACAATAGGGATTCGCCCTTAAGCGGGAGTAACTCAGTTGGTAGAGTGC
>JAEUQE010001050.1 GCA_016789785.1 Bryobacterales bacterium
CCACCGAAGGCGGCCTCTCCGACGCCGAAATCGATGCCCTCGCCGCGGAACGCAACGCCGCCAAGAAGGCCCGCAACTTCGCCCGTGCCGACGCCATTCGCGCCGAACTCCTCGAAAAAGGCATCGTCCTCGAAGACACCAAAGAAGGCACCCGCTGGAAACGAAAGTAGGGAAGCGATGGACGCGCCGAATCTCAAGACACCGCTGCCGGGGCCGAAGGCCAAGGCTCTCATCGAACGCGACGGCAAGGTCGTCTCGCCGTCCTACACCCGCGACTATCCGTTCGTCATCGCCCGCGGCGTGGGTGCCACGGTGGAAGACGTGGATGGCAACGTGTTCCTCGACTGCGCCGCCGGCATCGCCGTGAACTCGACCGGTCATGCCCACCCGAAGGTGGTCGCGGCCATCGTCGACCAGGCGCAGAAGTTCCTGCACATGTCGGGCACCGACTTCTACTACGAGCCGCAGGTGCGGCTCGGCGAGGATCTGGCGGCCACGGCGCCGATGAGCGGCCAGGTGCGCACGTTCTACGCGAACTCCGGCACCGAGGCCAACGAGGCCGCGATCAAGCT
>JAEUQE010001051.1 GCA_016789785.1 Bryobacterales bacterium
GTTCCGGGCCGGCGTTTCGTCCTGCCGGCGCAAGAATGAGAAACCCGAAGACGTGGCGAAATTCGAGAGCCGGAATTCCGGGGTCAGGCGCCACATGATGCGATGGTTGTTGGTGAAGTTGTGGTCGACGCGGAAGTTCATTTCATCCGTGTTGTCCTTGCGGCCCTGCAGGAAAAACGAATTGCGATTGGCGGCGTCGAGAAAGTTCGGGTCCGGGTACATGCGCGCATAGCCGAGCGCATTGCGGTCGATTCTCGCCTGGGGAATCACGTTGCCCGGAAACGGCTGACCGGCAGCGTCGGGATCGAAAAGCGTGAGCGTGCTTGCGGAGAAGTTGCCGGCCTTCTGGGCCGGGGTCGGCACGATATTGAAAAAGCTTTCTTGCCGCCGCTCTTTGATCCAACCGAGCAGAACGAAGAAGAACGTCTTGTTCTTGCCGTTGTACACCTTCGGAATGTACGCCGGACCTCCGACGCTGAAGCCGAAGTCGTTGCCGCGGAAAGGCGCGCGCGAAGGCAGGAAGAAGTTCCGCGCGTTCAGCTTGTCATTGCGGTGGAAATAGTAGACCGACC
>JAEUQE010001052.1 GCA_016789785.1 Bryobacterales bacterium
GGGGTTGCCGTCCACCGGGTGGTTGAAGAAGTTGAAGAAGTCGGCGCTGAACTGGACGCTGCGGTGCTCATTGAAGTCGAAGGTCTTGAGCAGGCGCACATCGGTGTTCCATGCGCCCGGACCCAGCATGAAAGCGCGGGAGTTCCAACTGACCGTGTCGGTGATGGGGGTTTGGCGCACGGTCCCGTTCGCCAGCGTCTGAGGGAGCCGGTTGTTGAAGCCGGGGCCCAACTGGCGCAGGATGCGCTGCCCTTGGTCTAGGGGCACCAACTGCTGGAGCTTGGCGGCATCGACGTTGGTGGCGAGCCGCGGATCGAAGTCGCCGGCGAACCACAGCCGCTGCGGGCGGCCGGCGAAGGTCAGCGTGAGGCGATCATCGGCGGAGAGCGTCGGATCGCCGAACAGATAGCGAGCCGGGTTGACGCCCATCCAGCGTCCGCCGCGCCAATCGCCATTGAGCGAGATGTGCCAGCCGCCCACGAGGTGGTTAAGGCCTCCGGGCAGGCTGTTGGCGAACTTCTGCCCCTTGCCGAAGGGCAGGTCATAAAACGCGTTATAGCGAATATGTTGTG
>JAEUQE010001053.1 GCA_016789785.1 Bryobacterales bacterium
CGGCGAAGGCGCCTTTACCAATCGGGAAGACCGTCAGGCCGCCATGCGCTTTGCTTTCCAGAACGCCGGCGTCGATTGCGTCACCGTCGGCCACAAATCCACCGCCGAAATCGATGAGGCCATTGAGAACCTCAACCTCGCCCTCGCCTGACCGTTAATTGAAGTGAACGATGTCCGGACGCGCCGAGAGGAATGAGAGATCCCGGCACAGCAGGCACGTGCTCTTGTAGTCGGCCCGGACGGCGCGCACGGCCTCCGGCACCTTCAGATAGTCGTCGTCCAGATTCTCCGTCGCAATCGACATCCGCGGCCGGAACCGCCGGATGGTCTCGGCCCCACCGGCAATCGCCTGCCGTTCGGCGCCTTCGATGTCCATCTTGATGTAGTCCACCTTGGTCAGCCCGAGTTCGCCCACCATCTTGTCGATGGTCGTCAGCGGCAGGAGCACTTTCCTGGGCTTCTGCCCCGGAACCTCTTGCCGCGTGTTCATCACGAAGGAATCCAAGGTCGAATTCTCAAACACGTTCAACTGGTTGACGTCGTCCTTATCCCACACACCCTTGGGATAGAT
>JAEUQE010001054.1 GCA_016789785.1 Bryobacterales bacterium
CGCGGACCGCGAGTGCTCTGTGACGGGGCGGGCGTGCCGCTCACGCAGAAGGTGGTGCAGGTGCTGGTGCGGCGGGCTGCCAGACGGGCCAACGTGAAGCCCGGGGTGCACATCCTGCGGCACACGTTCTGTTCGCACCTGGCGATGCGTGGGGCACCGGCGCGGGCCATTCAGGAACTGGCCGGACACCAGGACCTGACGACGACCCAGCGCTACATGCACCTGAGCCCGGCAGCGCTCGACGCTGCCATTCGGCTCCTCGATGTGGCAAATGGCGACCCCAGTCTCGTGGGGCCGTCCAGCCGTGGAGGACTGATGGAGGCGGCGGGAAAATCGAGCTAGATCGCTCGATTTCCTGAGGAAAAGTGGTGGAGGCGGCGGGAGTCGAACCCGCGTCCGAGAATGCGTCCCCGCAGGACTCTACATGCGTGTCCGCTTCGTGGGTCTCGCGCCCGCCGTGTGGAAGCGGCGAAGTACCGGCAGGCGCCAGCCCCGGTAAATCTCACCCTCGCGCGCCGTGGCGCCACGCGAGAGCCAGCCTGTTTAATGGCGTCTTGGCCCCAACCACCAG
>JAEUQE010001055.1 GCA_016789785.1 Bryobacterales bacterium
ACCCGAAGCCCATCGACCCCAGCCCGCCCGAGTTCAGCCACAGCCGCGGCTCGTTGAACCGGATCAGCTGTGCCGCCCACATCTGGTGCTGGCCCACGTCGCACGCGATGATCGCGTCCGCCGGTGCCACTTCACTCAGCCGCTTCAGCAGGCCGGGCGCGTAGATGTCGGTGCCTGGCGCGTCGTAGCGGAAGCCGAAACGCTCGCGGTTGCCCATGCAGCGCTTACGCCATTCGTCGCAGGTGCTGCGCGCGGCACCCAGCGCCTTCAGGCTGGTGGCCACGTCGCCGGGAACGGCAATGTCGGCGGTGCGCAGCTTGCCGAAGGCCTCGCCCTTGCCGGCGGTGAGCATCTCGAGCTGCTTCTCGACACGCTTGGCCAAGGAGCCGTCGGCGGTGGCGTTCGAGATGCGCGCGACGACGAACTCCTCGAGCGCGGGCGCGGGCAGCGGCCTTCCGGCGCACTGGTCCTTGCCGTACTTCTCGCGCCGCGAACACCGGTAGAAACGATACGTCTTCCCGGTCGAGGGCTTCGTCGTCGAGCCCGGGCACATCATCTCGCCGCACACCC
>JAEUQE010001056.1 GCA_016789785.1 Bryobacterales bacterium
AGAGGTCGAACTCGCCGGATGGCATTTCGGGCATTTGGGGCTCATCCGGTCGTCCGGAGCCGTTCGTTTTGCGTTTTCTCATGCCGTTCCCACCTGGGCTTGTCGATCGGTTGCGTTACAGAAGCTGGGCGATGGCCCGCAATAGTTCGTCGGTCTTGAAGGGTTTCGTCATGTACAGATCCGCGCCCTGGCGCAGGCCCCAATACTTGTCCGAATCCTGGTTTTTGCTGCTCAGCACAATGATCTTGATGCCTTTGGTTTCGGGGGCGCTCTTCAACTGGCGGCACACCTGAAAGCCGTTCTTTTTCGGCAACACCACGTCCAGCAGCATGAGCGCCGGCTTGGTGAGGATCGCCTTCTTGATCGCCTCCTCACCGTCAGTGGCCACCGTGAACTGGTAGCCGTTGTCCGTGAGAACGTTTGTCACCATCTGCAACTCTGTCGGGCTGTCTTCGACTACTAGGATCGATTTGTCTCTCATCTCGTTCGTGGCTCCTTGGTCCTTGGCTACAACGCTTCCGGTTTAGGAAAGGTACTTCTTGAGGGTCTTCAGCAGGTTGTCGGGATCG
>JAEUQE010001057.1 GCA_016789785.1 Bryobacterales bacterium
GGCCCAAGCCTCTGATTATTAAAGCTGTTTTAGCCAGCCCACTTTCCATGAAGCATCCGCCATCAAGCTTCACCTGCAGGTTCGCGCAAAGCGAGCGTTTTTTGATGGCGGATCAGACAGTTGCAGGTGAAGCGATTCGTCCGTCAGCAATGACGGACGTGGATTGAAACTGGCGACGTTCATTCACGGCCTTGATCGAGTCGTGTTGATTCGTCCGTCAGCAATGACGGACGTGGATTGAAACCTGTAAGGGTAAGCGGGCGGGCCGGTAACGGCCTGGATTCGTCCGTCAGCAATGACGGACGTGGATTGAAACAACGCCAACAGCGTTCTTTTGCACGGCCAGGCGCGATTCGTCCGTCAGCAATGACGGACGTGGATTGAAACGGTTTGCTTGATGCCGTGGCGCAGCAGCAGGCCCGATTCGTCCGTCAGCAATGACGGACGTGGATTGAAACATGATGTCTTGCTCCTGGTTCTGCGGATCAACCGGATTCGTCCGTCAGCAATGACGGACGTGGATTGAAACACGCTTTCTCATGGTTGGAAAGACATGACTGCTGGATTC
>JAEUQE010001058.1 GCA_016789785.1 Bryobacterales bacterium
CGAAAGGATCCGGTACCGACCAGAGCAGAATGCGGGACGCCATCAGTACGAAGAGATCACCGAATGGCGCGAGGCACGGGAAGTCGCCCCCGGCGCCTGCGTACTCGCGGACTATGACTTCAAGAAACCGAAGGCGAAGCTCGAAGCGCGCTCTGCCGGCCGCGCGCGCCATCAGCGTGCCGACTTCGAGGTGTTCGACTATCCTGGCTCGTTCTCCGAGGTCAAGCGCGGTGAACTCTATGCCAGGCTCAGGCGCGAAGCGCTTCAGGTCTCCGCCCAACGCTATCTTGGTGTCGGCAACCCGCGCGGCGTGGGAGTCGGCAACACCTTTGCGCTGTGTGAACAACCGCGCGAGCGCCTAAACAGGGAGTACCTGATTGTCGGTGCCGAACACGAGCTTCTATCGGAGGAACACGAACTGGGTACGGCGCCGGAACTGTCGAGCTTCGCCATATCGAGCCGATTCACCGCAATCGAGGTCACGCACCCCTTTCGGCCCCCCCGTATCACGCCGAGACCCGCGATTCGCGGGCCGCAGACTGCGCTGGTGGTCGGACCTGCGAACCAG
>JAEUQE010001059.1 GCA_016789785.1 Bryobacterales bacterium
AGCGTATCTCGGTAGCAAAGACGCTGCCTAGCGTGGTGGCAGGGAGGCGCGCAGGCGCTGCGGCACGCCGCCTGCTTCTCTCGAGGGATCGCGCTTTCCAGCGCGTGTGAACGATCATGAAAAATGTTCGATGGTCCCGCGAGGTCATGGCATCGGTCGTGGTCTTTCTCGTTGCGTTGCCCCTCTGCATGGGCATCGCGATCGCCTCGGGTGTGCCGCCAGCGCTCGGTTTGGTCACCGGTATCGTCGGTGGCCTGGTCGTCGGCTTCCTGGCTGGCTCGCCACTGCAGGTCAGCGGCCCGGCGGCGGGGCTCGCCGTGCTGGTCTGGCAACTCGTCCGGGAGTTTGGATTGCCGGCGCTGGGCGTCGCGGTGGTCTTTGCCGGCGTGCTGCAGATGGTGGCCGGGGGGTTCAAGCTCGGGCGCTGGTTTCGCGCCGTTTCACCCGCGCTCATCGCGGGCATGTTGGCGGGCATCGGCATCTCGATCTTCGCGAGCCAGCTGCACGTGATGATCGACGACGCGCCACGGCCGAGCGCGCTGGAGAACCTGGCGAGCATCGGCGCTGC
>JAEUQE010000105.1 GCA_016789785.1 Bryobacterales bacterium
GCCGCATAGTATATCGCGCGACCGGAAAGACACCCTCTACCCGCGCCGAAGAGCCTGCATCGGATCCACCGTGGACGCGCGCCAAGCAGGCCCCACCACCGCGGCCAGCGCCGAAACGGTGAGCACAGCAATCGCAGCGGCCAGCGTCCAATAGGGCATTTCTCCGTCAGGCAGCAACTTCTGCTTCTGAGCAATGTGCGAGACGTAGAGTGCGGCGGGCACGCCCAACAGCAGCCCCGCGCAGGCCAGCTTCATGCCTTCGCCCACCACCTGGCGCAAGACCACGCGGCTTGACGCGCCCAACGCAATGCGAATCCCGATTTCTGGCGTGCGGCGTGCCGTTGTGTGCGACATCAAGCCGTAGAGACCGACGACACAAAGCACAAGCGCCAGAACACCGAAGCTGCCGCACAGCCAGGCGAACAACCGCTCGCGTTGCAACACTCGCGAGATCTGCTGCTCCATGGTGAACACATCCACCAGGGGCAGATCCGGACTTAACTCCCGCACTGCTTGGCGCGCCGCACTCAACATCACCCTCGGTGACTGCGTGGTCCGCAGCACGATGGTTACGGCATCGCGGTCGTAGGCGAACGGCGCATAGGCAATGGGCGGCTGCCGGTTCATGTGCGAGTAGCGCGCACTCTTCGTGATGCCGATCACTTCATATGTCTCATTGGACATCTTGACTCGCCTGCCGAGCGGATTCACGAGATCCAGTTGCTTCGCCAGATCCTCACTGAGGAGGATCACCTTCGCGTCCGAGCGTGCTTCCTGCGCCGTTAACATGCGGCCCGCCAGGACCTCGACACCCATCGCCGTGAGGAACTCCGGGTTTCCATGATGCACCGCGGAAGATACCCACCTGGTGTCGCCAGGCTTCTGGAGGTCGTCCCAGTAGCCTCCTCCGAGCATTGGCCTTGTTATGCAGATCCCGACAGACGCGATGCCCTGCAAGGTGCTCAGCCGGTCCTCCAACTCGAGATAGAATTGCTTGAGCTTTTCCTTCTTGTAGCCCATCTCTCCGGGCCGCACATCGAAGAGAAGAATGTTGTCCCGCTCGAAACCAGTGTCGCGATTCACAAGGTCGCTCAAGTGGCCGGTGTACAGAATCGCTGACGTCACCAGCAGCACGCCCAGCGACACCTGCGCGGCAACCAGTGTTTTCGCGGGCAGCCAGCGCGCCCGGCTCACCGTGCCGCCGCTTCCCGATCCTTCCTTCAGGGCAGGAGACGCATCCAATCGCGAGGCTCGCCATGCGGGATAGAGACCGAAGAGAAGCGCGGTGAGCATCGTCACCAGGACAGTGCCGGCCACGGAACGCAGTGTCAGTTCGTTGGGCAAGGACATGCCGTCGGACCCCGGCATCAGGTTCACCATCAGCGTTCCAACACCAGCCGCGACGCCCAAACTCAGGGCGCCTCCCATCAAGGCCAGCATCAGGCTTTCCGTGAAGAACTGCCGCAACAGACGGCCCTGCGCGCAGCCAAGCGACACGCGGAGTGCGACCTCCTTTTCACGATGCACTGCCCGGGCAAGCAATAGATTCGCGATGTTCGCGCAGGCCACCAGCAATACCAGCGTCACCAGGCCGAGCAGAATCAGGACCGGATCGCCCATGCGGCGGCGCACGTTTCCAAGCCCTTTGGAAGCGTTGGCAAGTCGGACGCGCGGCGTCGATTCCTTCGTCTTCGGCTGGACCCGCCACGTGGAGGCGAATGCCGCGTCCAACAAGGAGCGCAGTTCCTCCTCGGTGGTCTGTGGTGATCGGCGCACCATCAAATGCTGCCACCACGCAAGTGGATTGTCCGCGTTCCGGCGGCTCCAGCCTTCTGGATTCAACAGGTCCGGCGAGTGCTGGACGGGAGTATAGAGATCGGAGTCGTCGCCGGGAGCAAGACCGCCAAAATCATGGGAAAGCACGCCGGCGATGACATACGGATGATTGTTGACGCGCAGGATCTGTCCGATTGAGCTGTGATCTTCTCCCAGGTAGCGCCGGAAGAATCGATACGTGACCACTGCCGCGGATGGCGCGGATGGACTGTCGTCATTCTCGTTCAGCAGGCGGCCCGCATGAGGCTGCACACGCAACATCGAGAGGAAGTTTCCACTCACCCCCCGAAGGCGCGTGACTGCGGCATTCCCCCTGTAGCTGATGCTCACGGCACCGCCATACACGTACACGCCAAGTTCCGCTTTTCCCGCAACCCGCGCTCGCATGGCCTCCGCCGCGCTCGGGCTAAAGAAGTTGGCGACGCGAACGCCGTCATCCAGGTGCATGCTGCCGGAGGAACCCTTGAAGATTTCGACCCGCCCGGGAGCCTGCCACAACACTTCGGACAGATACTCAGGCTCTGGCACTGGAAGACTCCTCCATAGCACCGCGTCGGCGAGCGAGAGTATCGCTGTGGTCGCGCCGATTCCCAACGCCAGGGACAGCACCGCGGAAATCGAAATCGAGGGCGACTTGCGCATCATGCGCCAGCCGAATCGCATGTCCTGTGCGAAGTGCGTCAGCCAGTTCCAACGGCTCTCTTCGCGGCACGCTTCCTTTACCTGATCCACGCCGCCGAAGTCCACGCGAGCACGGCGCATCGCCTCTTTCCGGCTCATTCCCTGACGCTCATAGGCGTCAGCCAGGGTTTCCAGATGATACGCAACCTCGCGATCGAGGCCGGTGTTTGCTTTGCTCCAAGGCCACTGCATCGTGTTATGCCTCCAACACCCAATTGATCGCGGCCGCGTAGCGCGCCCACTCCTCCAATTCGCCGGCCAACCGTTTCTTGCCGTCCTTGGTCAACGCATAGACTTTCGCCATGCGGCCGTTCTCCGACTCTTTCCATTCGCTCTTCACCATGCCTTTGCGCTCCAGTCTGTGGAGCGCCGGATAGAGCGATCCCTGCTGGACCTCCAGGACCTGCCGCGACGTCACAAGAATCTTTTGGGCGATCCCATAGCCATGCATGGGGCCCTGCGCCAGTGTCTTCAGAACCAGCAGGTCCAGCGTGCCCTGCAGCAAATCGGCTTTCCGGTTATCCATTGCCAAGTGTCTCTTGGTGTATTGTGATTCTTCATATGTAGAATGTCAAGGCTTCTTTTCAACCTTCACTCCGCGGAGGGCGGCGCGTCAAGCCGGGCGGCGGGGCCGCGCCGTTTCGATTGAGTCCTCCCAGGAGTGACAGCAGTGGATACAATGAAAGCCGCTCGCGATCGACAACGAGGAGATACATCGCATGAACATGGCGGCTTTGCTCATCATCACGCTATGCGCCGGTGCGGTGATGGCGGCCGAACCGCAAATCATCGTGCTGCGCCCTGACCTTCCCGAAGGGGAGGAATGGTACACTCCGCCTGCGGACAACCAGCATGTGAAGAGCCCGAGTGAGAAATGGGTGCGCAAGGTGCGCCGCCCGGTGATGGAGGTCTATCCCGCAAAGAAGCCGAACGGAACGGCAGTCGTGATTGCTCCGGGCGGAGGCTTCAGCATCCTCGCGATCGAGCATGAGGGCCGTGACGTCGCGCGGTGGATGAACGATCGTGGTGTCACGGCATTCGTACTGCGCTACCGTGTCGGTCTGGAAAGCCGGGAGGAGAGCATGAAGGCTGCGATTGAAGATGGCTTGCTCGCGGTGAAGACGGTTCGCAGCCGCGCCGCGGATTGGAAACTCGATACGAAACGCATCGGCGTAATGGGCTTCTCGGCGGGCGGCTATCTCACGATCGGTGTGGCAACGCAGTACGCCGCGGAAAGCCGCCCCGACTTCGCGATTCCGATCTACGCCGTCGCGCCGCAAGGCTATCAGGTGCCCGCTGACGCGCCGCCTCTGTTCACCGCGGTCGCTTACGACGATAACGTGCGTATGACCGGCACACTCACGGGTCTGCTTGAGAACTGGAAGAAGGCCAACCGGCCTGCCGAGGGTCATATGTTTGCCGATGGCGGCCACGGTTTCGGAATGAACCGCAAGGGCAAATCGTGCGATGTGTGGACCGACCTTCTGGGACAGTGGATGGCGCGCATCGGAGTATTGCCTGGAACGTA
Organism: Bryobacterales bacterium; assembly: GCA_016789785.1. The sequence continues at coordinate 4,046 of JAEUQE010000105.1, forward strand.
GCGGCGCGATCCACAGCGTTGCCTGTACACTGAAAAGATCAGCACTTTTCAGACTGTTCCCCTTGTATGAGCAACGAAACCCCGAGTACCGAGAAGCACCGTCAATATCCGTTTCCCGAAATCGAACCGAAGTGGCAGCGCTATTGGGATGAGCATAAGACGTACCGCGTGCCGAACCCTGGCGATGCGGAATTCGATGCGTCGAAGCCCAAGTTCTACGTGCTCGACATGTTTCCCTACCCCAGCGGAGATGGGCTGCACGTCGGCCATCCAGAAGGATACACGGCAACGGACATCGTGTCGCGCTACAAGCGCAAGCGAGGCTATCAGGTGCTGCATCCCATGGGTTGGGATGCCTTCGGACTACCGGCGGAGCAGTATGCGATCAAGACCGGGCAGCATCCTCGCGTCACCACTGAGCGCAATATCAACCGGTTTCGCGAGCAACTGAAACGGCTCGGCTTCTGCTACGACTGGGATCGCGAGATCGCCACCACGGATCCTGACTACTTCAAATGGACGCAGTGGATCTTTCTACAGATCTATCATTCCTACTTCGATGAGACGACCCAGAAGGCGCGCCCCGTCGCGGAATTGGAGGCGCAGGGACTGTCACGCGAAGAGATCGATGCACGGCGGTTGGCGTATGTGGCCGAAGTGCAGGTGAACTGGTGCCCGGGCTTGGGTACGGTGCTGGCGAACGAAGAAGTAGTGGACGGGAAGAGTGAAGTGGGCGGCTTTCCCGTGGAACGGCGTCCACTGCGTCAGTGGATGCTGCGCATTACTTCGTATGCGGAGCGCCTGGCGAATGAGCTGGATGGTCTGGATTGGCCGGAAGGCATTAAGCGGCACCAACGCGAGTGGATCGGACGTTCGGAAGGCGCGGAAGTAAAGTTCGCGGTGAAGGGATCGGCCGAGCAGTTGCTGATCTTCACCACGCGTCCCGACACTTTGTATGGCGCGACGTACATGGTCCTCGCGCCTGAGCATCCGCTCGTCGATCAGATCACAACCACGGAACAACGCGCGGCGGTAGACGCGTACCGGCAACAGGTGGGGAGCAAGTCCGATCTGGAGCGGACGGGCCTGGCGAAGGAGAAAACCGGTGTCGACACTGGCGGCAAGGCAATCAATCCGGTGAATGGTGAGGAGATCCCGATCTGGATCGCCGACTACGTATTGTTGAGCTACGGCACGGGCGCGATCATGGCCGTGCCCGCGCACGACGAGCGTGATTACGAATTCGCCACGCAGTTCGGCTTGCCCGTGCGCGTGGTAGTGAAGCCTGCCGATGGGAGCACAGCGCCTGATGGCGTTGCGTTCTGCAATGAAGGCATCGCGACGGACTCGCCGATCTTCGATGGATTGCCCACCGCGGCTGCCAAAAAGAAGATCACCGCATGGTTGGAAGAGCGCGGCTTGGGCCGCATGAAGGTGAACTACAAGCTGCGCGACTGGCTGTTCGCGCGGCAGCGTTACTGGGGCGAACCGTTCCCGGTGTTATGGGAAGATGGCCGGCATCGCGCGGTGCCCGAGAGCGACTTACCAGTGCTGCCTCCAGACCTGGAAGACTTTCAGCCCACCGGCACTCCCGAACCTCCGTTGAGCAAGGCGAAGGAATGGGTGGAGCACAACGGCGCACGGCGTGAGACCAACACCATGCCGCAATGGGCGGGCTCCTGCTGGTACTATCTGCGCTTCGTTGATCCTCGCAACTCCGGACGATTCGCAGGCACGGAGGCCGAGAAGTATTGGATGGGCGCGAACGGCAAGCCCGGCGGTGTGGACTTGTACGTCGGTGGCACGGAGCATGCCGTGCTGCATCTGCTGTATGCGCGCTTCTGGCACAAAGTGCTGTTCGACTTGGGCTATGTCTCCACTCCCGAACCCTTTCAGAAACTGGTGAATCAGGGTCTGATCCTCGGTGAAGACGGCCAGAAGATGAGCAAGTCGCGAGGCAATGTGATCAATCCGGATCACGTGATCGCCGACTACGGAGCCGATTCCCTGCGGCTGTTCGAGATGTTCATGGGTCCGTTGGAACAGGTGAAGCCGTGGAGCATGAAGGGCGTGGAAGGCGTGTATCGCTTTCTGGGCCGCGTATGGCGGCTGTTCCGCGAGAATGACCGCATTCAGGATGTGGAAGCATCGCCCGCACAATTGAAGGTCTTGCATGAGACGCTGCGCAAGGTTGGCGCGGATATTGACGCGATGTCGTTCAATACTGCGATCTCGCAGATGATGATTTTTGTTAACGAGTTCACGAGTGCCGGCGTCGTACCAGTATCGGCGCTCGCGATGTTCCTCCATTGCTTGAGCCCGTTCGCGCCGCATCTGTCCGAGGAGTTGTACGCGGACCTGCAAAGCAGGTACCCGAGCTTGCCGGCCGGGCCCGTGTCCGAGTTGCCCTATCCGGAATACGAGGCGCGTTATCTGGTGGAGGATGAGGTCGAGATCGTGTTCCAGGTGAACGGCAAAGTGCGAGACAAAGCGCGTGTGCCCGTTAACGCGGGCGAGGACCAACTGAAGTCGATCGCCATGGCCAATGAACGCATCAAAGAACAAGTGGATGGAAAGCAGGTCCGGAAGGTGATCATCGTGCCAAAGCGGCTGGTGAACATCGTGGTGGGTTGACCTGGAATTCCACGTAGCACGGATCAAGCATGACGCGCCGCACTCTGCTGCTTAGTTCGCTCGCACTGCCTGGCTTTGGCCAGCGCGGGCGTGTGTTGCCTTTGGAGGGGCGGCGATACGCGGATCCCGCGACGGAGTTCCCGGTGGAGTTGCTCACCGACCCGAAGCATCCGAGCTACCTGCCATATCCCTATGCCCGTGCGATCGCCAAGCGTGGAATGTTCTTCCTGATGGCGTCGGACCGGGGCAGTGGCATGCAGGCGTTCCGCTTCGAACTGCGGTCCGGTGAAATGAAGCAGCTTACCGAAGCACAGGACTTGCAGCCGTGGTCGCTGAACATTCTGCCCGATGACCGGACGTTCTGTTATCTCGCGGGGCGGTCGCTGTGGCTTTCGCCGTTTGGCAGCCTGCGCGAACGCGAGGTGTATCGCATTCCGGACGGATGGGAAGCCGGCGATGGGCTTTCCGTTTCAGTGGATGGCGTCTCTTGCGTCCTGGTGGAGAAACAGAATCAGAAGCATCGTCTGCGATTGATTGGCATTGCCCGTGGGTCGGCCACCACGCTCGCCGAAGCCGATGAGCCGATCCGTCATCCGCAGCCAAGACCGAAGCGTGCCAGCGTGCTGTATCAACATGGTGAGTCGCTGCATCTGGTGAACTACGACGGGACACCCAATACGCGGCTCTGTGATTTGAAGCCTTCCCCAGGTGCCGCGCAGTGGTCGCCCGATGGCCGGGTCGTGTTTTATCTTTCCGGTAAAGAGAAGCTGATCACGCTGCGCGAGTTCACGCCCGACACGATGCAGGACAAACTGGTCGCGCCGACAAGCCAGTTTCGAGCGTTCTCAAGAAATTCCGATGGAAGCGTGTTTGTTGGCGCGGGAGGCAGTGTCGCATCGCCATACATCCTCGTGCTGGTACGCTCGGTACGCCGCGAGTTGACGCTGTGCGAGCACAAGGCGTCGGATCCTTCGACCGTCGCGCCGATCTTCTCTCCCACAAGCCAGCGTATCTACTTTGAAAGCGATCGCCACGGGAAATCCGCGATCTACTCCGTGGTGCTCGACAAGTTTCTCGAGAAAACCGAGGACGAGGAAAAAGAGAAAGAGAAAGCAACCGAGCGTTAGCTCATGTTGCAGGCTTGTCCGCGGGCGTTGCGATCACGCGGGGCGGGCGCAGCAACTCGATCAGCGAGATGGTGACGGAAAGCACGGCAGGACCAATGAAGAGCCCCATAATGCCGAACGCATTCGCGCCGCCGAGCAAGGAAAAGAACACAAGCAGCGGATGCAGATCCACCTGGCCGCTGATGACATAAGGGCGGATGAAGTTGTCGGCCATTCCAATCACGCCCGCGCTGAACCCTGCGAGAATCGCGGCCTTACCATACTGAGCCGTGGCGGCGAGATAGATCGCGGCGGGCACCCACACCAGTGGTGGGCCGAGCAGCGGAATCATGGAGCACAGTCCGGCCACGACGCCCCACAACAAAGGCGAGGGCAACCCGAGAATGGCGAAGATGCCGGCGATCAGACCACCCTGCACAACCGCTACCGCGAGAATGCCATACATGTTCGCAATGACGGTGCGCCCGATGTCCGTGAAGAGACGGTCCGTCTGCTGACGGTCGAGCGGCAACACATCGGATGCGTGCGTGCGAATCGCACCACCATCACGCAGGAGGAAGAACAGCGTGAAGAGCGTGACAACGGAGTCCAATAGAAAGCCCGCGATGTTGCCGATGGCCCCTCGCGCGACTCGCAGGATGGTCGCGCTTGCGGCATCCAGCCAGCCGAGGATGGAAGCTTTCAACGAAAACTCGGGATCGCTGGTTTGTACGCCCAAGTAGGCAAGAGGCTTTTCGATGAGATGGAGGATCCATGTCTCCCATCCGCCATCCGCGGCGCTCTTATTGGCGAGCGTGGAGTAGAGGCCGCGAATCTCGCCGATGAGCGCGCCCCCCATCAAGACGGCGGGCACCACGGTGAGGATCACGACCGCGAGCACGGAGAGCCCAGCCGCCCACGAAGGATTTCGTACTTTGCCGAGGATCCACTGATGCACCGGTTGAAACAGAATGGCGAGCGCGACGGCTGCGATGATCGCGTAGAGAAATGGCTGGATGATGGTGTAGCAAAGGTAGAGGGCAAGCAGCACCAGGAGTGCGAGCGAAACCTGTTGGATCCGTTTCTGGGCGGGTTGCATTGGAGAAAGTGTAGCGCGGCTGGCACAAGGGGTTCACGAGCCGTTCATCGCAATGTGAAATGATGATCGATTCGATATGACCCGGCACCTTCTCATCCTGATCCTGATCGGCCTGCCCGCGGTTGCGGAACGCAAGGCCAAGAACGTGATTCTTCTGCTGGCTGACGCTGGCGGCACTTCCACATTGCACGCGGCAAGCGTGCACGGACACAAGGCAACGCGCAAGCTATTCGTACAGTCCATGCCGCATATCGGCTTATCTGATACTTCGACGGCGTCGCAGTGGGTATCGGATTCCGCGGCAGGCATGACTGCCATCGTTACCGGAATAAAGACGCACAACGGCGTGTTGTCGCAAGATGACAAGGCGGTGCGAGGCAAAGTGGACGGCGCGCCATTGAAGACGATTCTCGAATACGCCGAGGAGCGCGGACTCTCCACAGGCATCATCACGAGCCAGGCGTTTTTCGATGCGACGCCGGCAGCCTGCTTCTCCCAAGTGAATGACCGGCGGGCAACGGCGAAAATTCTGGAGCAGTTCCTGAAGCCGCGATTCGGCGATGGAGTAGACGTACTGATTGGGGCCGGCCGCAAGCAGGCGCTCGCCGCGACACCCGATTTCCTGGATCGCGCGAAGCAGAAGTACGCGGTAGTGGAATCGCCATCCGCAGTGACCGATCAGAAGCGTGTGATTGCCGTGATCGACGGAAAGTTCGAATTGGCGGCAGTGATGCAGCGCACCATCGACATCCTGTCAAAGAACAAGAAGGGCTACTTCCTGATGGTGGAGTGGGACGCGCACACGGATAATGCAAAAGCCGGTCTCGATCGCGTGGTGGAGTTCGACCAGGCGATCCGCCAGACGGCGCAACGTCCCGACAGCAAGGACACGCTGTTGCTCTTCACCGCCGACCACTCGTTCGATCTGCGCATGGTGAGTGGACGCAAAGGCGACGATATCGTTGCCACAAAGGGTGCTTTGAAGATCGACGGCAGCCACTCGGGTGAAGAAGTGCTGGTGGCCGCGCAGGGACCAGGCGCATCGCGCGTGCGCGGCTACATGGACAACACCGATCTATTCGGCGTCATGATGAGCGCGTTCGGGTGGCGGACGGCGAAATAGGAGATGGCGCCGCGGCCATCCCCTTGATCGCTCTTGCGGGACGCTACCACTCCATGCGGCCGACAATGATGTGATGCATGCGGGCGGTACCGATGTCGGAGAAGCTGCCGCGGCCAATGCCGGCGAAGCGGCCAAACTGTGCCAGGTTGTTCAAGTTGTAGCTGGCGCCTGGATCGGCAAGCTGTGGCTGCTTAGTCGGATTGTTGATGTCCCAGCGCACGGTGAAGCGGAAGCGCTCCTTCACGGGGAATGTCTTCGACAGCGACAACTGTGTCCATTGCAGACCCGGCGATTCCACCACATTGCGGCCCATCGTGCCGGCAGTGTACGCGGCAGGATAGGCGAACGCATTCACGTTGAAGTAGCTGTTCTGCGCGGCAAGCGGAAAGCGGTTCGCGCCCACTGAGTAGCCGTCGACCACCATTTGCTCCGCAGGCAGGATCGCGTTGGGCCGCTGCAGGCCGGGTAGTTGACGATTCGGATTACCAGCCGCGGTGACCTGCACCGGCGGCCCGCTCTGGAAGGTCTGTGTCCATGCGAGTTCCCATCCACCAAGCACGTAGTCCTTGGGGCCGCCACTCGACATGAAGCGGCGACCCTTGCCGAACGGTAACTCATAGGTGAACACGCTGACAAACCGGTGGCGGATGTCGTAGCTGGCGCGGCCCTTCTCCAGATTTCGGTTGTACCAGGTGATGCCGCTACGTCCGCCGTCGTCGTCACCATCATTCAGCGTCTTTCCCAGTTGATAGAACGCGTTGAGCGTCATGCCCGAGGCATAGCGCCGCTCGAAGCGGAGCATTCCGCTGTGATGCGAATTGTGGCCATAGTTCGCGTAGTGCTGAATGCCGCCAAACTGCCGGTATGGTTTGTAGTTCTGCACCGCCTGGAACACACGGTCGAGTTCCGCGCGCTCGGTGGAGATGTTGAGCGGCACCACATTCATGTCCCAGTTGTTCAACAGTCCGACGCCGGACGAACCTTGATAGATGGTTTCCATCAACCAGCTATTGGTCAACTGGACCTGGAAGCCGCCGGACCACATCAACACATAGGGCAGACGCATGTTGGGATCAAACCACGAGGCGTTGCGGCCCGCATAATTGGTGCCTTGGAAGGGCACGCTGCCATCCGGATTCACCGTGAAGCGGATGGCTCCGGGACCTTGCGAAAGCGTGAACGCGTGACGCGGATCGCCGGGGTTTTGCTGAACGTTGGCGGTTGCGATGTACTCTTCAAAGTTCTGGCCGATGCCGTTTGTGAAGAGGTCGACCGAGTACATGCCGAAGCTCGACCGGAAAACGACTCGCGGCTTCAGAGTCCATGCCATGCCGAGGCGGGGCTGGAAGTTGTTGAGGTCGCGTTTGGCGAGCAGGCCCTTGCCGTGTACGATGGCGCCCCGCAACCCTGTGAGCGGATCATTGACGTTCGGATCGAACTGCGCCTGCTGGCCGTACTTCGTGGTGAACGGCGACTCATAGCTCCAACGCACACCGAGTTCGAGCGTCAGATTGCGGCGCGGACGCCAAGACGTTTGGCCGTAGAACGCGTGCGACCACCAGCGTGGCAGCCATGTCGCCTGGTTGCTCTGAAAGATGCCTTGCCCCACGGTGCCCAGCAGCAAACTGGCGAATGCGTTGCCGGTATTTGGAATAAAGGGATTCTCCGTACCAGCCATCCGATACTGTCCCGAAGGAAGAGTCGCGTTGAGCGAGTTGTAGCGAGTACGAAGCAATTCGTACCCGAACTTGAGCGTGTGCTTCCCAGTGACCTTGGTAAAGTTCTCCTGGAACGTGAAGTCCTCCGCGATGTCGCGCGAACGTCCCCCGGGACCGAGGCCGAAGAAGCGGCCGCCACCGGAGTTCTGGAAGTCAGGGAACGTTTCCGCGGAGACGCCTGGAATGCCGAGTTTGGCGGCCCAGCCTTGATCGAAGCTTTCCGGCAGGGCGGTATTCGCACGCCGGTTGAAGCCGAGGCGAGCTTCGTTGATCGTGGTCGGATTGAAGGTGTAGGTATCGGAGATCACAACGTTGCGCTGATCGAGTGGCTTCACGTACACACTGCCGTAGACAAGCTCAGTGAGTTCACGAACCGGGCGTTCCGCGTTGCGATGGCGCACCTGCGAATAGCGCCCGAACAACTTGTGGCTGACGTTGAATTGATGATCGATCTTGGCGTCGTAGCGTTGGAAATCGTAGGCGCCGCCTGCGTTGTAGGTGAGGTTGTTCACGGGTCCTGTCGCAGTAAGCGTGCCCGGATCGCTCTGTTCGCGCCAGGGTTTCAGTGCGATCAGGTTGGTCGCGACTTTGTCGAAACGGCTGGAGGGGACCTGGTTGTTCGCGAAAGGCTGGCGGCTCCAGGTGGTTCCATTGAGCACCGTGGTGGCAGGATCGAAGATCGGAAGACCGCGGCCACCGAAAGAGAAGTTGCCCGCATACATTTCCGGGCTCGGCACCGTAACAATCACTGTCTCGCTGACCTTCTCGTAGTGCTGCTGGAAGCCGCCGAAGAAGAACGTCTTGTTCTTGACGATCGGGCCAGACGCTGTGGCTCCCCATTCGTGGTAGGTGAACGAACCGGTGCGCGGCAATTGTTCGAGGAAGGCGCGGTGAATCAGTTTGCCGTTGGTGTAGCGGTCCTCAATGGAGCCGTGGAACTGATTCGTGCCGCCCTTGAACACGAGGCTCAACTGTCCGCCCGCGGAGTGGCCGAACTCGGCGGGTGACCCGGTGGTCCACATCTTGAACTCCTGGATCGAATCGAGCGATGCGATCATGGTGCGCTGGAAATCGCCGACCTGGCCGACCGCGGGCTCCTTGCCGCTGACGCCGTCCATCGAGTAGCCGATCGCACGCTGGCGCTGGCCAACGGCATGCTGCCCGTTGATGTTTGTCATGCCGGGCATGTAGAGCAGTACACGATGCACGAACTTCTGCATGACGGGCAACTTCTCCACTACCTCGCCGTCCAGCACCTGGCCCGATCCGGCGGTCTCGGTTTCGAGCAGCGGAGGCGTGGCGGCCACCTGGATCGACTCGGTGACATTGCCGACTTCCATTTGGATATCGAAGCGTGGAGACTCGTTGATGCGGAGCACGATGCCCGAGCGTTGAACGGTCTTGAAACCTGCTGCCTCAATGCGGAGCTCATAGTTACCGGAGTTGAGATTCGGCAAGTAGTAGTCGCCTGTTGGCGACGTCACCGTTTCGTGAAGAAACGACGTGCCGGTATTGCGCGCCGTGACTTTGGCGCCTGGCACCGTGGCGCCGGTAGTATCGGTAATGGTGCCGACGATCGACGCTCCGCCGGTGCTTTGCGCAGACAGCGGTACGGTCGCGCACACAAACGAAGCGAGCATCAACAACATGGGGATTCGCATAGTAGCCTCGCAAGCCCAGAAAGTGGAACAAGATCCCAAAGGGAAACTGGCGGGCATTATATATCAGCCAGCCCCCGAAAACACCAACGCCTGGACCAAACGTTGAAACCGGCTACTCACGGAGAGGCGGCACGAAACCTTTCCCCGCGGCGCAACGCCTTTCCCTTGTGGAGACTGGGACTCTCGGAAGAAAGGCCACGGATTGACGGGCCGAATCCTCGAATCGTATTCTTGGGATAGCCCTCAAAGCCGCACAAACACATGAAGCAAGCCCGTTTCGCGCTCTTTTTGTTCACAACCACCGCTCTGTTACATGCCGACGATTGGACGGATTATCGCGGCCCCAAACAGAACGGCGTGTCGATGGAAAAGAACCTGCCGTCATCATGGTCGCCCGATGGCGAGAATCTGGCGTGGAAATCGCCGTACGGGGGGCGTTCGGCGCCCGTGATTCACGGCAACCGGCTCTACATGTTGAACACCGTGGGCAAAGGCGCCACGCTGCAGGAACGTCTGCTGTGCCTGAATGCCGACACGGGTGCTCTGGTTTGGGAGCATCGCATGAACCTTTACTTGAGCGATGTTCCGCCGCACCGAGCTGCGTGGTCGTCGCCGGTGGTGGATCCCGAAACGGGCAACATCTACGTCTATAACGTCCATGGCGCGCTCGTGGCGGTGAACCGACTGGGCAAGGTTGTGTGGCAACGATCGATGGTGGAGGAACAGGGTCTGGTCACCACGCATGGCGGACGCACGGTGTCGCCGGTGATCTATCAAAATCTTGTGATCGTGAGTGGGGTCTCCACGGGATGGGGCGATCAGGCACGTGCGGCGCATCGCTTCTTTGGCCTGGACAAGCGCACAGGAGAGTTCGTGTGGGTATCCACGCCGGGCGGACGTCCGTTTGATACCACGTATTCGCCTCCTGTGATTACTGACGTGGAAGGCGTAAAGCTGCTGATCGCAGGCGGCGGCGACGGTACCGTGCACGCGGTCAAGCCGTTGACCGGTGAGCCCGTGTGGAAATTTGAGATGAGCAAGCGCGGTGTGAACGCAGGCGTGGTTGTGCTTGGCAAGAACGCAGTGGTGAGTCATAGCGAAGAGAATCTCGACACGAGCGAAATGGGATTGCTCGCATCCATCAACGCGGCTGGCAAAGGTGCGCTTGGTCCATCGGATGTGAAGTGGTCGATCAAGGGTTTCCAGGGCGGTTTCGCCTCGCCGATCATGGATGGCGACCGGGTGTTCCAACTCGACAACGGCGCGAACATCTTTGCATTCGACTTCCACACGGGCCGGCAGCTTTGGAAGCAGAACCTCGGCACGATTCAGAAAGCATCGCCCGTGTGGGCTGACGGCAAGATTTATGTCGGGACCGAGAACGGTAAGTTCTTTATCCTGAAGCCGCACAATGACCGGTGCGAGATCCTGGATTCCGATGAAGTCGGCGCCGCGGGCAAGGAGCAGATCATCGCATCGGCGGCCGTGTCGCGAGGCCGTATCTACTTTGTATCGACAGAGGCGATTTACGCGATCGGCAAGAAGGGCGCGGGCGTGAATCCTCCGCCCTATCGTCCCGAGCCAGTACCGATGTTGACCTCGGAAAACCCGTTCACGCATGTGCAGGTGGTTCCGGCCGAAGTGATCCTGAAGCCCGGGCAGCCTGTGACCTTCGGCGTACGCATGTTCGATAGCCGTGGACGGTTCATGCAGATGGCCGAGGCGGTGACCTGGACCGTGGAAGGGCTGAAAGGCGCGGTTGCAGGCAACACCTACACCGCACCCAAAGACGCGGCTGCGCAGGCCGGCGTACTGAAGGCCACGGTGTCAGGCGTCGTCGGAACGGCCCGGGTGCGCGTGATCCCGCCGATGCCCGTATCCGAGGACTTCGACGGCATCGCGCCCGGTCAAGTACCACGGCATTGGACCAACACGCTTGGCAAGTACGTGGTTCGCGAGGTGGAAGGCAAGAAGGTTTTGGTGAAGCTGGCCGACAACGCGTTCACCAAACGCGCCCGCTCCTTCGCGGCATCCGCCGATTGGAAGAACTACACGGTGGAGTGCGATGTGAGCGCCACCGAGAAACGCCGGCAGATGGGCGATGGAGGCATCGTCGCGCAACGTTATCAGCTCGCGCTGTTCGGCAATCACCAGCGTCTGGAATTGCAGAGCTGGCAGCCGGAGACGGAACGTACCGTCGCGATTCCGTTCCCTTGGAAGAAGGATACGTGGTACCGGCTGAAGCTCACCGTGGATACGATGCCCGATGGCAAGGTCCGCGCACGTGGCAAAGCGTGGGTTGTGGGCGAGCCTGAGCCGGAGCAGTGGCAGGTGGAGAAGATCGACGCTCTCGGCAATCAGGAAGGCGCGCCAGGCATCTACGCCGACGCACCGTTCGAGGTGTTCTTTGATAACTTCAAAGTAACGCCGAACGCAACTGGATCGAGAACAGGTGCGTCATCCATGAAGAAGGTAGCAGGCAAATGAAACAGACACCCCGGAATTTGTTTTGGAAAACGACGGTAGCCGCACTCGCCGTTGGGCTCTATCTCGGGCCGCACTTCCAGCATGTGCTTGCCTCCGATCCTGGATCGGGCGACTGGCCCATGTGGGGCGGCACCGCGGACCGCAACATGGTCTCCAAGGCCAAAGGCATCATCGCGAAGTGGGATGTTGCCAAGAAGGAAAACGTGAAGTGGGTGGCGGCGCTCGGTTCGCAGACCTACGGCAATCCCGTTGTGGCCGGTGGACAGGTCTACATCGGAACCAACAACGAGGCGTTGCGTGACCCCAAGCAGGGTGGCGACCGGGGCGTGCTGATGGCGTTCCGCGAGTCGGATGGTGAATTCCTGTGGCAGCAGGCGAACGAGAAACTGGCTGCCGGGCGCGTGAATGACTGGCCGTTTCAAGGTGTGTGTTCTTCGCCGCTGGTGGAGGGCGAGATCCTCTACTACGTGACCAACCGCTGCGAAGTGGTCGCGCTGGACACGAAGGGGTTCTACGACGACGAGAACGATGGCCCCACCAAGGACGAAAAACTGATCGGCAAGAAGGACGCCGACGTTCTCTGGAAGTTCGACATGATGGAGGAAGTGGGCGCGTTCCCACACAATATGGCGAATTCGTCGCCTGTGAGCTATGGCGACTTGATCTACGTGATGACATCGAACGGCCAGGATGAGAGCCATGTGAATGTGCCCTCACCGAAGGCGCCGTCGATCATCGCATTGAACAAGAAGACCGGCAAGCTGGTGTGGGAAGACAACTCCGTCGGCGAGAAGATCCTCCATGGACAGTGGTCTTCGCCGGCCGTGGGTAAAATTGGCGATGTGGTGCAGGTGGTTTCGCCGCAGGGCGACGGCTGGGTGCGCGGCTATGATGCGTTGACGGGCAAGAAACTCTGGGAGTTCGACACGAATCCAAAGGACTCTGTGTGGCCGAAGACGCGCAACGAAACGATCAGCACGCCGGTGATCTATGAAGGCGTGGTGTATGTGGCGAACGGCCAGGATCCCGAGCACGGCGAAGGCGTGGGTCATCTCTACGCGATTGACGGCACCAAGCGTGGTGACATCACCAAGACGGGCCAGATCTGGCACTATGGCGAAATCCGCCGGTCGATCTCGACAGGCGCGGTCTACAACGGCATGGTGTTCTACGCCGATTTCAGTGGATTCCTGCACTGCCTGGATGCAAAGACCGGCAAGCAGCACTGGAAGCACGACATGCTGGCGGCGATCTGGGGATCGCCGATGGTGATCGACGGCAAGGTGTACCTTGGCGACGAAGACGGCGACATCGCGATTCTCGAAGCGTCGCCAACGAAGAAACTGGTTGCTGAGTTGAACATGGGCAGTTCGGTGTACTGCACGCCCGTGGCGGCCAACGGCACGTTGTTCATCGCCAACCGGAATCAGCTTTACGCTCTGGCGGAGACGAAGAAGCCGTCGGCGTGGCGCACCGTGCAGCAGTTGTTCGCACGGCGGTAACGGTCAATCGCATCGACTGAAACACCATGCCTGCTGAGCCTTCAGGTTCTGAGGAGGCGCTCCTGGACGAGCGCTATACACTCCTCTCCAAACGGATGCTTGAACCGCTCAGCCCTGGCGAAGCGGCACGCCTGGAGGAGATCAACACTCACATACGGCTTCAGAATCGCGAGGACGCTGACTCCGCCGATCGAGAATGCGAGAACAGTCCGGCAAACCGTCTTGAGCGAAGCCTCGACAGTCTTGAAGAGCATCTCCAAAATCTGACGCGCGGTTAACCTGTACTCTAATACGCTTGTTGCGGCACAACAGAGAGGTATCGAAAGGTAGCGTTCAACGTGAGCCTTACGTCTGGGGCTTCTGATTGATCACCGGATCCGACGTGTCGAACTTGGGCCCGTTTTCGTCCCAATCCTCAGCTTTGAAAATGCGGCCTTGACCCATCGGTGCGCCGATTTCCTTCACGGTGTACTGCACCTTGCCACCGTGCACCTTCGCCCAGATGAAGTGATAGAAGAAGCCCTCTTTGAAGCCCTTCCCGGCGATTGTGTTCTTGCGGAAGCCGCCGCCGGAACTGCCCACTTCCATGTACGTGACACCATCGCGCACCATGCGCACGAACTGGTGGCCGTGCCCGCTGATGATGTGTTCCACACCGTACTTCTTCGCGAGTTGATGCAGCGGGAAATCCGCGCCTTCCTTCACTAAGCGAATCCAGAAAGGCTTGTGAAACACCACAAGCTTGGGGCTCTTGCCCTGGTTCTTCTTCAAGTCCTCTTCCAGGAACTGCATCTGCTCATCGCTGATCTCATTCGTTCCGCGGGAATTGTCGAGCACGGTGAAGTGCATCTGCTGATAGTCGAAACTGTAGAACGGCTGACGCTTGGTCTCGCGCACGTAGAGATCCCGTGATTTCGGCGACCAGATGTCATGATTGCCGGGTGTGAAGTAAAGCGGATAGTGCTTATAACGCTCCCACACCGGCCGCAGTTCGTCCCACTGCTGTTCCACCGTTTCATCCTTCGTCCCTTCGATCGTGTCGCCAACTGTCATCACGAAGTCCGGGTGCATCAGGTCAACTTCGTACCAGACCCGGCCGAAAATCTGGGGCTCCACGCCACCAGTACGGTCGCCAAGGATCACGAAATGGAAGTCGTTGTTGGTTGCCGTAACGCCACGAATGGCGAATACAACAAAGAGCACGATACACGTCACCACGGCGGCGGCCGTGTGTTTGCGCAAGTTGGCCATGCCGACATCGTACCGCAGGAGTGTTTCGAAGTTGTGAACGGAGGAGGATCAGGAGAATCAGGCCCGGCTTCCGGCGGCGGTCAATCCCTCGACACGCAGCGTCTGGTGACGGGGCCAGCATTCGATGGTCGTGATCCACGCAAAAACCCACACGATCTGCGCCGTCAGTAGATGCAACACCTGCATCCAACCGGGCGCCAGCAGTCCGATGTTGATCACGCCAAGCAACACCTGGATACCCAGCGAAATCAGGCCGTAGCGCGGGATCCTGCCCGGGCCACCAGCCCACAGGAAGACAGCGGCCAGCACCATCGCCGTCAACACAGCAACAATCGGATGGATCACACGCAGGCGCACGAGAAAATGCTCACCGGTCGTGATGTCGTCACGCACTTTGCCGAAGATGTCGCCATCGAGAGCGGGAGTGGTTGGGAAAAGCGTGTCGCCGAGAGCGGTTACCGCACCGGTCATGTTCGTAGCGATCAGACAGACGACTGCCATCGCCAGCATGCTGCGCGAGAAACTCACTCGCGGGCGCTGCCCCTCATCCATCGACCACCATGCCGCGCACGCTGCACTGGCGGTCAGCATCAGCGTGTTGGTGAGATGAAACGCGATGACGATCGCGCGTGCCACGGACGCATCATCAGCCACAAGTTCTTTCTTCACCAGAACCGCTCCGACGAGGCCTTCCACAAGGATGAAGAACATGGTGGCAAGCGACGCGCGATACACAGCCCGGTTGACGCGGCGAGCCCAAACGATGAGGACAATGCCGAGGATTCCGCATAGGCCGCTGGTAAGGCGATGCGTGAATTCGATCACTGTCTTCGTGGCGGGAGCTTGCGGAAGGATCTCGCCGTGACAGGTGGGCCAATGGTTGCCGCAGCCGGCGCCGGATCCCGAGATTCGCACCCATGCGCCGAAGAGGATCACGGCGATCAGATAGGCGAGGAAGAACCATGCAAATCGAGTGAACCGTGCATTCGACATCACACTTTCAGCGTACACTGGACACGATGCTGCTGGCGATTGTGGTTGCACTTTTCGCGCTCGATGCTCAGGCGCAGTTGATTCGCGAGAACCGGAAGCTGTTCGCGATCGGATCGTACGAACTACCGAAAGACGACGCGGAGTTGCGGCGCATGGCGGGGTCGGGATTCAATCTTGTGCGCTGTGGAAGCCGTGCCGATCTTGAGCGCGTGGCGCAAGCCGGAATGCAGGGTTGGATGGTGTTGCCAATGACGGCATCCGCGGATCAAGTGCGGCAGAAGATCCGCGAGACGGTGGATCATCCCGCGCTGGCCGTTTGGGAAGGGCCCGATGAGATGATCTGGAACTTCACGGCATTCAGCGGGCTGTATCCGAAGGTGCACAAGGAACGCGGCGAATGGAACCTGCAGACGCCGAACGCGCTGGCCTATGCGACCAACGAAGGCAGCAAAGTGCTGGCGGCGTTTCGCGAGTCAGCGAAGGCACTGCGCGAGATGGATCCGAAGAAGCGGCCATTGTGGATGAACGAAGCGGCAGAGACCGACATGAAGTACATCCGCGAAACACTTACCGATGTTCAAATCACGGGCTGTGATCTCTATCCGATCCGGTCGACAGGATCGGAGCCAGCGTCCATCGGGGACATCACGCGCCGCTACATGAAGATCGGCAAGGGCAGACCAGTGTGGATGGTGCTGCAAGGGTTCTCGTGGCATGTGTTCCCGGAACGCAAGCGCACGGAACTCTATCCCACCTTCGATGAAACCCGCATGATGGCATGGGATGCGATTGTCAACGGAGCTCAGGGCATTCTCTACTGGGGCTCGTTCTTTGTGCCCGCGGAGGGCGCGGCGTTCCGGCAGTCGCTGCACGCGATGGCTGCCGAGTTGGCGCCGCTGCACGCGTTTCTAACCGCTGTGGAGACCGTTCGGCCAACGGTGGAACTGATCGAGAGCAACGGCCGCTCGCAACCGGGCGACCGGGGCGTACGGGCTTGGTTGCGGCGCGCCGGGAGTGACTGGCTTCTGGCATTGGTGAATGAAGATTCGCGCGCACATACGGGAGTGGAGATCACTGGACTTGGAGTCCTGAACGGCCGCAGGATGGAGTTGCTGTACGGCGAGGACTCCGAGACGGTGCGCGACGGATCGATGGTGGCTCGTATGCGGCCGTTGGAAGTTAAGCTGTACGGCACGAGCCGCCGCCTGGAGACATCGAAACGCGAAGGCCGCGAGTTCGGGAAGCGCTGACGCGGCTATCGCAAGCGGTAGAGATGCACGTCGAACGGACGAAAGCGATCCCGAAACGCACCGGCACGCAGCGTGTGTGTCCGCGACTCGAAAAGCACCTCCGCTGTGGCGGCCTTGGGAACGTTGCGAAACGTCACCTCCACGGGATTCGGATCCGCATTCACCGCGATGAGAAGGGTGCCCGCCGGCGACGGCTTCGCGATCCATTCGATGCCCCGGTCGAGGCTGTGATCCGTGTCGTGATACTCAAGTTGAAGGGGAAGCGTGATCGGACGCGCGGCGAGTTCCTCCTTCAGCGAGGAGAGTTCGGAGGCGACGGAAGCCAGATCGTCCCAGAGCTTTGACGTTGCTGGCGTGGTGTGCAGGCCCCAATAGAAGATGCCGTTCACGCCATTCGCTACGGCTTGCCACGCCATGAATCTCTGCTCAAAGCGCGTGGGGTCGAGGATCATCTTCGGGTCCTGATCCTTCTCCCGCAAGCGTTCCCATGCAAAGCCCTGCAGCACCATGAACACCGCGCGATTCGGGCCTGCCACCTGCCGCATCTTCGAAGCATACTGGCCAACCTGACTGAGATGCGTGTTCAGCAGGTCGCCTTGCCGTCCACTGGGCCAGAGCCCGTACATGTCGCGAATGCCATGCGGGATGACGGGATAAATGTCAGTCGCGATGAAGTCGCCGCCGGGATTGTAGCGTTGCAGCGTGCTCACAAGGTTGGTGGGCGCATGATTGAGGTACATGGGACGCTGCGGGTCCAGGGTCTTCACGAAGCGATATGTCTCTTTGATGACTTCGGGCGGAATCTTCAGCCCGGGCTTTTTCCACTCGTAGGTCGGCTCATCAAGACTCTCCCAAAACAGCAATGCCGGGTGCTTGCCGAACTCGGCAATCAACTTGCGGATGCGCGCTTCGTCAGCGGGCCGTGACTTCGGCTGGATCGCGCCCAGCGTCACCCATCCATACATACCGTGTTGCTGGGCGCGATCGAGATCTTCCTTCTTCGCCGGCACATGGACCACGTGGAAACCGGCAGTGGCCGCGCGCTTCCACGCATCGGCGTGCTTCGGCAAACTGTACAGACCGAGCAGGAATGTCCGTTTGCCTTTGATCACCGGCATCCCGTCGGTATCGGGCGGTTCGGCGCGCAAGGCGAATGGCAGCGCGAGGAGCGAACGGCGGGTGATGTCTGGCGGTGTCAGCATAGGTCGGCAGGGGCGCAGGCTAGCGATAGAAGCCCGTGAAGCGGAAAACATTTTTGGGCGAGAATGGTTTGGACGCGGACAGCGCATTCCGCCATGATGAGTACGGCGGTCCACTGCTGGGGCAACGAAATCGCAAGCCGGCACATGTGTCTTTCGAATCTACTGAAGTTGCGAATCGGGCTGCAACCTGATCCGGATTGGCGAGCACGCTCATGAAGCGCAAGACCGCAAAAGCGAGTTCCAAGCCGAAGCGCAAGTGGGCGCGGCGTCTCATGTGGTTCGCGGTGAAGGTACTCGTCATCTACTACGGCCTGGTGATGGTCAGCATGGTGGCGCTGCGCTGGGTGGATCCGTGGTTCACGATGGTTCATGTGGAGAGGCGAGTGGAGTCGTGGATGGGAAAAGAACGGTATGAGAAGCGCTACCGGTTCGTGCCGCTCCGTGACATCTCACCGCACTTTCAGCATGCGGTGGTCGCTGCGGAGGATGCCAAGTTCTACAGACATTTCGGCTTCGATCTTGGCGAGATCAAAGATGCGCTCCTGGATGACCTGCCGCAAGGGCGGCTTCGCGGCGCTTCAACCATCACACAGCAGTTGATCAAGAACCTCTACTTCACGACAGACGGCTCTTTCGTGCGCAAGGGGATCGAGGCAACACTGGTTCTGCCCGCGGAGTTCATTCTCGGCAAGGATCGCATTCTGGAGTTGTATCTGAATGTGATTGAGTGGGGACCTGGAGTGTTCGGCGCGGAAGCGGCTGCGCAGTATCACTACCGGATGCCCGCCAGCCGGGTGGATCGCGAACATGGCGCGCGCCTGGCGGCCGTATTGCCAAGCCCTCTGCAGCGCAAGCCGGAACGAATGACGAACTACAGCGCGGCGATCCTGAAGCGGATGTCGCAGATGGGATGGTGAGCGATCCGTTCGCCGATGCGGCGATCAGGCACAGCTACTGCTTCGGTTTCGGCGGCGGGTTCTGACGACGGTAGACCGTCTCAAAATCGGGCTTACCGCTGGTAGACCAAGACGTCGAGGAGGATGCCGAAGGGCCCGTATTACCTGAAGGAACCGCCATGCGTTCCGCCATGGTGTTCGAGGAGTTGGCAGAGCCCGATGTGCCCTTGTCGACGGTGGTCTTCGTTTCTCGCTTGAAGCGGCCGCCGGTCTGCTGAGGCCGAGCCTCCACTCGTTCAATGTCGGCCTTTGGGATCGCGGTCTGTTCCTTCTTCACGATGACGATGAGACTCTCGTCAGTTAGGTCCGCCATCTGGGCCAGCACTGGTTGCACGGCGCCCTTCTTGTAGATGCGCAGTTCCTGGCCGGTCTTTAGATCACGGACTCTCTCCCACGGATCATCCGCCCCAAGCACAACACTCAGCGACACAAGCAACAGTACGCCAATCCGCATTTTCGTGATTCTGCTCCTTGGTGACAGTGTAGCGGATGGGGGCGCGCGCGGGATCTTGGCCGGGCTTCCACGCTATCCTGAAAGACACTATGAAGCATCTCGCACGCATTGCACTTTGTGTCTTCGCGCTTGCCGCCGCGGCGCTTGCGCAGGAGACGCTCAACAATGAGTCGATCATCAAGCTGGTCAAATCGGGGCTTGGCGAAGAGCTGATACTCAACGTCATCCGCCAGCAACCTGGAAACTACTCGATGGGCGCCGACGATCTGGTTTCGATGAAGGCTGCCGGCGTGTCCGAACGAATCATCACCGCGATGCTCGCTCGCGGGCGCGATGGCGCGGCGGCACCGAAACCCGATAGCGCATCAGGCAAAGCGGAATCACGAACGTCGATCACCGAACCTGGCATCTACTACAAAAAAGGCAATGAGCATTTCGAACTCGTCTCTGAAGAAGTGGAATGGGAGGCAAAGAGTTCGGTAAAGAACATCGTCTCGGCGGGAATCATCAAGAAGGATCTCAAGGGCAGCATCGCGGGCCCGAGCAGCCGCAACTTCCTGACGCATCCAATCGAAGTGATCTTCTCGCTTGCCAGTGGCCAATCCATAAACAACTTCCTCCTGCTGCCCATGAAGGTAAACAAGGGACAACGCGCTTTCATGGTTGGCCCGGTCAACTCCAAGAGTGGCGTTGCTAAAGGCGCCATCCCCTTCGGCGTGGAGAAGGTTGGCAACAATCTCTTCCGCATGGTGCTCCAGTCGCCGCTTCCACCGGGCGAGTACGGCGTGCTGCTGACATCGGCGGTTGGCAGCAGTACGGGTATCAGCAAGATGCACACATTCCGTCTTCTTCTCTAACGAGCGTTCCATATGACCATCACTTTGCTGTTCCTCCTCTTCACGTCGCTTTCGGCACAGGAATCGAAGCCCGCCGGGGAGACCAAGCCCGAAGAGCGCATGTCGGCCGCGACATTTCAGGGCCTACGCCTGCGCCATGTCGGCCCCACGCTGTCCTCCGGCCGCATCACATCGCTTGCCGTGCATCCCACCAATCCCGCGCATTACTTCGTGGGCGTGGCATCGGGCGGCGTATGGAAGACGACGAACAGCGGAACCACATTCACACCAGTGTTTGATGATCAGGGCTCCTATTCGATCGGCCACGTCGCGCTCGATCCGAAGAATCCGAACACTGTGTGGGTGGGTACTGGCGAGAACAACGCACAACGTAGCGTGAGCTACGGAGACGGAGTTTACCGTTCCGATGATGGTGGGCGCACGTGGCGAAATGTGGGTTTGAAGGAGTCGCGGCACATTGGGCGAATCGTGGTGGATCCTCGCGATTCCAACGTTGTCTACGTCGCGGCGCAGGGTCCGCTGTGGGGACCGGGCGGCGACCGTGGACTCTATAAGAGCACCGATGGCGGCAAGACCTGGAACAAGATCCTCAACATCAGCGAGCACACAGGCGTGAGCGATGTCGCGCTGGATCCAACGAATCCGGATATCGTACTCGCCGCGGCATGGCAGCGGCGGCGGCATGTCTACACGCTGATCAGCGGCGGTCCGGAATCGGCAATCTACAAGTCGCGTGATGGCGGCAAGACATTCGCGAAAGTGCGCGGGTTGCCGAGTGAGGATCTCGGGCGCATCGGCCTCGCATTCTCACCGGCGAAGAAGGGACTGGTCTATGCACGCGTAGAAGCGGCGAACCGTCAAGGCGGCGTTTATCGCTCCGTCGATCATGGCGAGAGTTGGGAGAAGCGCGCCAGCTATGACGGTCAAGGGATGTACTATGGCCAGATCATCGCCGATCCATCCGTTGCGGACCGCATCTATCTCGGCGACGTACTTGCGAAGGTCTCCGATGATGGCGGGCGCACGTTGCGCAATGTGGGCGATCGCGCGAAGCATGTCGACACGCATACGTATTGGATCAACCCTCAGAACAGTGAGCATCTTTTGTCCGGTTGCGATGGCGGGCTGTACGAGTCGTTCGATCGCGGCCAGACATGGCAATACAAGACGAATCTTCCAACACTGCAGTTCTACGATGTGACGGTGGACAATTCCCTGCCCCACTACTACATCTACGGCGGCACGCAGGACAACTTCTCGATGGGCGGCCCGTCGAGGACCCGAAGTGCGCACGGCATCGTAATGTCGGACTGGTTTGTGACCAACGGCGGCGACGGCTTTCAGTCGCGAGTGGATCCGGATGATCCGAACATCGTCTACGCCGAGTCACAGTATGGCGGCCTGATTCGCTTCGACCGGCGCACGGGCGAGCGCGTGGGCATCCAGCCCGTGGAAGGCAAGGGCGAGCCACCGTTGCGATTCAATTGGGATTCGCCGCTACTGATCAGCCCCCACAGTTCCACGCGCCTGTACTTTGCCGCAAACAGAATCTTCCGTAGCGATGACCGCGGGTCGAGTTGGAGAGCGATCTCGCCGGATCTGACGAGGCAGATCGATCGCGACACGCTGCCGGTGATGGGAAAGCTCTGGTATCCCGATGCGATGGCGAAGCATCAGTCCACTTCGTTCTACGGGAACATCGTGGCCATGCATGAATCGCCCAAGCGGGAAGGGCTGATCTATGCGGGGACTGACGATGGTCTGATCCAGGTGACCGAGAATGGCGGCGGCGCATGGCGCAAGATCGAGACGTTTCCAGGAGTGCCTGAGCGCACCTACGTCGCACGGATTCTGGCGTCGCAACACGCGGAAGGCACCGTCTATGCGGCGTTCGAGAACCACAAGAATCAGGACTTCAAACCGTACTTGCTGAAGTCGACGGACAAGGGCGCGACATGGACGTCGATTGTTGGTGGTCTGCCGGAGAATGGCCCGGTGCTCGCGATCGCCGAAGATCATGTGAATCCTGAGTTGTTGTTTGCGGGAACGGAGTTCGGCTTGTACTTCACGATCGACGGCGGCAAGAAGTGGATTCGACTGCGGGGCGGTTTGCCGACCATCGCCGTGCGTGATCTTGCAATACAGAAGCGGGAAAACGATTTGGTGCTGGCTACGTTTGGCCGCGGCTTCTATGTGCTGGATGACTATACGCCTCTGCGCATTTTGAAGCCAGACGCGCTAGAGCGGGAACTGACGCTGTTCCCGGTGAAGACGGCGACCGCATATGTCGAGGCTCAACCGCTCGGAAGCCGAGGGAAAGGATGGCAGGGCGAAACCTACTTCACGGCCGAAAATCCGCCCTACGGTGCGATATTCACTTACTACCTGCGCGATTCCCTGCAAACCGAAAGGCAGAAGCGGCAGGAAGAACAGAAAAAGGCCGACCGGGAGAAACGAACGCTCCCCTATCCGGGCATGTCGCAATTGAGTAAGGAAGAGTCGGAGGAGGCTCCGGCGATTGTCGCCACGGTGACCGACAGCGCCGGGCGGCTGGTGAGACGCATTCAAGGACCCGCGGCGAAGGGCTTTCATCGCATCGCGTGGAATCTGCGAACGCCTCCGCCTTCTCTGCCGCCGCCGCGCCCGGCCGGTGATGACGACGATCTGTTCTCGCCCGCGCCGAGCGGTCACTTAGCCGCCCCAGGCACTTACAAAGTAACTCTTTCCACGCGAGTGAACGGCGTGCTGAAGCAAGTTGGCGAGCCACAGTCGTTCACCTTGCAGGGGCCAGCGAGTCTGCAGCAGCTTTCGGAGTTTCAGTCCGAGGCGGTGCGTCTCAGCCGCGCGGCGAGCGGCGCATCGGAGGTGGCAACCAGCGCGCGCACCAAACTTTCAGCAATTGTGCGCGCCATTGACGATTCGACCGCGGATGCGCGGCTGCGATCGGACGCGAAGCGGATTGATCAGAAGCTGCACGAGATCCAGAAAGCGCTGCGTGGGGATGAGGCGCTGGCCCGGTATCAGCAGAATCAGCCCCCGAGCATTCAAGAGCGCGTTTCGCGGTTGGTGTTCAACTACCGTATGTGGACCGGCGCTCCCCATAAGGCCGATCAGGATGGTCTGAAACTGGCGGGCGATGAGTTGAAGGCGGTGCTGGCGCAACTGCGAACGGCCGTGGATGTGGATTTACGGAAATTGGAGAAAGATCTGGAGTCCGCCGGCGTGCCACATACACCGGGTAGGATTCCGGAGTTACGTTAGGGGCGAACCTATGGCGTTGTCGCTAAGCGACGCGCAAAGATGCGCATGTCTCGAAGAACCATGCGGGCATGGGTTTCTCTAACTCCCAGTAGATGCTCATGGGCCGGCTACCCGTATGGTTCAGATAGCGGACAGCTCCGAGAAAGACAAATGGGTCGTCGGTGGTTGGCCGGACAAAGAGTAAGAAGTTGACCCGATTTTCGGGTTGCCGTACATAGCGCTGCCCCGTCGGGGAGTCTTCGCGCGTGGTGCTTTGCGATTGCCAGTGAAACTGAGTCGGGCTAACGGCGAAGTCTTCATATCGAGTTGTCGGGGAAAACGACCTCTCGGTCTTGGCCAACGTTACGAATAGGATTTCGGCATTCATCTCTTCGAACCAGATCCGACCTACCTGAGTGTGACGTTTGCCGACCAGTTCCGCCTTGCCGATGGCTACAAGGATCTCGTCCCGTGTGTATTGACGATGAAGAAACAAAGGCCAGTCAGGTGCAAACGGCTCTTCGGAAGTGTGAAACCCAATGCGATCGAGCAAAGCATCGCAGAGTTCCTCGAACTCCCGTCGCGGCATCTCGGAAACCTTCAGCGCGTGAAAGGCCGCATCCCACGAACTGGCGCCCCGTCCCGCACTGTGTCGAAAGATCCGATGCGTGAGCATCTC
>JAEUQE010001060.1 GCA_016789785.1 Bryobacterales bacterium
ATCAGATCGTACGGCGGGGCGAGATAGGCGAGCAGTTCGCGAGCCTGCCCGGAGACCAGCGGGCGGGGCAGCGGTTCGTATTGCCGCAGTACGAAGATGCTGCGCTCGGTGTCCGCAGCGTAGCGCGTCCGGATCGGCGAGTACCGCCTCGACACAGCGAAGTCGCGGGTCTTGTCCGCGAGCGGCGATTCGTTCAGCCAATGCGCGCGAACCGCCCACACATAGAACCGCAGCACGCCGCGAACCCGGTGGTTGATGGTCGTTGTCCGGTACGCACGTCCGGTGTGCGGACTGGGCCGCGTCATCATGCGGTTGCGGTAAGCCACCAGGTCGACGGCATCTGCCTGGTGCCAAGGGATGTCGTTCTGCTCGAGCGTCTCGAACCAGTCGTACAGGATCTCGGCGTAGGTCCTCAGTGTGTCGTCGGTGTGGGCGCGCTGGACCGAGTGTTCATGCAGGAAGGCGACCGCCGGTTCGATCAACTGCCAGTGTCTGGTGAACAGAAGCGGAAATCCGGCGGGGCGAGGTTCGCGCACGGTGACGGCGCGCGCCTGCTCTGCGGCGGCG
>JAEUQE010001061.1 GCA_016789785.1 Bryobacterales bacterium
GAGGTCCCTCCACCTCGCGCCAGACGGAGTCCCTTCAGGATCATTCGGCACCGGATCGCTCCTCCTGCGCGCGACCCGAAATGTCCGCCGGCTCGCGGGAGCCGCACTTCTCGTGACGGCCCTGGTGACGGATTCGGCGGCGGAGACGACCGCCAGACCGAACATCCTGGTCATCCTTGCTGACGACATGGGGATCGGGGATCTTTCGTGCCTGAATCCCAAGAGTGCGTGGCAGACACCCGCGCTGGACCGCCTCGCGAAGGAGGGCAGGATTTTCACCGACGCACATTCGGCGTCGGGTGTATGCACGCCGAGCCGATATGCTCTCATGACCGGACGCTATCCCTGGCGTGGCCGCCTTAAGTCGGGAGTCCTCCATGGATACGATCCGGCATTGATTGAGCCGGGCCGGGTGACGGTGGCTGGGTTGCTGCGACAGAGCGGTTACGTCACGGCGATGGTGGGAAAATGGCACCTCGGAGTAGATTGGGTAAAGACGGGACCTGCCCAGCAAGACGTGGACTTTGCCCGTCCCTTCGGCGGGGGGCCGATGGCCCACGGCTTTGA
>JAEUQE010001062.1 GCA_016789785.1 Bryobacterales bacterium
GCCGCTCGCCCGCGCGCTCCGGTTGCGACGAAGCCCAAGGTGCCGGAGCCGCCGTTCCGGGTGCTCGGCGTGGAGCTGCGGGGAGGCGAGCGCTTTCTGTCGATCACCTCCACTGCCGCGGCCTCGCTCGCGGGTGCCCGGCTGCTGCGCGAGGGCGATGCCGAGGGCGGCTGGCAACTGCAGTCCATCGAGGCGCAGGCGGGCGTGTTCCAGGTGAACGGCCAGACGCAGCGCGTTGCGGTGCCGTAGGAGGTCGCCATGAACCTGCGGCCGGTGCTCGCTGCCGTCGTCCTGTTCGCCGCTTTCGGCGCATCCGCCCAGCCGGCCCCGGTGACGAACTCGCGCATGGTGCTCGCCCAGGTGCAGCCGGGCGCCGATGCCGCGCTCGACGAGAGGCAGGCGCGGGAATGGGGGCTTCAGCCCGAGGAGTGGGCGCGTTACCGGCAACTGATGCAGGGGCCGCTCGGGGTCTATTCGCCCCAGCTCGATCCGCTCACGGCGCTGGGCATCGAGGCACGTAGCGAGGAGGAGCGCAGGCGCTACGCAGAGTTGCAGGTGCAGGCCG
>JAEUQE010001063.1 GCA_016789785.1 Bryobacterales bacterium
TTTTCGTCTCTCAGCAGATCGCCAAACGCATGATCCCCCGCGAATACGGCCGCATCGTCAATATCGGTTCGGTCACCAGCGTCTTCGGCTACGCAGGCATCGCGCCCTATTGCGCCAGTCGCGGCGGTGTGAAGCAACTCACCATGGCCCTGGCCGATGAGTGGGGCCGCTTTGGCATCACCGTTAATTGCCTCGCCCCCGGCTGGTTCCGCACGGAGCAGAACAAGGTCCTTTACGACAATCAGGAATGGCTCGAATACCTGAAGGATCGTATCCCGGTCAAGCGCCCAGGCGCCCCGAACGATCTCGATGGCGCTGTCGTCTTCCTGGCATCCGAAGAGAGCCGTTACGTCAGTGGACAGACGCTGCTCGTCGACGGCGGTATCTCCACCGGCGCCACCCGCGCTTCTGTCTCAACCAAGTAGCTAAAACTCCAGCCGTAACCCCAGTTGATGCACGCGCGCGCCCTTCGCCGTATTGATCGTGGCGCCGCCGCGTACGTCAACCTGGGTCAACGGCAGGTTGAAGTTCGCACGGTTCGACAGGTTAAACGTCTCCCAACGG
>JAEUQE010001064.1 GCA_016789785.1 Bryobacterales bacterium
GGGGCGGCCGCGGTGGCCAGCAGCACAGACCGGCGAGTGTAGCTCATGGATTGAATTGTATCCGGGTTTGGCTGCGCAAGTGGAGGCAACGTGTTATACTCTCAAGAGGTTCAAGGCGCTATCGGCAGTTGTTCGCAGGCTGGCGTAGCTCAGTTGGTAGAGCATCTGATTTGTAATCAGAGGGTCGGGGGTTCAAATCCCTCCGCCAGCTCCACACAATCCGGTCACCCGGTACACGTTGGAGCTCCAAACGCCGTCTGTGGCAGTGTGCTTGCGCGCGGAGAACTTAATTAACGGCTGGACAGGTGGCTGAGCGGTCAAAAGCACCGGGCTGTAAACCCGTCGCCCCTTGGGGCTACGGAGGTTCGAATCCTCCCCTGTCCACCACTTGGTTTTGGTAGTATTGGGTATTGGGCCGATGTAGCTCAGATGGTAGAGCGCGTCCTTGGTAAGGACGAGGTCACCAGTTCAATCCTGGTCATCGGCTCCAGAAGTAATTCGGCGAAATCCCGGACAATTCAGGACTTTATAAAGATGGCGAAAGAGAAATTCGACCGCAGTAAG
>JAEUQE010001065.1 GCA_016789785.1 Bryobacterales bacterium
CGCCGCTCCATCGGGCGGCCCTCATGTTCCTGACGCCTACTGAGATCAAGGGAAACAACGGGCAGCTTCTGCCCGCTCCGGATTTCGCCGTGCTCCTGGCGCGGATCAGGGACCGCATCGGCGCCCTCCGCACCCTCTACGGAGAGGGCCCGCTTGAAATGGATCACCGCGCCTTCGCCGAACGTGCCGCCCACGTCCGCATGCGCGCATCGGAGCTGCAACAGGTCAACGTGGACCGCTTCAGCACGCGCACCGGACAGCGTCACCCCTTGGGCGGCTTCATCGGCACTGCAACCTATGAGGGCGATCTCCAGGAGTTCGCCCCCTATCTCCACGCCGCCTCGTTCACCGGCGTCGGCCGCCAAACCGTTTGGGGCAAGGGCGAGATCGCCCTCCGCCGCCTGTGACCGCGCAAACTACTCTACTTCGCGTTCACGTCCATCTGATGTATGCCGAACAGATTCCCTTCCGTGTCCAGGCAGTAAGCTTGCCACCCGATACCGGGGATCGCCATCTTCGGAACCACCACCTGCCCGCCCGCCGCCATCACCTTCGCCGCGAAAT
>JAEUQE010001066.1 GCA_016789785.1 Bryobacterales bacterium
GGAAGTTGAGATCGCAGGATACAGTGAGTCCCATGTCGTGCGCAGTGCGGGCGGCCTCCAGCGCAAGCGCGGATGATGACTCGCTGATGGCGGGCGTGATGCCGGTGACATGGAACCAGCCGGCTCCCTCAAAACATTTCTTCCAATCGATGTCGCCGGGCTTGGCGAGCGCGATGGAGCTATTCTCGCGATCGTAGAGCACTTTGGAAGGACGCTGATTCGCGCCGGGCTCGACGAAGTAGATGCCGAAGCGGCCCTTGCCGCGAACGATGCCGCTGGTATCGACGCCAAAGCGGCGCATCTCGCCGATGAACGAATCGGAGATGGGATTGTTGGGGGGCAGGGCAGTGACGTAGCGGGCGGGATAACCGAATCCGCACAGGGCGACGGCGACGTTTGCTTCGCCTCCGCCGAATGTGGCGATGAACTGCGGGGATTGAAGGAAGCGTTCAAAACCGGGAGGAGCAAGGCGAAGCATGATCTCGCCGAATGAAACAACTGGTTTTTGCATAAGAAACAGCGATTTTAACATTCAGACGGACTCGACCGCCGCTTCGGAGGGAG
>JAEUQE010001067.1 GCA_016789785.1 Bryobacterales bacterium
AGAACGGCGTGCCGCAATCCATGCAGCGCGCGCTCTGGATCTTTGCCTCGTCCTCCTTGAGGCCGATCACGAATTCCCTGTAGTTCTTGAGCCGCTTGTCGACGGGCTCGTAGCCCTCCTCGAGTCGTTCGTACTCAAGAAACCCGGTCACTTTCCCCATTTGCTATTGACTCCTGATTGCGTCGGTTGCGGCGGGGGCTCAGGCCCTGGCCGTCGGCTTGCCTGACTCGCGCGCCTTGGCGATGGTGGCCGCGGTTTCGTTGCGGGCATTGAGTTCGCCCAGCGCACGCCGGTATTCGTGCGGGAACACCTTGATAAAGCGCGGCAGCGACGCGTCCCAGTGATCCAGAATCTCGCGTGCGCGCAGGCTGCCGGTCCACCGGTAGTGCTCCTCGATCAGTCTGCGCAATTGCGCTTCGTCGGTCTGGCCGCGATGGAAGATCGCCGCTTCCTGGCTGGCGATCTGCTCGGCGGCCGGCAGCAGCTTGTCGAGCGCGACCATCGCCGTGTTGCAGCGCTTGGCGAACTGGCGGTCTTCGTCGAAGACGTAGGCGATGCCTCC
>JAEUQE010001068.1 GCA_016789785.1 Bryobacterales bacterium
CGTCCATGTTGCGGCTGTGATCGGCGAGGGCGCGGACGCTGGAATGAGAGGCGATGACGGGGGCCTTGGAGAGGCGGATGGCTTCGAGGTTGGCGCCTTTGGAGGGATGAGAGAGATCGACCATCATGCCGAGGCGGTTCATTTCGGCGATGACTTCGCGGCCGAGAGGGGAGAGGCCGTTGTTGTGGAGGTAGCCGGAGGCTTCACCGGTGTTGGAATCGGCGAGTTGGCTGTTACCGTTGTGAGCGAGGGACATGTAGCGGCCGCCACGGGTGTAGAATTCCTTGACGCGAGAGATGTCCGTGCCGATGGGGTAGGCGTTTTCGACGCCGATGACGGCGACGCGTTTGCCCTGGCGGTGGAGGCGGCGAACGTCATCGGGGGTGAGGGCGAGGCCGATCAGATCGGGAGCGATTTTGCTGGTGAAGCGATGGATGGCGTCGAACTTTTCGATGGCCTGTTGGTAGGCGGCGGCGTAGGCCTCCGCGTTGGGAAGACCCTGGCCGACGTAGACGATGAAGAAGGCGACGTTCATATCGCCATCCGCCATTTGGGGGAGGTT
>JAEUQE010001069.1:0-234 GCA_016789785.1 Bryobacterales bacterium
TGTGAATCCGCCGGTGCATGCGTGGGCCTGCTGGCGTGTGTTTCAGATCGACCGGCGGCGCGCGGGGCGGCCGGATTACGACTTTCTCGAGCGCTGCTTTCACAAGCTGCTGATGAACTTTACGTGGTGGGTGAACCGTAAGGACGCATTGGGGAATAACATCTTCGAGGGCGGGTTTCTGGGACTCGATAACATCGGGCTGTTCGACCGTTCGGCGCCGCTGCCGACCGGCGG
>JAEUQE010001069.1:244-562 GCA_016789785.1 Bryobacterales bacterium
GCGATGTACTCGCTCAATATGCTGACGATTGCGTTGGAACTGGCGCAGCGGAATCGAACGTATGAGGACATCGCGTCTAAATTCTTCGAACACTTTCTGTACATCGCAAGCGCGATGAACGGCACGGGGCATGAGTCGTTGTGGGACGACGAGGACGGATTCTATTACGACATGCTGCGGTTGCCAAGCGGCGAGGCGATGCGGATGAAGGTGCGGTCGATGGTCGGCATCATTCCGTTGTTTGCGATGGAGACGATTGAACCGACGCTGATAGATAAGCTGCCGGGATTCAAGAAACGGATGGAGTGGTTCCTGCGA
>JAEUQE010000106.1 GCA_016789785.1 Bryobacterales bacterium
CAATTGCGGCGTGGGTAGCTGCAACTACGCCGGCTTTCCGGCGGGCTGGGCATCGGATGCGAAACAGTTTGCCTGGACGGACAACGTGACGATGAACCGCGGGGCACACACATACAAGTTCGGCGTGTTCGTGAACACGAACCTCAACGGGCAGCAGCCGTCGTGGACCGATGTGCCGAGCTTCAACTTCGGGTCAAGCCCGGAGAATCCGCGCGACACGGGCACCACGTTCGCCAATATGCTGCTGGGCAACTACACGTCGGTGAGCCAGACCAACGGGCGCTTCTACGGGGCGTTCCAGTTCTGGGGCTTTGAAACCTACGCGCAGGATAGCTGGAAGGTGAATCGCAAACTGACTCTCGAATTCGGCGTTCGCTGGGCCTATTTGGGTCCAACGTTCACCAAGGGCGAATTCCTGCAGAACTACTTTTCGCCTTCGGCGTACGATCCCTCAAGGGCCGTGCGCATCGACACAGCACCGGGATTGCGCAACGGTTCGATCATTGCGAACAGCGGCGATCCGTTCAACGGGCTGATCCAGGAAGGCAACGGCATCCCGAAGGGATTCGCCAAGCATCGCTTTAACAATTGGGCTCCGCGTTTCGGCTTTGCCTGGGATGTGTTCGGCACGGGACGTACCGCGGTGCGCGGCGGTGGCGGCATCTTCCACGAGCGGATTCGCCAGAACGTGAACAACTTCGATGGGCTTGGCAATCCACCTCTCGTCTACACGCCGAGCATCTTCGCGGGACGTGTGGATGAATTGGGTCCCGGTCTGGTGGCGCAGGGCGTGCGCTTCCCGGTGGGATTGTCGGCGTTTGATCCGGCCGGTCAGATTCCGACGATCTATTCGTGGTCGCTCGGCGTGCAGCATGAAATCGGCAGCCGCGTTTCACTCGACGTTTCGTATGTCGGGAACATGGGACGCTACTTGCAGTACCGGCGCGATCTGAACCAGTTGCCTCTCGGCACCACGCTGCAACCCGGCGTGCTGCAGTCGGTGAATGGAACGGTGAACGCGCTGCGCCCGTATCGTGGATTCACGTCGGTGAACTTTACCGAGTTCGGCGCCGTGTCGAACTATAATGCCTTGCAGGCGCGCGTCAGCCGCCGCTTCGCAAAGGGCTTCACGGGCAACTTCAACTATACGTGGTCGAAGGCGATGGGTGATGCGGACGCGGACGGCGAGGGCATCGGCTACTTCCTCGACCGCCGCCGGCAGTATGGTCTGGCCGGCTTCGATCGCCAGCACATCGCGACGATGGACTTCGTCTATGAGTTGCCGCAGTTTGCCAAGAACAATGGCTTCGCCAAAGCGGTGGTGAACGGTTGGCAGGTGAACGGCATCGCGCGTTTCTGGAGTGGTCCGCCCGCATCGGTGACCGCAGGCGGAAACCTGGGAACGTTGGGTGGAGGCCAGCGCGCCGACTTCCTTGGGGGCGATGTGTTCCCCTCCGAGAAATCGCGTCGCACCTACTTCAACTTCGCCAACTTTGCACGGCCGGCGGAAGGCAACCTCGGCAACCTCGGCAAGAACACGCTGCGACTGCCGGGCATCAACGAATGGGATGTTTCGCTGTTCAAGAACTTCCGCATTCGCGAAGGGATGAGTCTGCAGTTCCGGTTTGAGACGTTCAACACGTTCAACCATACGCAGTGGTCGGGTGTCAATACGGGTCTGCCGGGAGTGCTTCAGCCAGGTCAATCGCCGAATGACGCAACACGCGGATCATTCGGTGAAGTGAACTCGACTCGCGATCCGCGGAACATCCAGTTCGGGATGAAGTTCCTGTTCTGAGCAATAGGAACGCAACCGCCGCGGCGGCCGTTCAGGAGCACCAGGCGCCTGACAGCCCGTTGCAGCGTTGAGGAAGGCTGCAAGAGCGCCGCCAGCGTGATTCACTCTGGCGGCGCTCTTCTTTTCGGCGGCGCAGGATCGAGCCGCTTTCCTCCGTTCTACCTGTCTGTGATACTGAGTGGAATGGAAATTACCGAGATGCTGCGGAGGATCAGCACGGGCGACTCGGATGCTTTCAACACACTCATGCCGTTTGTGTACGACGAGTTGAAGCGGCTTGCCTATGGTCATCTGCGGCGCGAGAGCGACGCTCCGATGGAGCCGACCACACTCGTACACGAGGTTTATCTCAAACTCGTCAGCTCTCATCATCCCGACTACGAATCGAGAAAGCAGTTCTACTGTGTGGCCTCGCGAGCCATGCGTCAGGTTCTCGTCGATAACGCCCGTTCCCGCCTGGCTCAGAAGCGTGGCTCGGGGATGCGGCTGGAACTGGCAGGCTGGCAGGAATTCGGTACCGATCCCGATCGGACGGTAGTGGCTGTGAACGACGCCCTGGAGCGCCTGGCCAAGGTCAGCGCAACCAAGGCCCGACTGGTGGAAATGCGCTACTTTGGGGGGCTGACCGCCGAGGATTGTGCGTTGCTCGAATCGATGTCAGTCCATGTGGTGCGAAAGGAACTCCGGCTCGCACATGCATGGCTGAAGCGGGAGCTTTCGCGCGATGACTCCTGATTCCGAGAAGCGATTCCATGACATGGCCGACCTTTCGGACGAGGAGCGGGAGCGCTACGCTCGACAGCACCAGTTGGGCCCGGACACGCTCCGTGAGGTGCAGTCCCTGCTCGATCACGACGGCTCGTTCGAGTTGGACGGTGCGGTCCGCAACGTCGCGCAGAGGGCCGTTGGAGCGCCGGAGATGCAATGCGGGGCCTATGAACTCAAGGAGATGATCGGTTCCGGTGGCATGGGCGTGGTGTATCGCGCCGAACGCACCGATGGTGAGATCCGCCATCAGGCAGCAATCAAGATGTTGCGCCCGATGTTCGACGAAGCGGCTTTTCGCGACCGCTTCCTGCGCGAACGGCAAATCCTCGCGCAAGTCTCCCACCCGAACGTCGCGCGCTTGCTGGACGCCGGGCATACCGCCAATGGTGTCCCGTACCTGGTGATGGAGTATGTGAAGGGCACGCGCATCGACGAGCACTGTGCTTCGCTCTCCTTGGGCGATCGCCTGCGCCTGTTTCTCAAGGTCTGCGATGCTGTTGCGTTCCTGCACCAGAATCTCATCGTGCACCGGGATCTCAAGCCGGGCAACCTGCTCGTCACCGATGAAGGCGAACCCAAGTTGCTCGACTTTGGAATCGCGAAGATTCTGGATATCGCGGCGGAACGTACGCTGACGCGCGATCAAGCCTGGACGCCGGAATATGCCAGTCCCGAACAAATCCGGGGCGCGGCGATGACTACCGCGACGGATGTGTACTCGCTCGGCGCCGTGCTTTACCGCCTGCTGACGGGGCAACTGCCAAGGGAAAACGCCACGTCGGCGATCATCCCGCCGAGCCACTGGAACAAGGAGTTGCGTGGTGATCTGGAGGCCGTCCTGATGGTCGCGCTACGGGACGAACCTGGTGAGCGCTACTCGTCGGTCGAGAAATTGGCCGGGGATATCGCGGCGTACCTGGATTTCCGGCCAGTGGCGGCGCGCCGCGGGACGCTGCTGTATCGAAGCCGCAAGTTTCTGCGCCGCTATTGGGCTCCTTCGCTGGCCGCGGCACTCACGGGCACAGCTCTTGTTGCTGGTGTGCTCTTCGTCCAACGGGAAAGAGCAATCGCGGAACGGCGGTTCCAGCAGGTTCGTCAGCTTGCCAAGCGGCTGTACGAAGTGGATTCGAAGATCGCGAAGGTGCCGGGCAGTGTCGAGGCACGGCGGTCGATCGTCAATACCGCGCTGCAATATCTGGAGGGCCTGAGCAAGGAGTCCAGCGGAGATCCGGACTTGTTGACGGAGTTGGCCGAGATCTATTCCACGACTGGCAAAGTCCAGTTCTCCCGTGTGGAGCCGAGCCTGGGGGAAGAGAAGCAGGCTGCGGAGAGCTATCGCAAGGCGGCCGCGCTGCTCGCAAGGGCCTCCGCCGTCCGGCCACCGGACCGCGACGCGATGCGGCTCCTCGCAAAAATTGAGATCCATCGCTTGCCGATGGACACCGGCGCCGACACCGACCATGGCGTTTCGAGAGCACGGGCCGTGGTCAAACACGCCGGGAAACTGCTCGATGCGTCGGCGAGTTCCGAGGACTACCGAATCGCGAGCGTCGCCTACACCAGCCTCGCGCACGCGCTACTGGACAACTCCGAACTGAGCGAAGCAGAGCAGACCATGGTGCTCGCAGTAAAGAATGCGCGCCGCCTTGCGGAGAGTAACGGCGCCCCACGCGCATGGGTGGAACTGGCGGTGAGCTTGCGGGTCCAGGCCGATGTTTTCCGCTACGCGGGCGAACTCGAGAAGGGGTTGGCCTCGCTGGACGAAGCGATCCGGCTGTTGGCGGTACGTCAGCACGAAGTGCCAGAGGCGATCCAGGAACTCGCCCATGCGCATTACGCGAAGGGTCTGATGCTGGGCGACACCAGCGGACCCAGCCTTGGCCGGTATGAGGATGCTTTGGAGCCGCTTTCGCGATCGAAGGCCTTTTCCAGGGACCGTTTTCTGAAGGACTCCAGCGACCTCGTCGCGCGTCTCGACTTTGCGCAGTCTTCCCTCAAGATGGGCCGGATCCTACAACGGACCAAGCCAGCCGAAGCGATTTCCGTTTATGACGCGGGCCTTGATGCGATCGCCCGAATGCCGGCCACGAGCGCCCGCAGAACCACCTATTTAGTCCGGCTGTTGTGCGAATCCACGGAGCCGTTACGTAAGCTTCGCCGCCACGCGGAGGCCGCACAGCGGCTCGCAAAGGCGGTCTCGCTCTTGCGGGACTCGAAACGGTACCCCATCCGCGGGATCACACCCGGAGGCCCCGGGGAAGCGCTGCTGCGGGTCCAGGCAGAGGGCGAAGTTCAGGCCGGCAGGCTGCCGAGGGCGATTGCACTGTACGAGGAGTCGCTGGGAATGATGAACTCCGAGTCGGTTCGGAAAGACCAGGACCTCGGCGATGCGGTCGGGTACACCGCCATTCAGCAGCGCTTGCGCGATCTCCACCATCAGGCTGGCAACGCGTCGCAGGCCGGACGTCTTCAAGCGGACATGTTGGCCCTTTGGCGGCGCTGGAATCAAAGACTCCCCGGCAACCCACTCGTCGGGCGCGAGCTGTCGCGCCTCGCTCAGAAATAAATTCACTCCAACCGTCTAATTCCGCCGGCGAACTTCGCATCGTTGGGTGTCCACCAATGCCACCCGTTCCCTAATGGAAGGCAAGGGCCTGAGAAGCGGGCAAAGGATGCAGGAAGGATCTGACCATGGGAGTCGCACACAGAATTCTTGAGGGGCTGATGTTTGGGTCGATTACGGAGAGTCTCGATATCGAGGATTGGATTGCTGAAAGATTGCCATCCGGTCCCCGCGTCCGAATCAGGGCCGCGGAGGTGGAGGCTGACATTTGGGCCGGCCTGCCAACGACGTACTACAAGAGAATGCCGCCGCCGTGGAAGGGTTACGTAGCCGTTCGCGTCTTAGCCGCTGCAACCGAACTCACTCCAGTGCAGTTCTCCGGAAGCCCGCTGACAAAGCCGCTCACGCTCAAGCTCAAGAGATGGGGCAGCGCCGAGGGCAACAGGAAATACGGCGAGCCGGCGAGGATCGGCTTCATCATCACCGTCAATTACAACGTCGTTCATCCCGGCACGGAACCCGTTTATGAGAAGCAGGGCAAGGATCAGATGATCCTCTTCTGGGAATACACCGTCTACACCAACGGAGACATCCAGTTCAGAGAACCTACGTTCCTTCATTACAATAGGTCCGACGAAGCTCATTGGGATTACAGCGCAAAACCCATTCCAGCCAGCCCGATCACGGTGCCGAGCAACGTGGCCAACCTCCAGTTGCAGTTCAAGATGACCACCGGCGCCTTCCAGCAGAGTTCCGGAAGCAGGACCGACTCCGACACAATTGGTATCTCACACGGCGTTGAGGCTGGCAGCAACCGTACGCGGAATTCGCCAACGCTGAATCCTCCGATCCCCAACTATTCGCCCGACGACTTACTGCTCAAGATCATAGTCGAACCCATCGACCCCGATCCGCCCAAGCCTCCTACGCCAGCACCGAGGGTGCCGGACAAACTCGTCGTGTACTTCGCGAATGAAACGGATGTGGTGGTCTCGCCGGCATGGGTCGCAAAGATCCACGAGTGGGTGACTGGCCTTCAGAAGGACAAACCCTGGCTCTGGACACTGCTGGAACAGAAGAAGGTCAAGATCACAGTGAGGGGCTACGCCAGCATGACTGGCCCGCCGGCTGCGAATTGGGAGACGTACTCTGACCAACGCGCCAAGAACGTGAAGGCCATAGCGCTAAAGGCAGCAGGTGAAATGGAGCGCGGCAAGGACTACATCAACGTCTACGCGAAAGGCCATGGCGTGACAGGCAAGCCTGGTCCCGATCCCGAGGCACGCCGGGCGGAGGTTTCCATCGAGCAATCTGAAGTTGACGCGATCTATCGCTGATGCCCCGCTGCGCACGCCTCGCTCCTGAACCCCACTGCTTTGCGAAGGGGCGCGCAATCATGGAAAGCTAGGTTTGTGGGAAAAATATGGGTGGTCGCGGCATTAGGCGGCCTATTGTCTGCGCAGGCGGATCCGACAGCCATCAAGTTTCAGAAGGCCTCCGAGGCCTTGGCCGCCAACCGGCTGACCGATGCCGAGCAGGGCTTCCTGGCAGTTTTGAAAGCCCAACCGGACAATCTGGGAGCGCTGGGCAACTTGGGCGTCGTCTACTCGCGGATGGACCGGGTGGACGACGCCGTTCGTGTCTATGGGCGTGCGCTCAAGCTGGCGCCTCGGCACCCGGGACTGTTGTTGAATCTGAGCCTCGCGCACATGAAGGCGGAGGATCACGCGGCAGCGCTGCCGCTGCTCGATCAGTTGGCGAAGGGTGGCC
Source organism: Bryobacterales bacterium (assembly GCA_016789785.1). The sequence goes on from JAEUQE010000106.1 coordinate 6,900, forward strand.
AGGCGACGCCGCAAGTGCGCCAGTTGCTGGCGACGTGTCAACTGCAGACGGGGCGCGCGAAGGAGGCGATCGCGACGTTGGAGGGATTGCCTCGCGATGCCGGCGTGTTGTACGTGTTGGGGTCGGCGTATCTGCGCACGAAGGAAGCGGAGAAGGCACGAGAGGCTTTTGCAGAGTTACTAACCACTTCGTCGAGCCCGGCGCAGGCGCATTTCCTGCTGGGACGGGCCTACGCGGAGAGCACGTTGTTCGACGAAGCGGTGGCGGAGTTGCGGCAGGCGCTGGCGGCGGATGAGTCGATGACGGCGGCGAGGATGGAGTTGGCGAAGGTCTGCATTGGGCAGCGTGCCAATGAGGATGCGGAGAAAGAGTTGCGCGCGGTGCTTCGAGCGCAAGAGGAGCATGCGGAGGCTTCTTACTATCTCGGCGCGCTGCTGACGGTGACCGGACGCGAGGAAGAAGCGCTGCCTTTGTTGGAACGGGCTCGGGCCGCGAGGCCAAATGGGTGGGGCGCCTACTACTATCTGGGCCGTGTTCGATTGCAGCAAAAGCGGACCACGCAAGCGGTGACTCTATTGGAACGTGCCGCGAAGTTGAATGCAACAGAAGCGGCGGTACAGTTTCAGTTGGCGCGAGCGTATCAGATTGCTGGCCGCGCGGCGGAAGCGAAGCTGGCACGGGCGCGCTACGAGAAGTTGAAGCAAGGTCAGGAGAGCCGCGAGGAGCAGGTGTTCCGGCAAAGCAATCCGTAGCCAGGCGTTTGATGTATACTGAGCGCGTCCGGGAAAACCCAAGCCGTGAACCCGGATTGTGTTGGTCTACCATGCGGAATCCAGCCTGTGGGTGTGTCCCGCCGATCGCGACTTGCCCAGACCCTGCGCTCTCCGCTTTTCCGATCCTTCATCGGCCGGCAGGCAGGCCAGCATGAAAGAATTCCTGCGTTTCGCTGGTAGGGTGACGGTGGCTCACGTGGTCACTTACATCGGCGTCGGAGTACTTGCGTACACATTTCTAACGCAGACGCTGTTCAACGATCCCAGCGGGCTGGTGGCGCGAGTGATGCGGACGCCATCCGAGCCGGAGCTTTGGAATCACGTCACCCGGTGGATGCTCCCCCTGCAGGTCCTTCGAGGCATTCTCATCGCTGCGGTGCTCTACCCGTTTCTCGCCACCTTCCGTTCCTGGGGCTACGGGAAGCGTGTAGTCGCCATCGCCGGCCTGTATATCGTACTCGGCCAATGGGCGAGCACGGTGGCCGGGTCCGGCACGATCGAGGGTTGGCTGATTCTCAGGCCGGAGTTCACCTCGCCAGACATCGTGGTGAAAGCGATGATCGAAGGTTTCGTGCAAGGGCTGGCTCTCGCGGCTTGGGTAGCCCGATCGATGATGCCGGCCGATTCGGGGTTGAAGCACCATCGGCAGCCCTAAGGAACGCGGGTCCGGGCGAACGCTACAATGAAAAGATATGCTCCGTATCGCGGTCCTGACCGGGACACTCTTGGTGTGCTCCGTGGCTTGTGCCTTGGCACAGACGCCGGATAAGAAACAGGCGGCGCCGCCAAAACCGGAAGCGGCAAAAACCGAGGCCGTGAAGCCTGCTGGGCCGAAATCGGCATTGGACAAGCAGACGCTGGCGGACTACATCCGGCACCAGTTCCTATTGCCGCCCAACCTGCAGGTGACCGCGTCCGAGCCGACGGCGTCGGATGTGCCCGGCCTTCAGAAGATGGAAGTATACGTTGCCGACGGCACGGGCTCGCGGCAGCAGGTGGACTTTCTGGTTTCCAGCGACGGCACGAAGATCGTGCAGGGCAAGGTCTACGATATCCGGGAGAGCCCGTTCACGGCGGAGTTGAAGATCCTCTCGAAGACCGATGGCCTTCCGCGGATGGGACCGGCGGACGCCCCAGTTTCGCTGGTGGTGTTCAGCGACTTCCAATGCCCCTACTGCAAGGAGCAGGCGAAGATCCTGCGTCAGAACCTGAAAGGTGTCTACGGAGAGAAAGTGCGGATGTATTTCCGCGATCTGCCGATTGAGCAGATCCATCCGTGGGCCAAGCCGGCATCGCTGATCGGCCGCTGCATGAAGCGCGCCGGTGATGAACGTTTCTGGGCGTATCATGACTGGGTGTTCGAGAACCAGGCAAGCTTCACCGTGGACAACATCAAGCAGAAGTCGATCGAGTTTGCGAATCAGAAGGCGATGGACACTCTGATGCTGGGCCAGTGCATTGACGGAAAGGTGACGGAAGCCGACATCGCCGCGACGGCGGCGGATGCGCGTGCGCTGCAGGTCGGATCGACTCCGACGGCTTTTGTGAACGGGCGGCGGCTGGTGGGCAATCTGCCTTGGGAGCAGATGAAAGCCGTGCTTGACTACGAGATCGACTACGCGGCCAAGCATCCGAAGACTGAGCCGTGCTGTGAAGCGAAGATTGCGGTGCCGGGCGCAAAGTAGGTGGCGCAAAGTAGGTGGCTCGCAGCAGGCTGCGAGTAGGTGGCGGTGCGGGAGAACGGAGTGGAGCGAGAGGCTATGTCGAGGAAGTTGACGATCGGTGCCGTGCTGTTATGCGGGGCGATGTTTGCGGCGGAGATGGACCCGCGGGAGTATCTGAAGCATGTGAAGTTCCTTGCATCGGATCAGTTGAAGGGGCGCGGCACGGGCACCCCGGGCCTGGAGAAGGCGGCGGACTACATCGCGAAGCAGTTCAGGGCGTACGGGCTTCAGCCGGCGGGCGACAATGGCGGCTATGCGCAGCAGTTCCAGGTGACCGTTCGCGCCGAAATCGGCAAGCGCAATTCACTGGTGGTTCTGCAGGACGGCAAGAAGCAGACATTGAAGCTGAAGGACGATTTCCAACCGCTGAACTTCTCTGCAACCGCGAAACATTCCTGCCCGGTTGTGTTTGCGGGCTACGGCATCACGGCCAAGGAGTACAACTACGACGACTACGCCGACGTGGACGTGAAGGACAAATGCGTGCTGGTGCTGCGCTACGAGCCGCAGGAGTTTGACGAGAAGAGCGCTTGGATGGGCAAGGCCTACACGACGCACGCACAGCTTCCAAGCAAAGCGTTCAATGCGCGGAACCGCGGGGCGAAGGCATTGATTTTCGTCAACAACATGGCGGTGCGCCCGGGCGAGGCCGATCAACTGGAGAAGTTCGGACGCACTAGTGGTCCTGCGAATGCTGGCATTGCGTTCATGCAGATGAAGACGGCGATCGCGGAGCGGTGGCTGAAGGTGGCGGGCAAGGATCTGGATGGGATTGTGAAGGGGATTGATGAGGACCTGAAGCCCCGTTCGTTCGCGCTGCCGGATTCCATCCAACTCGATTTGGAGTCCGAGGTGACGCATGTGCAGAAGCGTGTGCGGAATGTGGCGGGCTTTCTGCCCGGCGAGACGGACGAGTTCGTGATTCTCGGCGCGCACTATGATCACCTCGGGCTGGGCGAGCAGAATTCACTGGCGCCTTCGCAGGCAGGCACGCCGCATCTTGGCGCCGATGACAATGCATCGGGAACGGCGGGGTTGCTGGAACTGGCGCGTCACTTCGCGGGGCAGCCGAAACGGAAGCGTGGCGTTTTGTTTTTGGCGTTTGCCGGCGAGGAGCTGGGCTTGCTGGGGTCGGCATACTTTGTGAATCAGCCGACGCGCCCGCTGAACAAGGCGGTGGCGATGATCAATATGGATATGATCGGCCGGGTGCAGAACAAGCGAGTCTTCGTGGGTGGCAGCGGCACGGGGTCGACGTTGAAGAATGTGCTGGATCAGGCCAAGGCGGAGGTCGATCTGGCTGTGGATCTCTCGGAGAAGAGCGGCTACGGATCCAGCGATCACACCTCGTTTACGACAAAAGAAGTACCCGTGCTGTTTTTCTTCAGCGGGCTGCACGCGGATTATCACAAGCCAAGCGACACATGGGATAAGATCAATGCTCCGGATGCGCTGAAGGTATTGCAGGTGGTGGCGGGTGTAACGAAGGAGTTGCAGGGCAGCGAGCGTCCGCTGTACGTGAAAGTGGATCCTCCGAAGATGCCCACGTCGTCGGGAGGCGGGGCGTCGGGTTACGGACCGTATTTCGGAAGCATTCCGGATTTCGCGGAGGTCCCCAACGGCGTGCGGTTCTCAGACGTTCGCCCGGGATCGCCGGCCGCGAAGGCGGGGTTGAAGGGTGGGGATATTCTGATCGAGTTTGACGGCAAGCGAGTGCAGAACCTCTACGACTATACGTATGCATTGCGTTTGAAGAAGCCCGGCGATGAAGTGGCAGTGAAGGTATTGCGGGATGGGAAGCCAGTGGAGTTCAAAGTACTGCTGGAACAGCGGCGGTAAGGCGCTAATGTTTCCGCCCGAACTGTCGATCAAGGAGGTAGGACGATGGAGACCGTACTAAGCCCGCAAAAAGTGTGGAAGCTGCCTCCACTGATATTGCACCCCTTTTCCGATGCCAGCGGGCCGAACAAGCTGCTGGAGAGTTCGCGCGCGAGCCTGATGTTGCAGGGTCTGCTGCCATCGGGTGACTACTCTGCTCATGAGTTGGAGCAGAAGCTGCTGGATGGGCGCTTCTGTGAACTGCGCATGCTCTTTTATCTGGGGCGCGATCTGGATCGCTGGATGGAGCAGTGCCTGGAAGTGGTGGAGCGAGACGAGTCCTTGCGCACCATGGGCATCAAGCGGCAGAGCTTCTGCATGCTGCTGGTGGAGGATCCGCCGGACAACATTCGCGAAAAGCTGAAAGCCTGGGGAGTGGCCGATTACAAGGCGATCTTCTCGCGGGCAATCGGGCTGAACGCGGTGTTTGCCGACGTGCCGGAACGGGATCTGTTAAATCTCGACTTCATCCGGAACTACTACCGCTACGCGGATCACATGTTCGCGTGCACGCAGCAGATGGCGGCGTTCACCGAGATCCGGTGCCGGAACTTCCAATTCGATCTGTTTGCTTCAGGCGAGTACACTCGCATGCTGGAGCGGCAGTGGGATATGGAGACCAGCTAATCGGCTACTTCAGGGCCGAGATCGCGGGTTGTACCCACGACACAATCAAACGCGTGAGTTCGGGAAACTGCGAGCCAACCGCTGTCAGCAGCGGCAGGATCCCAATGGTCGCCACTTTGTACCAGAATTGCGGATCGAACTCGCTGGGCTTCGTTTTCGTGAGCCGGCTGAGAATCGGATTGTGGTCCATTTGCACCATGGAAATCACCAGTCCGCCGCCAATCGTGACGAAAATCGCCGTGATCATCCAGCGAATCCGTCCCGCCGACTGAAACGGATAGGCGTTGAGTGCCAGCGTCAGCAGGATGAAGCCAGTGACGAAGCTGTTAAGGTAGTTGCGCAGCCCCAGCATGACAGACCGGATGAACATCACGTGGTGAATGGCGACGAAGTGCTCGGCGGAAGTGTGGGCGTCGCGGTTCAGGATCGGCGAGGACTCCCCGGCTCGGTCGCGCCAGTAGTCACGTTCGCGCCAGTAGTATCGGAGCTTTGCTGACAACTGGGCGGCAAGATCGCGACTCATTTCCCGGGCGCGTCGCTGATCGTCCGCCGAGGGCCGGATGCTGCGGGCCTCGGACTCGATCAAGCCCTTGACAGCGCCGGAAAACTCGGTGGCTCGTGCCGGGAGATCGTAAAGATAGGACGGCTCCTTCGCGGCAAGTGCGCGCAGCGTCTCCTCCGCGCGAACAAGGAGAGCATAGCTTGGACGGTACGGGTTGTTCACCCAGAGCGCCGTGCGGCCGAGTTGCTCGGGGATGTTCGAAAACGCCTCGCGGAACGGGAGAAGCTCCAGCCGGTTGAGGACATCACGGAGCGTGCGCCAGAGCCGGAAGAACATCACAAAGTTGACCGCCAGCAGACCGCAGATCCCTCCGGCCATCTGGCGGAAGAGGAGATCGAGCGTCCGGTTCTCGAAGCTGTCCAGAACGAGACAGACCAGCGCAAAGATGCCGAGCGTCACCGACAAAACAACGGGGTCGGTGAGTTGGTACGGCCTGCCGAGAAACTCGCAAATTCGGACCGCCCTTTGGGCGATGTCCGGGAACGGTTCGGCGGGAAGCTCGATGGATCGTTCGCAGAAGAGGATCATGCGCTGCCAGTGGACCCAGCACCAACACACGAAACCGAGGGATGCGAGCAGCAGCGGAACGACCGGGGATACGCCGCTGGACGGTTCGAGGGATCGGAGTGCCAGAAAAAGACCTTCCTGATCCTTTGACCGGGCGAGTGAGGCGAACCAGAGGAACAAACCAAGGAGCAGGAAGCAGAAAACGGTGATTGAGAGGTACCGCGAGTCCGAGCCTCGCCAGAGGTGACGCCGATAGATGCGCGCGGCCTCGACCGCGAGCCACGCAATCAGGACCGCGCTGGCCGCCGCCAGGATGCGCATAAAGATGCCGCTGTTTCCAGCCGCCGCGATCACTGGTCCGCAGAGAATCATCATCATGCCAATGAGGGCGAACAGCATCAGCATGTGGTAGTACGCACGGCCTTGATCGGCAGCCTTTGGCGAACTGGCCTGCGGGAGGAAGAAACTGGCGATGTCCACCCGGCGATTGGGAAGCCTGGCGGCAATGCGAGTGCATGTGGCAAACCAGATGGCGGTCAACACCAGGGAGCCGTACATCGCGATCCACAGGTTTCCCGGATTCGAGATCTGAATCGCGGTGAACTGCGGCGGCGCGGCACGCAGTGGCTCGGGTGCGGGTTTCGAGTAGGAGGCGACAGGCCAGTAGCGGTCACGGCCGCTCATCGTGATCCAGACCGGCGGGTGCATTCCGAATTCGCCGGGCGGGTAATAGTCCGCAAGCGGTGTGTTGTCGATGAGCGCAAGCATCGCGTTGTAGACGCCTTCGGTGGAGCTGCTGGGAAATGGCACGAGCCACTCGCTGCCGGGGCGGATCCACAGTTGGTTGCGAACGATCAAGGAGTAGCTGGAGACCGCCAGTGATCCGATGAAGGACGAGCTATCCGGTGGCCGGACGAAGAGAGCGTCGTTTTCGAGGAAAACAAGACGAGTGTCGGGGCAGATTTTCCGGACGAATCGCGCCAGAAACAGCACGTCGAGCACGCTAGTGGCGGCGATTGCGACGTAGTCCGCACGCTCTTCCCGAAGCGTCGCCGCGATGTGGATCAGCACGGACTCCTGCGTGACGGCGCTGGCCAGACCACCCAGGAGTGGCACAGTATCTCCTCCGCGATGGGGGTCGCGGAGTTGGAGGCGCAGCACGATGTCTTCGGGCGACGCTTGCGCTCGGCCCCCGCTGAGACTCGAGTCCTCCTGATAGGCGTTGCGGATCGCCGAGATCTCGCGAGGGAACTGCACGGACAGAGTGCGCAGCTTGCCGTTTCGGGTGCGCTGCGCACGGAATTGCTGTCCGTACGCCGTACCGGATTCGGTGAGAATTGCGAGAGTCGTGGTGGTCAGCGTATGGCGGGAGAGGTAGGCTTTCAACGCGCCGAGAGCAGCTCCGTCGTCGCGGATGACGGTTTCGAACCGCGGAAAGTGGGTGCGAAAACGGGCGATGGCATCGGGGTTTGTCGCGGTTCCGGACATGATGCGCAGATTGTTTCGCAGGTCGTGCTTGCCGGCGAAGGTCTCGATCAGCGAGTCGAAGGAGCCCGAGAAGGACGGTCCCACCACCCCGGCGATGTCGAGTCCGGAGCTAAGGATCCACTGCATCTGATCGCGATCCACGCCGTGCGCGGGATTCTCGCCAACCACCAGGACGGCGATTCTGGGATTACAGCCATCACTTCGCCGGAACAGAAGGATGCCGGGATGTTTCAAACGCTCAGCCTGATTCTTGTCCGCGCCGGCTGCCTGGGCGCCGGGCACTTGCCATGGCAGCCAGTGGGTATCGAAGCGGTATCCGGAGTGTTCCACGGCGAGTTGTACGCTGTCGATCCAACGGTCGAAGTAGAGGCCGAGACGCGTCTTGCCCGGGTCGGGAGCAAGTACGAGGTAGATCGAGTAGTGAGAGTTCACCTCGTCGTGATTGAACTTGTGATTCGGGCCTTTCCCGATGGAGGCACTCATCAGTTTGCGCACCGGATCATCCTTCGAATCTTCCTCGACGGCGGACACGCCGGACTCCTTCGTGGAGGCAGTGCCGGGCGGTCTGGCGGCTTGCCCCGAGGGCGAAGGACCGAGGATCTGGATCACAATCGCCGCCACTGCGATGGTGATCGCCACGGGAATAGGCCTCATTTTCAGGTCCTCTCATGGATAGTGAACGGAAGGGGCCGCGCGTATCATTCGTCTGGCTGTTGAAAAACAAGGGTCCGGTGTTTTTTTTTGATGGTGGTGTCGGAAAACCGGGAAGTGCTCTGTCTTAGAGACAGAAGGCCGCCGGGAGGTAGAGCGGACGCGGGAAAATGAAGCCTTCCGGCCGGCCCTTCGAAACGACACCCAACAAAACAACACAGGAGTAACAAATGAGATTGATGGCATTGGTGTTTGCACTTCTCTTCGTGCCGGGCGTGCTAATGTGTCAGGAGGTGGAGGGCGGCCAAGTGTCGATTCTACCCTTTCCGCTTCCAGTCAACGATCAGTTGAAAAGCTATCTGAATCTGACCGATGGACAGATTGCCGGATTGCAGCAGGTGCAGACCCGCAAGCATGAGGCTGAGAAGAAATTGTACGACGAGATCGGCGAGAAGTCGCGGACGCTGAGCGGGCTGTTGCAGAACAACTCGACGGATGCCGCACGCATCGGACAACTCATGATCGACATCCAGAGGCTGCAGAAGCAGGTGCCGGTCCAAGGCGAGCCGTACCGCAGCCAGTCACTGGCCGTGCTGAGTCAGGAGCAACGGAGCAAATTGCCGGCGCTGGTGCAGGCGATGCAACTTCAGCAGGCGGCTTGGCAGGCGGTGAACTTCAATCTGATCGATTCGCCGCAGATGGGTCCTCGGCCGGTACCGCTACCCATGCCGGTGTTTCCGGCGATGCAGCACACGGCGGTGACTTCGGGGCTATTCCAGGCCATCGAAACCGCAAACCCAGTTCGGGAATGATCTCCGGGGACGACTTAGAACAGTTGTATCTGGAAGCGCGGGACGACGTGTATCGTTACCTGATCCACTTGGGACTGAATCCGGCGCAGGCGCAGGACACCACGCAGGACGTGTTCCTGCGTCTGCACCGGGCGGTTCAGGCAGGGGACGACATCCGTCAGGCCCGCGCATGGGTGTTTCGAGTGGCCCACAATCTGGGTCTGAATGAGAAGCAGAGAAAAGGGAATCAGAGCGTGGCGATCGATGCACAAGCGAACTTCCCGGTAACGGATCCAAGTCCGACGGTGGAAGAGGCCGCGCTCGAAAGAGAAAGACATAGGCGGCTGCAGGATGCGATGGAAAGGCTCTCACCGCAGCAGCGCCAATGTCTGTATCTGCGCGCGGAAGGCTTGCGGTACGCGGAGATTGCCCAGAGCTTGGGGATCGCGGTATCGACGGTGGCGGAGTTTGTCAGCCGGGCGACGGCGCGGTTGCGAAAGGAGGTGGCATGAATCATCCGGGCGAGTTGGATCTGCAGATGTTCGCCGATGGTGAGATGAGTGCCACGGAATCCGCACGAATCGCGATGCACCTGGACGAGTGCGGCGAGTGCCGTGGCGAGGTGGAGATTCTGAGGCTGGTGCGGAAGGCTGCCTCGGAGTCGCACTCGCAGGCGAAGGCAGACATGCCGCCTCCACCGCGCCCGTGGGCGAGTTGGCAGGAATTGACGGCGAAGGAAAACACGGCCAAGGAAAACGTGGTGGAGTTCCCTGCCCCGCCGCGCCGGCAGGCAAAGCCCGAGTCAAGATTTTCGGGGCCACGGTGGGCGGCCATGGCGGCGACCGTGTTCCTCGGGGCGATGGTCGTGTACTGGCTGAGCACTCCCGAAAAGATGAACGCGGCACAACTGCTGGAGCGGGCGATGGTGGCTGAGCGCAAGGCGAGCACGTCGAAATCCAGGCGGCGGCTGCGCATTCGAACAGGGCAACAAACTTTTGTGCGGTCGAATGCGGCGGTGCTGATCCAGGAAGACGTCCGCTTACGCGATCTCTTCCAACGGGCGAAGTACGACTGGAACAATCCGTTGAGCGCCGAAGCATTCGCCAAGTGGCGGGCACAGCTTGCCGAGAAGCAGGACGATGTGGATCGGGATGCGGAACGTTATCAGATCCGGACGACGACTTCGCAGGGTCCGCTGGAAGAGGCGACGCTGGTCCTCAGCGCCGGGGATCTGCACCCGGTACGGTGTTCGTTCCGCTTCGATTCGAATGTGACGGTGGAAGTGGACGAAGCGGGAGATGAGCCGGCGCCAGTGGCCGGCACACCTGGCGTCACGCCGCGGGACCGGGGCGAGGCAGCAAGCGGGGGTGCGGTGAATCTGCGGCCTCCCGTGGCAGCGCAACTGAGCAATGCCGCACAGGAGTTGCAGTTGATTGCGGCCCTGCACCGGTTAGGGGCGGACTTGGGAGAGCCCGTGGAATGGACGCGGGACGGAGCCCGGCTGGTGGTGACTGGCGCGGGACTGACAGCAACTCGGAAGCGGCAGGTGCAAAGCGCACTGGCTGTCATTCCGAATGTGGAATGGAGTGATGAGGAGGCAGGGCCCATGGAGGGTGGACGGGCCTCCCGAGAGTTGGCGCGATCGACGGCGCGCCGAACGCCCGGCCCGCTGGCTGCGATGGTCGAGAATCGCGCCGCGGGCCGGTTGGATCCGGAGCCGGCGCTGGAAGAAGTGCTGGATGCGAGCGACGCCGTGATGGCCCGCGCGCACGCACTGCGATTGCTGGCGGACCGGTTCCGTCCGGCGGTGGAGTCGACGCTGGCGGAGGAGGAGAAAGCGGCGCTGTCGCAGATCCGCCGCAATCATCTCGTCGCGCTGCGAAGTGCGATGGAGAGACTGGCGAGTTTGATCGAGATACCGGTTTCGGCGGCGGAAGCCGCGTTGCCCTGGCAGACGGCGACACAGGAGTTGTTTGCCAGTGCGCAACGGTCGGACCAGTTGCTGAACACCGCGTTTGCGGCCACCGGGGGCGACACTGCGGCGAATGCCCATGCGCTGCAGGTCGCTCTCGCGCGACTGCGAGCACAGACCATGTCGCTGCTGGAGCGCACGCCCGGAGAATTGCCATGAGACTCGCAATGTGGATCTGGGCGGCGATCGGTCTCCTGTCTCTGCGGGAGGGCATGCTGGTGGGCGGTCCGCTGCCGTGCCGCGTGAGAAGGCCAGGCAGTCACCGCACGGTTCAGGGTACGCGGACCGTCAGGCGCAGGGGCGCGGCGGTAGCCATTACCGCGAGTCTGCTGATCTGCGCGCCGCAGGCGTTTGCGATGAAGGAACGCGCGGCAATCGGCGGTGCGGTTTCCGATGGGTCCGGGGCGCGGGTTCCGGAGGCCGCCGTATCGGTAACAAACGACGATACGGGACTTCGACGGACCGTGCGCTCGGATTCCGACGGGGCTTACCGGGTGGCGAGCCTCGCGCCGGGAACTTACAAAGTGACGGTGCGCAAGCCCGGATTCCAGACCGTAACTCAGTTGAATGTGGAATTGCGGCCGGCGGAGCAGACGCAACTTGATTTCGTGCTCACGATTGGGAGCATGAAGCAGGTAATTACGATCGAGTCCGTACCTCCGATGACGAATACTGACGACGCATCGGTGGGGACGCGGGTGCCACGGCGGCTATTTGAGTCGCTGCCGCTGAACGGGCGGGGATTGATGTCGCTGGCGGAGTTAGCTCCGGGAGTAACTGCGACACCAGTGGTCAATGGGGAAGCCGGTCAATTTACAGCAAACGGACAACGTGCAAACGCCCACTATTTCACGGTGGATGGAGTAAGTGCAAATACGGGAGTCGCCGGGAGCGGATTACCGGCCCAATTTACGGGCGGCACGCTGCCGGGAATGACTGCGTTCGGGAGTCTGCACGGGCTGGTGAGCCTGGAGGCGCTGGAGGAACTGCGGATCCAGACGTCGACATTCGCGCCGGAGTTCGGGAGGATGCCGGGTGCGCAGGTGATGCTCTCGACACGCTCGGGCACGGAGCAATTCCACGGTTCGCTGTTTCTCGCGCTGCGGCAGGAGAATCTGAATGCGAATGTGTGGACGGCGAACCGGGACGGGCTGGAGCGCTCGCTGCACCGGTTGCGGCATGGAGGCGGATCGTTCGGCGGACCGCTTTGGCGCGGCCGTACTTATGTGTTTTCGACGTGGGAACTGATGCGGCTGAGGCAGCCAATCAACTACCGGGTTCTGGTTCCGAGCGCGGCGGCACGCGAGGCTGCTCCGGCATTCCTGCGGCCGGTGCTGGACGCTTTTCCGATGCCGAACCGGGGAAGTCTGGATCCGCTGCGGGGCGAGTATGCTGGCTCGGGGACACGGCCGTCGCGGCTGGATTCGGGGAGTCTGCGATTGGATCATGCGATCACTTCCCTTCACAATCTGTTTTTCCGCTATCATCACGCGCCCTCATCCACGGATTTCGGGGCGCTGCAAGTATTCCGGTCGGACTTTTCACAAAGGGCACTTACGATAGGAGTTACTTCCGTGGTCCGTCCGAATCTCGTGCATGACCTGAGAGTGAATCAAACGGTGGGTCACTCGGAGTCGGCATGGTTTGAGAGCAATGCCGGAGTTACTGCACCTGATCTGCGGCCATATGCACCGGGCCCGGGGTATACGTGGTACGCGTTGTCGATCGCCGGACTGGGCGGCTGGATCACCGGGAATGGCGGGCGGAACCGGCAGACGCAGTGGAGTGCGGTGGATACGCTCTCGTGGACGCGAGGCCGGCATGCGGTGCGTTTTGGTGGTGAGTATCAGCGTCTGTTGCCGTCGCGGGACTACGTGGCGACCAGTGCGGCGATGCGTTACGGATCACTGGAGGCGTTTGTTGGGTCGCAGGGTCTGGAGTTTGCTGTTGAGCGCGCGGACCGGGCATCGAGCCGGATCGAGAACTTATCCATTTTCGTACAGGACACATGGAGATGGACGCCAGCACTTACTTTGACTTATGGTACGCGCTGGGAGGTGGCACCGGCGCCAGGCTACATTGCGCGGAACGGATTGGTCAATTCGGGTCCGGGCATCACGGGCGGCACTGCGGGTCCTTCCAGCGGAGGAAGCCCGCCGTTGGGTCCGCCGTCGATTGGATTTCCCGGCGGTCCTACCGGCACACAGCCGCCGCTTTTTCCAGGTCTTCCCTTCGGAACCCTCACCCCGCTACCCGTATGGCCGACGCGCTACACGCAGTTTGCACCGAGAGTTGCGATTGCATGGTCGCGCGGCCGGACCGTATGGAGGGCGGGGTGGGGCATTTTTTACGACCTTGGGTTCTCGGCGGCAACGGATCCGATCAACGGTGCGGCGTTCAATCGCTGGCAACTGCCGTCGCTGGGGGCAGGTGTCGCAGGCGGGGGCCGGAGCGGTGGCTACGGGGAGGATCTGCGGCTGCCTTACTCGCACCAGTGGAACGCGAGCATGGACTTCGCACTGACGGCGCAGGACGTGCTGACAGCGTCGTATGCGGGGTCGGCGGGCAGGAGGCTGATGCGTCGTGAGGTCGCCGCGGCGGCGGGTTTTCAAGTAACCGCGGTCACGAACAACGGACGCTCGGAGTATCATTCGATGCAGTTGCAGTACCGGCGCAAGTTGTCGCGGCGGTGGCAGGGAGTGGCATCTTACAGTTGGTCCCGCGCGATGGATAACGGTTCCTGGGACACGGGCCTGTTCCTCACGAGTCCGGAGATTCGCGATTGGGCGGCGGCCTCGTTCGACGTGCGGCACTCGCTGACGGTGGCGTTCTCCCATGATCTGGGCGGAGTATTGAATGGCTGGCGCCTGCATGGGTTTCTGCGGGCGCGCAGTGCGTTTCCGATGGACGTGCTTGGCACGGAGAATGAGCTTGGCCTCGGCTTTGACAATGCGCCGAGACCTGACCGCGTGCCCGGTGTGCCGGTTTGGATCAACGATGGCTCGCCAGGAGGACGGCGGCTGAATCCGGCGGCGTTTCAGATGCGGCCGCAAGGTCAGGGCGGCTTGCCTCGCAACTCGATTCGCGGGTTCGGATTTTCGCAGGTGGATCTGGCGGCGGACCGGCGCATCGTGCTGCGTGACAACCTGACGCTGAATCTGCGGCTGGAGGCCTTCAACGTGCTGAATCAGGCGTCCTTCGGCGATCCGGTACGGTTTCTGAACACGCCGTATTTCGGACGGTCGATCGGAACGGTGGCGTCGATGCTTGGCCGGGGAAGTCCGAATTCGGGGCTCGCGCCGGCACTGCAGATCGGCGGACCGCGGACGCTTCAGTTGCAGGTGCAATTGCGCTTCTGAGCGCGCCGCGGCATGCTCAGTATTGACGCATTTCCATGGTGGAGGCGCCGAGGTCGGCAACACGAATCGCACGGCTGCGTTTCTGCGAACTGGCGATCAGCATTTTTAGGCCAATTGCCGTGAGCAGGCCGAGCTTGATCATTTCCGCAGTGCTGTAGGCCGTGTGGAAACTCCAGAACCGGTTCCGTGCGGGGCTGGCGACGTCAGTCGACACAAAGTCAATGGCCCGGCCTAGGAATGTGATTTCGGGCACCAGCAGGGCTTTCTCGAACACAACCAGCAGCGTCACTGCCAGCGAAAGAGACAGCATCACCTTGTTCCCGTTGGTCGCAAAGAGCAACGTGAGCAAGAGCAGGATGGCGAGGCCGATCTGCAGGCTGGAGAACCAATCGAAGTAAAAGCGATTCAGTTCCGAAGCCTGATAGCGGAGGAGCATGCGGGAGTGATCACGGCCCAGTTGCTGGAACGTCTTCCCTGCCTCCGGCGCGGGCTCCGCGAGAAGCCGGTCCACACCCCGGAAGTTCTGCGTTGCGACGAAGAACATCGCGCCAGTAAGTCCAAGCCACACTCCGAGGACGAGCGTGGCGAGCCGCCTTGTGTGCATATGGAAAAGCTTTTCGATTTTATCGCACATCCTTCCTCGAAAAACAACGCTCGGGCGAAAAGAGGCAGGAGGTTCGGTATTTCGCTGGACTGCCGGCGGGAGACTACGGGGTTGCGAGTGGGGATCCCCTCTGGCGCAGTGCTCAGCTCGAACGCAGCCGTAATATAATCGGGAGGACCAAGGAGCACAGCATGACCCAGGAAACCAGCCGCAGAACGGCTCTTCGTACCATCGGCGCGGCGGCGATCTCCACGCAGGCGCACCGCATTCTCGGCGCAAATGATCGAATCAATGTGGCCGTTGTCGGCATTGGCGGACGCGGCACGGGCCACGTTAATGAGTTGATGAAGCTCGATTGCCATATGGCGGCGCTATGCGACGTCAACCAAGCCGCGCAGGAGCGCGCCGTTGCGCTTGTCGAGCGAGTGAAGGGGCACAAGCCGAAGGTCTACGGCGACATGCGGCAGCTCTTCGCGGACAAGGACGTGGACGCGGTGTCGATTGCGACCCCGAATCACTGGCACGCGCTGTCGACCATCTGGGCATGCCAGGCGGGCAAGGACGTCTACGTGGAAAAGCCGGTGTGCCACAACGTTTGGGAAGGCAAGAAGATGACCGAGGCGGCGCGCAAATATAAGCGCATTGTGCAGGCGGGGACGCAGAGCCGGTCCACGGCGCACAAGATGGCCGCGATGAAGATGCTCCACGAAGGCGCGATCGGCAAGGTGTACATGGCGAAGGGGCTGTGCTACAAGCGGCGCGATTCGATTGGCCGAAAGCCGGACCAGGCGACACCGCCTCCGGGTGTGGACTGGTCGCAATTTCTCGGGCCGGCGCCGCTGCGCCCGTTCAATGAACTGCGTTTTCGCTACAACTGGCACTGGTTCTGGGACACGGGCAACGGTGACATCGGCAACCAGGGCGTGCACGAACTGGATATCGCGCTGTGGGGGATGGGCATCAAGACGTTCCCGAAATCCGCGGTGTCCACGGGAGGGAAGTTCGTCTACGACGATGACCAGGAGACGCCGAACACGCAGATTGCGACGTTCGATTTCGGTGACCGGCAACTGGTGTTCGAAGTGCGCGGCATTGTGGGACCGGAAGAAGGGCCGCTGAAGTCGCGCGGAGGCAACGTGGTCGGCAACATCTTCTATGGCAGCGATGGTTATCTGGCTGTGGATGGTGGCGGATGGTGGCTTTACAAGGGTCCGAAGCGCGAGTTGGCGGGAGAGGGCAAGGCGGAACGCGGAGACACGTCGCCGCACATGGACAACTTCCTGAAGGGGGTGAAGAGCCGCAAGGTGGAGGATCTGAACGCGGATGTCGCGGTGAATGTGCTGGCGTCCGACTATTGCCATCTGGCGAACATCAGCTACCGGTTGGGCCGCAAGTTGACATGGGACGCCGCGAAGGAACGTTTCGCGGGAGATAGCGAAGCAGATACGCATCTTACCCGGAAATATCGCTCACCCTATGTTGTGCCGGAGAAAGTGTAACTACGAATGGCTTTTTGGGAACGTAAGAATGCAAAGCTGCGGCCGTTCCGGCTGGCAGACAGCAAAGGGGAAGTCTGGACATCGGCGAAGGTGGCGGGCAAGACGCTGATTGTTCATTTGTGGGCAAGTTACTCAGCGCCGAGTGTGATGGAAATGCCGCTGTTTTCCGCGCTTTCCGAACGTCTGGCGGGAAGCAAGGATTTCCAGATCCTTTCCTTCAACGTGGATGAGGACGTCAGTGCGTTCAAGAACTCGATCGAGGGCAAGTCATATCCGTATCCGGTGATTGCGGCGTATTATTACGTGGCGGATATTGTGAAGTTCGCAACCGTGCCGAGGACGTGGATCATCGGGCCGGAGGGTGAGTGGCAGTGGGAGAGGTCGGGCTCGGACCGGGATGCGAAGACGTTCCTTGCGGATCTGGGGCGGCGTGTGACTCTGCCCGCGGAGCCGGCTGCCGCCCCTGCACCAGCGCCTGCACCAGAGCTTGTGGTGGCATCTGCGCCTGCGCCCGAGCCTACACCTGCACCAGCAGGTGAGCCGACACCCGCACCGGAAGCCGCAGCGGCAGAGAGCGCACCTGAGGCTCAGGTCGAGGTTCAGGCTGCTGTGAGTGATGAAACTGCCGAGGGGGCAGCGGAACCTGAAGCGGCCGCGCCGAAACGGGCACGGAAGAAGAAAGCCTAGACGCAATACTCTTCCGCTAGGGGCTCGGGTCAAGGCACCGCCAAGCGTCCCGAAGAGTCGGGACGCGGCAGGCTGAAAGCCTGCGCTACCGTCAGGTGCGCGGCGCCAAGATGCGAAAGTGAAGAGTATTGAGCCTGGACGGGACCGGCCTCGGAGCGAATTGAGGGCTTCGAGGCTGACAAGCGGAGTAAGTAGTAACCCGGGAGTCACGGACCCGGTTTTGACATTTGAGCAAATTCACTTTCCCGAGACAGGGGGAATCGACATGATTCGAACTTGGCTGTCCGTGCTTTTTCTGGCGCCAGTGTTGGTTTTTGGGCAGGATCCGCGCGGTTTTGTGCGCGGCACCGTAATGGATAACTCCGGCGCCGTAATTCCAGGGGCGAAAGTACGCGCCACCAGCAATGAGACCGGCGTCGTCGCCATTGCCACCACAAATGAGGCTGGGCTCTACAGCATTCCGTATCTCATTCCTGGTTTCTACAGACTGACTGTGGAGCACCAGGGCTTCAAGTCTTATGTGCGGGACAAGATCGAGGTGCGGGTGAGCGAGACGGTGGAAGTGCCGATCTCACTCGAGGTCGGCGCCGTGACGGAGACCGTGGAAGTGAAGGCGGAATCGCCAGCGCTGGAGACGGCCAGCGCGTCGCTCGGCCAGATCATGGATCAGCGTCGCATCACCGAGTTGCCGCAGAGAGGCGGCAATCCACTGGAGTTGACGCTGCTGACGCCGGGGGTGGCGAACACGACGAATCTGCGGCTGCGGAAGTCGATGGCGCCGGAGGCAACGTCGGATATCAGCGCCGACGGAGCGGGGCGCTACAACAACGAGTTTCAGATCGATGGGATTTCGAACACCGCGGCGGATCGCGGCCGAGGCTATGCGCGTGTGGCGTTCGCGCCGCCGGCATCCGCCGTGCGTGAGTTCAAGATGCAGACTTCGGCCTACGATGCGAGTGTCGGGCACACGATGGGGTCGGTGGTCAACGTGAGCACGGCGAGCGGCACGAATGATCTGCATGGTGAGGCGCACTGGTGGCTGCGGCACAGCGCGTTGGATGCGCCGAACTTTTTCAACAACAAGAACAACACGCCGCGCCCCGTGTATCAGGACAATCGCTATGGGCTGTCGGCGGGCGCTCCGATCGCGTTGCCAAAGCTCTACAACGGCCGCAACCGGACCTTCTTCTTCTATGCGTTTGAAGGCAATCAATTCGGGGTTCCGACCCAGTTCACGCGAACGGTCCCGACCGCTGAGCAGCGGAATGGCGACTTTTCCGCCCTACTGCCGCTTCGCAACGCAAACTACCAGATTTACGACCCGCTGACGACCCGGCCGGCGGCTGGTGGGCGATTTGAGCGAAACCCGTTCGTGGGCAACATCATCCCGCGGAGCCGCCTGGACCGTCTGGGTGTGAACATCGCGAATCTATATCCGCTACCGAATTCGCCGAACACGGCAACCGCGGATGGCCGCAACAACTTCTTCAGCGCTCCGAAAGCGATTCAGAAGACCTACTCGAACCTGCTGCGTCTGGATCATGCGTTGAACGAAAACCATCGCATGTTCCTGCGCCTGCACTACGACTTCTGGAAAGAAGACAAGAATCACGATTTTCTCAACGAGATCAACGGCATTCATCAGAACCGCCCAAATCGAGGAGTTGCTCTGGATGATGTGGTGGTGCTGAATCCCACCACGGTACTGAATCTGCGCTATGGTTTCACGAGCACGAAATGGTGGCAGTATCGCACCTCGCGCGGGTTCGACTATGGGGCGCTGGGCTTCTCGCCACAATTGATCGGATTGACGGAGAGGGGACAAGCGCCGCTGCCACGCATCACTCCGGGAGCCTATTCGCAGCTTTCCTGGTGGGAGGATCCGGGCGATGGCGTCAATTCAAGCCTGACGCATTCAGCGACTGCGAACGTGACGAAACTGGCGGGCAATCACTCGTTGCGCTTCGGCCCGGAGTATCGCGTGTACCGCAGCTTCAACAACCGCAGGCCGATCGGGAATGCTCCAGACCTCTCTTTCACGAACACGTTCACGCGCGGACCGCTGGATAATTCGCCCACAGCGCCGATTGGACAGGACCTCGCGGCGATGCTGCTTGGCGTGCCGGCGGGAAGCATGGAGGTCGCAACCAGTTCCGCGTTGCAGAATCAGTATCTGGCGTTTTATCTGCAGGACGACTGGAAGGTGACACGCAAGCTGACGGTGAACGCCGGATTGCGATACGAAATCGAGACGCCGGTCAACGAGCGGTACAACCGGCTTCTGGGAGGGTTCGACAGCACGACGTCGAATCCGATTGAGGCAGCGGCGCGGGCCAATTATGCGCGCAATCCGATTCCCGAATTGCCGGTGAGTGCGTTTCGCGCGCCGGGTGGCCTGACGTGGGTAAGTGCGAATGAGCGGTCGCCGCTGGCCGGGCCTTGGCACAATCTGCTGCCCCGCATCGGACTGGCCTATCAACTTGCGCCGAAGACGATTCTTCGAACGGGTTTCGGCATTTATTACAACACGCTTGGGGTGAACACGATTCTCCCGTTGCAGACAGGCTTTGCGCAGTCGACACCGATTCAGGCGTCACTCGACAATGGACAGACGTATCTTGCGACGACGGCGAATCCGTTTCCATCGGGGTTGATTGCACCGCGTGGTCCGGACGGCGGATTGTCGACGAATCTTGGGCAGGGTCTGCAACCCTACAATCGCGACTTGAAGCCGGGCTACTCGCAACGCTGGTCGTTCGGTGTGCAGCAGGTGCTGCCGCTACAGTTCCTCGTGGACGCGTCGTATGTTGCAAATCGTGGCACGCGGTTGGATGTGACGCGGGAGATCAACGCGACGCCGGCGGAGTATCTGAGCCGGTCACCGCTGCGCGATCAACCTAGGATCGATTTTCTGAGCCAGCAATTCCCGAACCCGTTCCGGGGCACAAATCCGATTTACGGAGCGAACATCAGCCGTGCGAATCTGTTGCGGCCGTTTCCGCAATTCGGGAGCATTTCGCTGGAAGAGCCGACGGGGTATTCGTGGTACCACTCACTGCAAGTGCGCGCCGAACGCCGGTTCGCGCAAGGCTTCACGCTGCAGCTCGCCTATACATGGTCGAAGACGATGGAAGCCTCGGAGTTCCTCAACGATGCCGATACTCGGCCTTATGAGAGCATCAGCGCATTCGACCGTCCGCATCGCATTGCCAGCAGTTTCATTTGGGAAGTACCAGTGGGACGCGGACGCCGCTTCGCGAATGGCATGCCGAGGGCACTGGATGCGGTGATCGGCAACTGGCAACTCGGCGGGATCGTCGCAATTCAGTCCGGCGGACCGATGGGTTTCGGCAATGCGATCTTCACGGGCAACATCAAGGACGTTTCGTTGCCCGGCGGCCAGCGCGACGTGGACCGCTGGTTCAACATCGACGCAGGCTTCAATCGCAATGCGAACCAGCAGTTGGCGAGCAACTACCGGCTGTTCCCGCTACGGTTCAGCGGCATTCGGAGCGATGGGCAGAATAGCTGGGATTTCTCGATTGTGAAGAACTTCCCGATTCGCGAGTCGTTCAAGGCGCAGTTCCGCGCGGATGCTTACAACGCCTGGAACCATACGAACTTCAACGCTCCGAACACGGCGCCGACGAACACGGCGTTCGGACGGATCACGGGGACCGCCGGCGATTCGCGCAACTGGCAGGTGTCCCTGAAAGTGATGTTCTAGGCGGCGCTAACTAACCGCGCGGCGTTCGCCTCCAGCGAAGAGGCTGCACATCGTTGACGCGAAACTGCACTCCCTGTCAGCGTGCGCCCCGGCGAAGGACTGTGCATGGTTGATGCAAGGGAGCAGTTGGAGCTAGACCTTGGGCAGCCGCCGCGAAAGGGTCTCCGTCGTTCCCGTGAGGCCCCGTTCACCGCTGCTCCCTCCGGCAGAGCCTCGCGCTGGAACGCCAGAGCGAGGCCCGGCGGCACGAGTGGAGTGATGTGACGTGCTTCGGCGGCTGCTGGGCGTACGGCAGCGTTTCCGATACATGCGTCGATCGAGGAATCATCGGATG
>JAEUQE010001070.1 GCA_016789785.1 Bryobacterales bacterium
GAGCGTCACCTGCCCCTCTTTGAAAAAATCCGCCTTGCCGCCGAGGCCTTCGAGCAGGCGGCGTCCTTGCGACGGTACGACCGCGACGCTGCCTGGGCCGCGGCAAGCGCGCGTATCGAGCAGGCCGCTGCCGAACGGTCTCCGGCCGCCCTGGCGCGCGCCGAGGACTGGATCGAAGCGGCCAGTCGCCTGGCGCCCCGCGACCCGCGGCTGGCGCCGATCCGCGCGCGTGCCGCGGAGGTCCGAGCGTTGGTCGGACGCTGAGCGGGGTCAGGACTGACCGGCCAGTGTCTCCGGAGCCTCGCCGCGCGCCATCCGGCGCAGGCGCGCGGCCGCGGCCTGGATCTGCGCCCGCTCCGCCAGCGGGATCTGCTCCACATGCTTCCATTGCAGGGCGGTACGCGGGTGCCGCGCAAAGCGGTGCGCATGACGCAGCAGGAAATCCCAGTAGAGCGTGGTGAACGGGCAGGCGCGCTCACCCAGGCGCTGGGCGGGATCGTAGCGGCAGCCCTGGCAATGGTTGCTCATCCGCTCGATGTACTTGCCGCTGGCGCAATAGGG
>JAEUQE010001071.1 GCA_016789785.1 Bryobacterales bacterium
TGGAGAAGGCCGGGAGAAATCTTCGTGATATTTACCGGGAGATTGATCAGGACTTGAAGCCCCGTTCGGCCGTGCTGCCGGGCTCCATACAGATTTCGTTGAAGGCCGATGTGCAGCGGGTTGTGAAGACAGTGCGAAATGTGGTGGGGTACTGGCCAGGGGAGACGGACGAGCATGTGGTTGTGGGCGCCCATTATGACCATCTGGGAATGGGAGAGCAGTTTTCGATGGCGCCAAACCTGATCGGCCGTGCGCATTTGGGTGCTGACGATAACGCCAGCGGCTCGGCGGGTGTTTTGGAGCTGGCCCGGTGGATGGGGACGCAGCCGAAGCCGAAGCGAGGCGTACTGTTCATGACGTTCGCCGGCGAGGAACTGGGACTGCTGGGTTCGAGCTACTACGTGAACCATCCGCTGCTGCCGATTGAGAAGGCGGTGGCGATGATCAATATGGACATGATCGGCCGGATAAAGGATGGCCGCGTGTTTGTGGGCGGGAGCGGGACGGGCGCGAACCTAGGCGAATTATTGAAGCAACTGCCTGAGCCGGAGGGATTTAAG
>JAEUQE010001072.1 GCA_016789785.1 Bryobacterales bacterium
TCCAGCGAGTCGATCGTGCGTCCGATCAGCCGTTCGGCAAACCGGTCCGGAAAAGGAAAGCGCAAATCTGCCCTGCGCTGCTCGACACGCGCAATGGTTGCTCCCTCCATGAAAGGCTGCAATCCGCGGCGGACGGTTTCGACTTCGGGAAGCTCAGGCATGGGATGCAGTGCCCCGCAGGAAGCTCTTTCCGTGTGGACCGGGCGCAATGGCAAGATGGGCTGCGACCGTCTCGCCAATATCAGCGAATGTCGTGCGGATGCCGACAGATCCATGCGGCAGGTCGGGCCCGAAGCACAGAACCGGAACGCGTTCACGCGTGTGGTCCGTTCCCCTGAAGGTCGGGTCGCAGCCATGATCGGCGGTCAGGATCAGGAGATCGCCGGGCCGCAGTTTCGCCATGGCCTCCGGCAGCCGCCGGTCAAAGGCCTCAAGCGCGGCGGCATAGCCGGGCACGTCGCGGCGGTGTCCGTAGAGCATGTCGAAATCGACAAAATTGGTAAAGACGAGATCGCCGTCCTGTGCGTCGTCCATGGCAATCAGCGTTTCATCGAACAAGG
>JAEUQE010001073.1 GCA_016789785.1 Bryobacterales bacterium
GGGCATGATCGGATGCGCCGGCCGGTGCGGATCCCGGCGTATCGTCAACATCGCCAAAACCCTTCCCCGGTGCTATGGTCCAAGCAGCGCAGGCTCTGTGGTTTGACCGCATCGCGCCGGCCGCAAGCAACCCGGGCGGTTTTTTCCGACGCAGTTGCCAAACCGGCGCAACGAAGCAGGAGACCCTCGATGAGCGTACCCGGCGATCCGCTTGCCAGCCCTCCAACGCTGCAGTCGCTCGACGATCGCTACACCCAGCCTGCGGGACGCGTGCTGCTGACCGGCCTTCAGGCGCTGGTGCGTCTGCTGTTGCTGCAGCGCGAGCGCGATGTCGCGGCCGGGCTCGACACCGCGGGCTTCGTTTCCGGCTATCGCGGATCGCCGCTGGGCGGACTCGACCAGACCCTGTGGAAGGCGCGCGCGCACCTCCAGTCGCACGGCATTGTTTTCCAGCCTGGCGTCAATGAAGATCTCGCCGCCACCGCGGTTTGGGGCAGCCAGCAGCTCAATCTGTTCCCCGGCGCGCGCCACCAGGGCGTGTTCGCCATGTGGTACGGCA
>JAEUQE010001074.1:0-261 GCA_016789785.1 Bryobacterales bacterium
ACATCCGGCCGTAACCCCTAGTTCCCGCAGCTTCTGGATATAGCGGAACTGCGGATGGTTCGGCTGCACATCAGAGAAGTAGGGCGTCGACGGATGCGAGAACGAATCGGAACCCAGCACCGCGCGCACCAGAAACACCGCCATCTGCCCCCGCGTAATCAAGTCATCGGGGCAATACGTCGTCGCTGTGCACCCCTGCGTGATACCGTTCAGTTTCATCAGTGAGATGAAGGTGAAGAACGGATGGTTCACCGGCACATC
>JAEUQE010001074.1:271-559 GCA_016789785.1 Bryobacterales bacterium
TCGCTGAAGGGCGCCGCCGGATTACCTGCCGGTGCCTGTACAAAAACCACCCGGTGCCCCGCCACCACTGCGCGTCCCACCCGTGCCACCCGTAGCGTATTGGCCTGAACATTGAAGCTGATGTTGCTGTTGCCCGATGCCGCGCTGGGGGAAGCAAACGCGATCCAGTCAGTCGGGAGTGTCGCCGTCCATGGGCACGAGAACGGCGCGGTCACTGTGACCGTCACGCTGGAAGCAGCAGCAGGAACGTCGAATGACTGATTGGACAGTGCATAGCTGCACTGCGGC
>JAEUQE010001075.1 GCA_016789785.1 Bryobacterales bacterium
GGCCGCTCCACCTCCTCGAGCACCCGATCGTACAGGCCGGCGGGCGGTATCCCGTCGGGCTGATCGGCGAAGTAGCCGGCCAGCTTCTGCTCGACGAGCTGCGACAGGGTGGCCGGACCCTCCTGCCCCTGCATCACGGGCTGCTGGTCGGAGAGTTCCTTCTCGATGATCCGCGCGGTGATCAGGTCCTCGCCGTAGAGCGCGCAGATGCGGCGCACGAGGTTCTCCAGTTCGCGGACATTGCCGGGCCAGCTGTGGCGCTTCAGGCGGTCCAGCGCGCCCGCGTCGATGGTCTTGGCCGGCAGGCCCTCGCGGTTGGCGCGCAGCAGGAAGGCGCGGGCGAGGTCGGGGATGTCCTCGGCGCGGTCCCGCAGCGGCGGCAGGCGCAGCGGGGCGACGTTCAGGCGAAAGAAGAGATCCTCGCGGAAGAGGCCCTGCTGGATCAGGGCGCGCAGGTCGCGGTTCGTGGCGGCGATGATGCGCACGTTCGGCCGGCGGCCGGTCTTGGGGTTCAACGCCGGCTCCGACCCGTCGATGACCCGGAGCAGGCGCGTCTGA
>JAEUQE010001076.1 GCA_016789785.1 Bryobacterales bacterium
CCTGCGCCAGTTTCGCCATCTGTTTCATGCCCAGTGAGTAAGTGCCGATCTGCCGGTACCTGGATTCACCGAGCCCCACATGAAACAGTACTTCGTGTGCCTTTTCCAGCGCGGCCGCCCTTGGCAATCCCGAAATCTCCGCCATTAAACGCAGAAACGCCACCGCTGTCATGTTGCCGATGAACGAGTCGTTCTCCGGCATGTAGCCGATCCGCGCCTTTACCTCCCTTGCCTGCGCGTGGCAATCGAATCCCAGTATTCTCGCTCGTCCCGCTGACGGCTTGTGAAAGCCCAACAACGTCTGAATTAGCGTCGATTTTCCTGCGCCGTTTGGTCCTAACAGCCCGATCGCTTTCCCGGCCCCAGACTCGCCGAGGCGGCAGGAGATCCCTTTCAGAATCTCCCGCCGCCCCAGGTTCACTCGCAGTGAATCGACTTCAATAACTGGACTCATTTCCCCCGCTTCCCGCCAACGCCCGCATTCATCATCGTATCTAGCATAAGACTCGTTAAACGAGTACGAGATGCGACCTGAATTCGTTCCGTTTCTCCGTTGA
>JAEUQE010001077.1:0-277 GCA_016789785.1 Bryobacterales bacterium
GAACAGGCGCGCGACGGCTGGTCCTGGCGTTGGCTCGATGATGGCTGGCGCGATCTGCGCACGACGGTCCGCTCGCTCCGCCGTTCTCCGGGCTTTGTGCTCGCCGTGGTCGTCACCCTCGGCCTCGGTATCGGCGCAAACACGGCCCTTTTCTCGATCCTGCATGCCGTGCTTTTCCGGCCTCTGGCGGTGGCCGACGAGTCACGTCTCGTCGTGCTGCGGGAGGTCCAGCGACGCGATGCCCAGTCGGGGTACGGGATCTCGTATCTCAATTTTC
>JAEUQE010001077.1:287-557 GCA_016789785.1 Bryobacterales bacterium
GACCTCGCGGGCCGGGTCCGCGCCTTCCAGGGCCTCACCCTCGTCGCCGGGAGAACCGTCGCCGTGGCCGGCACGGGCGAGGCCACCCAGGCGCCCGCGGCGGTGGTGTCACCCACGTTCCTTGACGTGCTCGGCGTGAAGCCGGTGTTGGGTCAAGGGTTTCGCGCGGGACATGAACAGATCGGGGGCCTCGATGGTCGCGCGGCCGTAATGCTGACCTACTCCAACTGGCAGGCGCGTTTTGGCGGCTCGACCGCGGTCCTCGGCCAG
>JAEUQE010001078.1 GCA_016789785.1 Bryobacterales bacterium
TGTTGATCCCCGCCTTCAAGGCGGCAGGTGGGCGGCTGCGAACGGTCGCTTCCAACGGCGGGGTGAGCGGCCTGCATGCCGGGCGCAAGTTCGGTTTCGCGGCGACCACCACCGATACCGCCACGGTCTTCGCCGATCCCGACGTCGATGCCGTCGTCATCACCACCCGCCACGACAGCCATGCCCGCCATGTCATCCAGGCGCTGCGCGCCCGCAAGGCGGTGTTCGTCGAAAAACCGTTGTGTCTGACACGGGAGGAATTAGTGGAGATCGAGCAGGCGTGTGGGGCAGCTAGCCCCCCCACCCCGACCCTCCACCGCGAGGGGGGAGGGAGTCCGATGGGCGAGAGCGAAGACCGCTGGTCCTCTTCTTCCTTTAACCTTGCGCCTTGCGCCTTGCCCCTCCTGATGGTGGGCTTCAACCGCCGCTTCGCGCCGCAGGTGCAAAAGATCAAGGCGCTGCTGGCCACCGTCGGCGAGCCCAAAAGCTTCGTCATGACGGTCAACGCCGGCGCGATTCCCCCCGAACACTGGACCCAGGATCGGACCGTCGGCGG
>JAEUQE010001079.1 GCA_016789785.1 Bryobacterales bacterium
CTGCGTTGGGGGGCTGTGCATCGCTATCTTGTTCATCGGCGGAATCGGGATCAATAGGGATGAGGTGAATCCCCTAGGCCAACTTAGGTATCCTATCCCCGATGAACTGGAACGACGCAGCTGAAGACCTATTGCAGAGCATACTCACCCGCACTCCCCGCCCGGTGCGCGAACGCACCGAGGAGTCCTTGCGCTCCGCCGCCGAGACGCTTGCCGAAGAAGAAGGCAAGAATCGGGTAGGAGTGCAGACGGTGGTGGAAGCGTGGGTGAAGAATACACCCGAAACACTCCGCGCGGAACTGCCACGGGAATTGGAACAACTCGGGCTGGACCCCGCCGAATACGAATACCTGTTCGAGTAGGGCTTACTCGGAAGCTGCCATTTGCTGGTCGGCGTCGCGCCATGCGCTGATCTTCAGCCGCCGGCAGACCCAGCACAGGTTTTCGGTGGAGTTGGGAGCGGCGTCGCTGCCGCACACCGTGCACTTGCTCACGGGAGTCACCCGGTCGGAATGGATGGCAAGCTTCGCCTGCTCCATGATCTCCTTGGAGATGA
>JAEUQE010000107.1 GCA_016789785.1 Bryobacterales bacterium
TGGGATACCGGCCGCACGTACTCGGGCAAGCGGGAAGTCATGATGGATGCGCCCTCGGATGGAGTGATGGTGCTGGTGAAGAGCGGATCGGTGATCCCGAGGAATGGTGTGAATCCGGGCGATCCGACGGAACTGCACTACTTCCCGAAGAACGGCGGCGAGTTCTTTATCTATGAACCAACGGTCGCCGACTACACACAGGCCCATGCGAGTCCCGCGGCCGATATCTATCGTGTGGAGATCGAGTCGAAGGTGTATCGCAAGTATGAGTGGGTGCTGCATCACATGGACAAGCCCGTGGCGGTGGAGCAAGTGCAAGGCCCGCAGTATCAGGAGACGCAGGCAGCAGGGCCAATCGCGCCGGGCAAGTGGCGATACGATGCAAAGGCCCGAACCTTGCACATCGGAGTGGACGCTGCCGCGTATTCCGACATCATCGTCAACGCGCGTTTTTGACCTTTCGTAGCCAGAGAAAACAGTGATTCCCGATGCGTCCCACATCGGCACGGCGAAAGAAGAGGAGATCGAGATAGCGCAGTGGCCACAGGGTCCAGCCAAGCAGCAGATGCATGGCCGCTCGCCACCATTTCCACGGTAGAATCTGCTTTGCGAATTCGATCGTGAAGACAAGCATCGTCGCCATGGGTCCGGTACGCCATCCTTCGTGCACCACTTCCAATTCGGGCGGCAACAGCAGTTTCAGCCCTTGCAGCGTGAAGCGGCGATAGTCATGCGGGTATGCATGAAACGGATGGCAGAACGGCGTGACCAGATGCGCATAGCCGCCACCGCGGAGCACACGCGCGATCTCGCGAATCACGCGCTCCGGATGACGCACATGCTCCAGCACCGCGTCGCACTCCACGCGATCGAAGACCGCCGAGCGAAATGGAAGAGCCTCGGCATTGGCGACAAGGTCAAGACCGGGCGTGTGCACGATGTCGAGATTGAAGTAGCCCGGCGTGGTGGCTCCCGCGCCTCCTATGTAGAGGTTGCGCGCACCCAGAGGGTAGCCGCGGTCTTCGGTGGGATTGTGGATGAGGGGCGAGGGCGGTTCCAGGAGACGGCGTAAGCGATCGCGCCAACTGGCCGACCGGCGGCGCTCGTAGACCTCCCGCATCGGCGTCTCGATCACTTCCACAGTTTAGCTGGTGAGTAACGTTGGTATGGAGCGCGCCGGGAACTCCGTTGTGGTGTGGGTGGGGTGGCGGCTTAACCACGTTTCGCGCGATACCAGAGCATTTTCATCTGTCCGAATTGGCGTTAAATTGAGAAGATGTCTAACAGAAGCCGCGCCGACGAACTGTTCAGTGAGTTCAAAGCCACCGGAGAGGGCATGATCGATCGACTAATCTCTGAGGAGGTCTCCGAGGGTCTCTTCATCGACTACAAGCGGTCGGCGAATAATGGGGACGGGGAGCGGCTTCATGACACAGACCGCGAAAACTTAGCCCGCGCCATTGCCGGCTTTGGAAACGCCGAAGGGGGAGTCATCGTTTGGGGCGTCGACTGCCGTAGAGACCCGAAACGGGGAGATTTGCCGAATGGGAAATGCCCGATCAAGAGACCTAGGCGTTTTGCCAGTTGGCTTGAAGGCACTGCTTCAAGCTGTACGGTACCTCGCCACAGCAAGCTCAGCCATCACGCGTTCGAGAGGCCAGGAGCCCAGGAAGGGTTCGTTGTCTCCCTTGTACCCATGAGCCAGTATCGGCCGCACTGCTGTATTGTCGGTCGTCACACTGATCGGTACTTCATTCGCATAGGCTCTGAGTTCCTACCGGCGCCACACTCCTTTCTTGCCAGCATGTTTGGCCAACATCCGGCTCCATCGGTTTTTGTCATGTGGGGTGTGGGAGGGGAGCCGTCTCCCGCGATCGGCGCCACGGCGATCTCAGTGTGGAAGCAGGTCATCATTCGGAACGCGGGAGTCGTAGCGGCACAGGACTTGTTCGTGAACGCTAGATATCTCGTTCCGGGGCCTAACTGCGCTTTCCAGATGACCAGCCGAGACCCCCGCTGGGAGTTCCACGAATCAGCGTTGGGTTCCTGGCACCTCATCTCATCTCCCGGATTTCGACTTGCCCCGGAGGCCAACGTCGACCCGTATCTTGTTCGGATGACTCTTTGTCCACCCTACGAGAGATCCTTCAGCTACACAATCTCCTATGGCTGCGCAGGAGGGCCAGTCCAGCAGGTGACTGGAACCGTTGCGCCCGACATCATTGACGAGGCCGTCACACAATTTCTGGCGAGCGATACCGATTCCAATTCGGGATCTCATCTCGCCTGGAAGATTTTTGACCTGGACCGAGTTGCCGAAATGTGTCGGATCGCATTTGGTGCTGTGGAATGAGGGCGCCTGTGCTTGCGAGATACTAATCAGGCAGGGCGCTATCCTGGGAACTCATGAGCACGGTGGTCTCGCTGCAACTCGGAAAGGTGCAGACTCTCCCTTCGCCGGAGGGCGCCTGGACGACGGCGACCTTCAAGCAGCCCGTGGAAGGTCCGGTGTGGCTTGGGGAACTCGGCTTCACTGGTGATGAGCAGGCGGACCGCAAGAACCACGGCGGTCCCGACAAGGCAGTGCTTGTTTACAGCGGCGATCATTACGCAGCTTGGCATCCAGGTGTCTTTGCCGATCCGCTGCCCTTCGGCGCATTCGGCGAGAATCTCTCCGTGACGGGAATGCAAGAGGCTGATGTCGCGGTCGGCGACGTGTATCGCCTCGGAGGCGCGGTGGTTCAGGTCAGCCAGCCCCGGCAGCCTTGTTGGAAACAGGCTCGGCGTTGGGGGATTCGCGACCTTGTAGTCACGATCAATCAGACTGGACGTACAGGCTGGTACATTCGCGTGATCGAAGAGGGTAGCGTGCAAGCCGGCGACTCGTTTGCATTGATTGAGCGGCCTCATCCGGAATGGCCGGTGCCGCTGGCGCATCAGATCCTGCACTTTCGCAAGGATGATGCTGAGGCGGCGCGCGCACTTGCGGAGTGTCCCGCATTGGCCGAGGTCTGGAAACGAGAGTTGCTGCGCCGGGTGAAGTGAGCCCTCAACGACTCTCCGGCCTACGCAGATACACCGTCGATCGCGGCGTGCGATGGATCACCTCGTAGTGCGCAAGCCACGGGCGGAGATCGTCGAAGGAACTGATCGCCAATGCCGGATTCAGCGGACCAAGCCCGTCGACAATCGCATCGGGATTTGTTTGAAACAACGATAGTCGATTCTGTTTTGCGAGTTCCGGCGCCGTCGGGCGGGAGTCCACAAGGTGACGGTCGGCGATCACTCCGGTGAGTGGCTGCGAATCCAGGAATCTCGTGCCGGCTGGAATGCGCGAGTGGGCGTAGACGTCAGGCCGGTAGCCCCACACCAGAAGTGACCGCGCTCCTCGTGCGCGCAGAAAGGCGGCAACGTCGCGGCTATCGTCGTGTAGCGCCAGATCGCCCCACGGCTGACCCGTCGCCACCTGGATGTAGCGTGGCCCAAAGCGAATCAGCGGGATCAGCAGCAGGGCAAGCACGGCCAGACGGCACCGTCCGCGCATCGCGCACAATCCCCAAGCGGCCAGCACGACCATCGGCGCAAGAAGTTGGAAGTAGTAGCGCGGAAAGAACCGCCAGCCCGCCGCGACGGCCGCCACCGACAGGAGCAACCAGATGGCGGGCCGCACTCGAGCCCCTTCGCGCCGCAGGAAGTAGAGCACCGTTCCGGCGGCCAGAGTGGCGTGAAAGCCCACCCAGTTCAGGGTGCGGCGAAGCCCCTCTGCCAATGGCGATGCGTAAGGGGAATCCGTGCTGTAGAGGAAGCCCCATTGCCAGACCTGCTGCCAGTAAGCGCCAAGCGCGCCTCCCGACCATAGCCACAACAGCGCGGGAGCCTGCGCCACAACGAACCCGCCCGCCAGCAGATGTGCCGATCTCCAGTGCCAGGCAAGACACGCCGCGCCAACATATGCGGCTTTCGTGTTGATCAGCATCGCGACACCACAGGCAAGCCCTGCCCGAACGGGCTGCTCCCGCACGCAGAAGAAGATCGCAAGCAAGTGCGGTGCGATCATGAGCAGATCCGGTGCCGCCGCCATCACCGCGGACGGAATGCCGAAGGTCAGGAAGAAGCCGAGCAATCCAGCGGCTGCAAGTCCTTCGCGCTCGGTCCACCATTCTCTCGCCAGCAGAAACGCGCAGAAGCAACAAGCAAGCACAAGCAGGGCGCCGGCGAGCCGTAGCTGCCAACCGTGCCACGCACCGAACAGCGCGTAATAGGCAGGAAACAGCGGCGGTTTGTCAAACCAGATGTCGCGATACAGCATTTTGCCGCGAAGCATCTCCAGTGCCGCGGCCATGGGATAGGCTTCCTCCACCCAAACAATGTTGAGATGGCAGAAGCGCGCGACGGCTACCAGTGCGGTGAGCAGCAGGAAGCCTCGTCGAACGGTCATTTCGACTTTTCCAGCAGCCTTTCCAGCGTGACGCGGAAGTCCTTGCCGTAGGTGGGATCCGCCAGCGCGAACTCGACGAACGTTTCGAAATAGCTCGGGAAGTTGCCGATGTCGTAGCGCCGATCCTCAGGCGGCAGTTTCAGCGCGAGTACGCGCTTGCCCTCTTCGCAGAGCATCTGGATCGCGTCAGTCAACTGGATCTCGTTGCGCTTGTCGGGCTGAACGCGGCGGATCATGTCGAAGATGAGAGGCGAGAACGCATACCGGCCCGCCACCGCGAGATTGCTTGGCGCTTCCTCGGGAGACGGCTTCTCGACGATTCGCGAGATCAGCAGCGTACCGTCGGGGTTCTCGCTTACATCGACGACGCCGTAGTGGCGCACTTCGTCGTGCGGCACCTCTTCCACGGCGATGACCGCACTGGCACGCTTGGTATCGAACAACTCCATCATGCGGGCAACTGCTTTCGATTGCGCATTCAGGCCGAGAATCGAGTCGCCAAGTGCGACGATCACCGGCTGTTCTCCGGCGAAGTTCGCACCGCACATCACGGCGTCGCCAAGACCGCGCTGCGCCCGCTGGCGCGTGTAGAAGAAATGCGCATCCAGATCCTCGAAATCGAGTTCCGCCAGCAGATCATGTTTGTTGCCCTGCTTCAGAACGCGTGTCAGTTCGGGGTCGTTGTCGAAGTGGTTCTCAATCGAAGACTTGTTGCGGCCGGTGACGAAGAGGATCTCCTCAATCCCGTTGGCAACAAGTTCCTCCACCACATACTGCACGATCGGCTTTCGCGCGACTGGCAGCATCTCCTTCGGTTGCGACTTGGTGGCCGGCAGCAGCCGTGTGCCATGGCCGGCTACGGGTACGATTGCGCTTCGAATCAATGATGTCTCCTTCGGATAGGCAGGATGCGGGCTTTACCGCACTCGGATTTCGGGCATCGACAACACGTCGTGCTGCGTTGCATCGATCGACTTCATCACCTTCATGACCGGACGGATGGACTCGATCATCTTCAACATGAGTTCAGCCTGCTTGGCCTCGCTTGACTCGCCCTCATCACCACTGAGTTTCGCTGTGAGCGCCTCAAACGGCGTGCGCTTGCGAGGATAGGTGCGGAGCGTGACGGTATCGGAGTCCTTGATCTTGATCGCCTGACGCACATGCTTCAGCGCAACGTCGTAGCCGCCGAGATCGTCCACCAGACCGATGGACTTCGCATCGGCGCCCGACCAGATGCGGCCTTTGGCGATCTGCTGCACTTTCTCCTTGGGCAACTTACGCCCTTCGGCGACCTTCGATGTGAAGTCCTCATACACGCGGTTGAGCCACTGTTGGAAGCGGTCCCATTCCTCCTTGGAATAATCCGCCGTTGTCGAGAACATCCGCGAATTCTGTCCCGCGTGCACTTCGTCCCACGAGATTCCAAGCTTGTCCCACAGTCCGTTGGTGAGCAGCTTTCCGCCGAGCACGCCAATCGAGCCGGTGATGGTGCCGGGCTGTGCGACGATCTTGTCGGCAGCCATTGCGACGAAGTAACCGCCCGAGCCGGCGACACTCCCCATCGAAACGATCACCGGCTTGCCTGCCTTCTTCGCGCGGATCGTTTCGCGCCAGATCGCATCCGAGGCAACGTAGCTGCCGCCGGGGCTATCGACTCGGAACAGAATCGCCTTCACGTTCTTGTCGCGGATCGCGTCGCGAAAGGCCGCTGTCACCGTTTCCGAACCCATCGTCCCGCCGCCGCCAGGCGAGTATTCGCTCTTACCGCGCGTGACGCCGCCTGTGCCGTGAATGAGTGCGACCACGGGGCCAGAGTCATGAGGTCTCCCCGCGCGATCGAGATACTTGGAGAGATACAGCATCTCGGCTCCGGAGGGGCCTTTCTGCTTCACCTTCTCGAAGACCTCGTCGCGATAAGCGATGCCATCCACCAGCTTCGCGTCCACGGCTTCCTTGCCGAGGAATGGTCCCTTGTCCACAAGCGCCTTCACCTGATCGGCGGTCAGCTTGCGTCCCTTCGCAATGCCATCCACCATCTGATCAAAAAAGGAGTCGCGGATCTTTTCCATGGCCTCGCGATGTGCCGCGGTGAACTTCTTCTCGGTGTACATGTTCATCGCGTTCTTGTACTCGAAGCGATGATCCATGCGTGGGACGATCCCGAGCTTGTCGAATGTGCCCTTAAGGAACATGCCTTCCATCACGAGTCCCGTGAGGCCGACGTCGCCCGAGGGTTGCAGCCAGATCTCGTCAAACGCCGTGGCGAGGTAGTATGACGTGTTGCCAGGGCCGAACTCGCCAAAGGTCTCGCCGAATGCGATGGCGAACTTCTTCTTTGCGCGGAACGCGGCCACGGCGTTGCGGATCTCCTGAGCGTCAGCCATGCTCATAGGGGCTGCGCCGATTCTCGCGACGATCCCGGCGACGCGTGTATCGTCCTCAGCTTTCTTCAAAGCCTCCACGATGTCGCGAAGTACAGGCGTGCTTTGGCCAACGAGTTTGGCAAAGGGATCGTCAGGCTCATCTTCGAGCACGGCAGTCTCGAGGTTCACCTCGAGAATCGTTTGAGCGGGCACTTTCCCCTTTGACGAACGCGCAAAGGTTGCCACTACCATGATGAACACGACACCGATCACTACCAGCCCGCCAATCCAGGCGAGGATCTTCCCGATGAATTTGCGCATAGTTCTTCTATTCCAACATTTTTCTGGCGGATGAAGTTCGGTCTATCATCGGAGGTTGGCACTCGAAGCATTAGCCACGGCGGAGGACGCGGGCAAGCGTCTGGACCACTTTCTCAAGCAGGCCTTTCCCGAACACAGCCGCGCCTTGCTGCAGGAGTGGATCAAAGCGGGGCGTGTGCAGGTGGCGGGGGCTCCGGCCAAAGCCTCGCTGCTCTTGAGAGGGGGAGAGGCCATCACGGTTGAGCCGGCCGAGCGTCCGCCTCTTCAGGCGACACCCGAAGACCTTCCTGTCGAAATCCTATATGAGGACTCCTCCGTGATTGCCGTGAACAAGCCCGCGGGTATGGTGGTGCACGCGGGTGCGGGTGTCCACTCAGGCACGCTCGTCAACGCACTGCTTCACCGTTTCCAGCAACTCTCCTCCGCGGCCGGCGATCTCCGGCCAGGCATTGTGCACCGGATCGACAAGGAGACGAGCGGTGTGCTTTTGGTGGCGCGCAATGATGCGGCGCATCACCAGCTTGCGGCGCAGTTTTCGGAACGCCGCGTCGAGAAGGTCTACTTCGCCATGGTGGACGGTGTGGTGAAGGCGGATCGCGGACGCATTGAGAAGCCCATCGCGAGGGACCCCGTGCACCGCGTGAAGATGACTGCCCGTTTAGGAAGTGGACGCGCGGCATTGAGCGAGTATCGCGTGCTGCGGCGGTTTGCGAGTCACACGCTGGTGGAGGTGCGGATCGGCACGGGCCGCACGCATCAGATCCGCGTGCACATGGCGAGCATCGGTCATCCCGTCACCGGCGACCGCTTGTATGGAGGCCGGACAGCGCCCGGTCTCGACCGCTTCTTTCTTCATGCGCATCGCATTCGTTTCATGAGTCCGGCCGTTGGAACGATTGTTACGGTTGAGGCTCCGCTCGCGCCCGAGCTTGAGCGCTGGATGAAGACGCTCCTATAATCGAATCAAGAAGCTTATTCCATGAAGTTGTCTTTGACCCTCAAGTTGTTTACCGGTCTTGCCAGCGTTACCGCGCTCGGACTGGGGATTTGGGCCCAGAACAATCCCTCCCCGCCTCAGCAAGCCAAGCCGATCGCCGACGATCCGCAGAGCCGCATCACGCTGGACGTCACTCGCGTGAACATCCTCTATACGGTTTCTGATAAAAAAGGCCGCTTCGTGACGAACCTCACGAAGGACGACTTCGACGTCTTCGAGAACAAGAAACGGCAAAACGTTTTGGAGTTTACCGCCGAGAGCGACCTGCCCTTGCGGCTCGCTCTGCTAATCGACACGAGCAACAGCGTCCGCGACCGCTTCCGTTTCGAACAGGAGGCGGCCATCGAATTCCTCAACAGTCTGATGCGTCCGCGTGTCGACCGCGCGATGGTGGTGAGTTTCGATACGGCTGCCGAGCTTGTTTCGGACCTTACCGACGATCACGAAAAGCTGGTGAAGGGAATTCGCGATCTCCGGCCGGGCGGTGGCACGGCGCTTTATGATGCGATCTTCAACGCATGCCGCGACCGGTTGATGAAGGATCAGCCCCGCCACAAGTTCCGCCGCGCAATTGTGATTCTCAGCGACGGTGATGACAACCAGAGCCGCTATACCAGAGAGCAAGCCCTGGAAATGGCGCAGAAGGCCGACGTTGTGATCTACACGGTGTCGACGAACATCACCCGCATGGAATCTGACGGCGACAAGATTCTGAAGTATCTTTCGCAGGAGACGGGCGGGCTCGCGCTGTTCCCATTCAAGGTGGAGGATCTGGCACAGTCCTTCGAGAACATCTCAAACGAGTTGAGGTCGCAGTACAATCTGCTGTACCGTCCTGAGCCGCTGCAGGCCGATGGGCTCTATCATATGGTCGACATCAAGGTGAGGGCTCGTAAGGATCTGGTAGTCCGCGCAAGAAAAGGATATTACGCGCCTCGCATGTAGGCGCTCCCGCATGCCGATCCGCGTGTAAGGCAGGCGGAACTCGGCTTATCGCAGCCGGACTGGTACCGGGACTGGTTGGCGCTGCAATTCCACCGATGCAAGGTCGATCCAGTCGTTCCCGCCCGCGTTGCGCACGAAGGTCAACCGCTCCACGGGGAACCGTCTGGAGTAAGGGGCCATGGCCCAGGCGCGCCGTGCGGACTCGACAACAGCGTCCACTGACTCCGCGGGAACCTCCTGCGCCAGCGTGATGTGCGGATGGTACGGATAGGGCTCTTGATACGCCAGAGCTCCGGCGTTGAGCACACCGTGAAGCTCTGCCAGCGTGTCGCGGCCCTCGCCAAGTTCGATGTATATGACGTTGGTCTTCGGGAATACCCGAATCTCGAGCGCCTCCAACTCGAACACCGGTATGTGGCTGGTGTGATCCAGGATGTGCTTCCACGCAAGCTCTTCCGTGGACGGAAGAAACCGTGGAGGCATCAGCGTGACGTGCGCATGTGGATCGCAGCCGGGAACGAGATCGAGCCGCAGGTCGTCCAGGAACTTGCCCAGCGGATCGGGGATATACGTGACGAGAGCGAACGAACCAGTTCGATCAATCCCGTTTGTACCAGAATGCATGGTTTCGAAAAGAGGCCAAACCTCAATGGTTATAGCACAAGGCTCATTGTCGAGGGACAAGGCGCGGTACTAGCCAGTTCCAAAACCGCTCTTCCGCGTCAATCTCAAATCTCATACGAAGCCAGTACGCACTGACTCCTTGAAGTAGATGCGGCGTTTCCCTGGGTAGATTCACAAAGTCCTTCTCGGTCATGAGCAGGGCAGTGGCCCCGGAGGCGGCAGCCTGTGTCCGCAGCCGCTGAAGCTGACGCGGACGGTAGGACTCGTGGTCGCCGAAAGCCCACTGGAATCTGGGGCGCAGGTCGAGTTCCTTGAGCGTCTTCCAAAAGGACGCGGGATTTCCCAGCCCGCAAAACGCAGCCACTTCTTGATGGGGTAGTGCGGTGAGGGGCTCGACCCTCTCACCCGAAATGCTCACCCACTCGAGCGGCACCGTGCGGCAATAGAACACCGGCGCCGATGGCTGGTAGCGGCGCAGGCGATCTTCGAGACCTGGCCAGGAGTCAGGACCGCTGCGGGTCACCAGGAAGCAGGACGCGCGGCGCAGCGCGCTGAGCGGTTCGCGCAAACGGCCCAGTGGAAACACGCCCCCGGCAAAGGGGTCGATGGCGTCGATGACGATGAGTTCCACGTCGCGCGCCAGGCGCCAATGCTGCAGCCCATCGTCAAGCAGAAACACTCCAGGCTTCCATCGCTCCTGAAGCATGCGCGCGCTCATGGCACGGTCGGCTCCAATGCCCAGCGCGGCGTGCCCGGCTCGAAGCAGGATCTGTCCTTCGTCGCCCGTGCGGGCCGTGCAGCATTCTTCGCCGGGCAACACGATGGTTTGCTTCTCCGGCGATCCCCGGCGATATCCGCGTGTGAGAATCGCCGGACGCAGACCGCGCGAGGCGAGGTGTTCGGCGAGATAGCCCACCAGTGGCGTTTTGCCGGTTCCCCCCATTGCAAGTCCGCCGATGCTGACTACTGGAGCAGAGACCTTCTGTCGCTGGCGAAGCTTGCGGCTTCGATCCAACGTCAGCCCTAGGCGCCACAGCCGGGAAAGCGGCCATAGGAACATGCGCGCCACGATCGTGCGATGCCGGCGCGGAACCGAATTCCGGTGCGCTTCCTGAATCGCGTCGAGAGCCCGGGTAACTGCGCCGCGCTTGGACTCCGCCAGGGTCTTCGCCCGCTGGCCAAGACCCGCCGCCGCTGCTTCGTCCTGAAGCAGCCTCGCCACCGCTGGACCAAGTTCCCGCGGTGAATCGATGCAGACAACGCACTTCTGACCGCGGAACTCCTCAGCGATGTCAGGGAAGTTCTCCATATGCGGGCCGATGATCACTGGTTTCGCGGCGAATGCTGGTTCCAGAATGTTGTGCCCGCCGCGGTGGGGCAGCGTACCGCCCATGAATACGACGGAGGCCAGCGGAAAGATGGAGGAGAGCTCGCCGATCGTATCGAGAAGCAGGACGCCCGGAAGCGGGAATTCATTGCCCTCGGTGATGCCGGAACGGCGCACAAAGCGGACCCCGGCGGACGCCAGTTTCGCGGCGGCCGTCTCAAACCGCTCAGGACGGCGCGGCACAAGAATGAGAAGCAGTTTCGGAAACTCGCGCGAAAGCTGTTCAAAGGCCGCGATCACGGCGTCATCCTCGTCGGGGTCGCCTTCTTCGAATGGCGGCATTGTGCTCGCCGCGATCCAGATGTGGCCTGGCATGCACGCGTCCACGAAAGCGCGAACAGCCTCGGGGATCTCGTTGTCGCGGATCTGAAAGTCGTACTTCAGATTGCCGGCGATCTCAAGCCGATCCAGCGGTGCGCCCAGTTCGGCATAGCGATCCGCCGCCTGCTGGTTCTGCGCGAGAATACGGTCGGGCCAGCGAAGCACTTCCTGAAATACCCAGCGCCAGCGGCGGTATGTGGGGATTGCGCGATCGGAGATGCGGCCGTTGACGATGACCAGGCCGCAGCCGAAGCGCTTCGCCTCGCGATAGAGATTTGGCCAGATCTCCGTCTCCATCACGACCAGAAGCCTGGGACGCAGCCTCCGAAACACACGGCGTACGATCCAGCAAACATCAATGGGCGAATAGAAGATCCCATCCACAATCTGTCCCAGCCGGTCTTCGGCGAGCTGCCGTCCCGCTACGGTCGTCACTGAGACGAACAGCGGCGTCGCTGGCGATTGCGCCCTCAGCCGCCTCAGCAGTTCCACCGCGCTGACAACCTCGCCCACCGACACTGCGTGCAACCAGATGCCGCCGGGAATCGTCGTATCAAGGGACGCCGGACCTTGTCCGAATCGCTCTCCAAGGCCCTTCCAGTAACGGGAATCTCGCAGCCCGCGCTTGAGGAAGTAGAGTAGGATCAGAGGGAAGGCGAGTGCGCCGAGAAGGCGATAAAGGAAATAGATGAACACGCGCAGTTTCTGCTTGTTACTTCTCCTGAGTATAGCCGCTCAGGGTGCGGACAAAGACAAGCGCTTCCGGGTGAATCCCGCATCCAGCTACCCGAACAAGCAGGCCGCATCGGGCCTGACTATTGCAGCAGTGCCTTTCACAACGGGGGAGCAGGCAAAGAGTGCCTTCGGCAAAGTGAATCCCTACGAGCATGGTGTACTGCCTGTGCTCGTGGTGATGCAAAACGACAGTGGCAAGGTGCTCCGGCTGAGTCACATGACGATGCATCTGGTGGGGCCCGACCGCTCGAAGGTGGAGGCCGTTCCACCGGGTGACGTGCAATATCTGGAAGGGCCGCAAAGGCCGAACTTCGGCGGCAGCCCGTTGCCGAATCCGTTCCCGCGCAAGAAGAAGAACAAGCTCGCCACACCCGAGATTGAAGGCCTTGGATTCCATGCGAAGATGTTGCCGGCCGGCGAATCGGCGCATGGCTTTGCGTATTTCCAGGCGGGCCTGCGGAAGGGGACCACGCTCTACATTAGCGGCATCGTGGAAGCGGCCACTGGCAACGAGTTGTTGTTCTTTGAAGTGCCAGTCGAGTAGAGCCGCTCCTGCGCGGCTATAATCTCCAGAAGCCGCATGCAACGCATAATTGTCGCCGCCCTGATTGCGGTGTGCACACTCGGTGCCGCCGAACCCGTCAAAGTGGATGTCCGTTCCAGTGGCTTGGATGCCGCTCGTTTGGCCGCCATTCCCCAACGCATGAAGCAGTTCGCGGATCGTGAGGACTTCGCCGGCGCCGTGACGCTTGTACAACGGCATGGAGCGCTGGGAAGCCTGGAGGCCGTGGGCTGGCAGGATCGTGAAAAGAAAACGCCGCTGGCCACGGACTCGATCTTCCAGGTGATGTCGATGACGAAGCCCGTCACCGCGGTAGGCATTCAGATTCTCATGGAAGAGGGACTGCTGGCGATCAACGACCCTGTGGAGAAGTACCTTCCTGAATTTCGAGGCCAGATGATGGTGGAGTCGCGCGACAAGGACCGCATTGTACTGCGCAAGCCGCCGCGCCCCATCACGATTCGTGACCTGCTCACGCACACTTCCGGTATGCCCGAGATGCCTCCCGACGGGCTCGGTGGCATTCAGCTCTACTACGACATGAAACGCACGCTGACCGATGCCACCATTTTCTTTTCCCAGATGCCGCTCCAGTTCGAGCCCGGAACGAAATGGCAGTACAGCAATCCTGGCATCGCGACACTCGGGCGCATCATTGAGGTGGTGAGCGGGCAGCCCTACGAAACATTTTTGGCCCGCCGTGTTTTTGAGCCGCTGGGCATGAAGGACAGCTTCTTCTTCCCTCCGGCGGACAAGAAGGCGCGGATTGCCTCGGTGTATGAGAAGCGCGAAGGCAAGCTGGTCAGCATGGGCGACCGGATCTATCGCAATGGCGCGAAGTACTCGATGCCGGAAGGCGGACTCTACTCGACGGCGCAGGACATGGCCGCGTTCTATCAACTGATGCTGAACGGCGGCGTCTATCAGGGCAAGCGCATCCTCACGAAGTTCAGTACGCACGTGATGACCACACTGCACAGCGCGGGGACGGGAGCGAATTGGGGGCTCGGCTGGCAGTTGGCGCGCGGCGCGAACTCGACGCTGAACCTCTCATCGGAAGGGACCTTCGGGCATGGGGGCGCATTCGGCACCTATGGCTGGGTGGATCCGAAGAAGGATCTCGTTGCTGTGTTTCTCATTCAGAATCTCGGTTTCAGTGACGGTGGCGCCCGTGGCGTGTTCGTGGATATGGCGAACGCAGCGGTGTTGGACGAAGGAAGGAAGTAGAACATGAGACGCATGCACTTGATGTTGCTCGCGGCGGCCGCGGCTTTTGGTCTGATGCTTCAGGCCGAGCCGGTTGGCGACCTGAAGCAGGCTGGTCTTGACGCGCAGCGATTGGCGCGCATCGCGGAACGGATGAAAGGCTACGTGGATCGCGGCGAACTCGCGGGCGTGGTGACGCTCGTGTCGCGGCACGGAGTTGTGGGCACGCTCGATGCCGTGGGCTGGGCCGATGCGGTCAACAAGAAGCCGATGCGCACGGACTCGATCTTTCAAATCATGTCCATGACGAAGCCGGTCTGCGCCACAGCGATCATGATGATGGTGGACGAGGGCAGGCTTGCGCTGAATGATCCGGTGGAGAAGCATCTGCCCGAGTTTCGCGGTCAGATGATGGTGGCTTCGCGCGAAGAAGGGCGCGTAAGTTTGGTAAAGCCCAAGCGTCCGATTACGGTGCGTGATCTGTTGACGCACACCTCCGGCATGACGGGTCCGCCTCCCGGACTGGCCGAACTCTACACGCGCATGGACATGTTGCTTGCCGATGCGGTGCGGGTGTTCGCGCAGCAGCCGCTGGAGTTCGAACCCGGAACGCGCTGGCTCTACAGCAACACGGGTATCGCGACACTGGGCCGTCTGGTGGAAGTCGCCAGCGGAATGAGCTTCGAAAAGTTCCTCGAGACGCGCATTTTCCAGCCGCTCGGCATGAAGGACAGCTTCCTGTTTCCGCCCGCGGACAAACTGGATCGCATCGTGGTGGTGCACAGCCACGCGAACGGCAAGCTGGTGGACGCCGCGCCGACGATTCTTGGAGGGGACTCACGCAAGTTCCGCAAGGGCGCGCGGTACTCCGCTCCCGAATTCGGCATGTATTCCACAGCCTCGGATCTGGCGGCTTTCTACAACATGATTCGCGCCGGTGGCGTGCACGCGGGCACCCGCCTTGTGTCGAAAGCGTCGGTGGACGTGATGACTTCACTGCACACCGGCGATCTGAAGGCGGGCCACAATCCCGGCACTGGCTTCGGCTTGGCGTGGGAAGTGACGAAAGAAGCGGCAGGCATGCTGAACCTGATGTCGGTCGGCTCGTATGGACATGGCGGAGCGTTCGGCACGCACGGCTGGGTGGACCCGGCGAAGGATCTGGTGGGCGTGTTCCTGATTCAGCATGCGGGCAACGCCGGAAATTCCAAGCAGGTGTTCATCGCAATGGCGGGCGCCGCTGTGCTCGAGTAGCTGCGAACTCGCGGAAGCATTGATCGCGGGGGTAATCCTGCTAGAATCACGTTGATGTTTCAAGGACTCGAACATACGGCCATCGCCTCGCCGGACCCGAAGAAGCTCGCCCAGTGGTACTGCGACTACCTGGGCTTTCACATCAATTTCAGCTACGACGTTTTCTACTTCGTGAAAGCGCCGAACGGTTCCATGCTGGAGATCATTCCTTCGGAAGGCGAATTCACGCGCCCCGCGATGAAGGATCCCGGCATCCGGCACCTCGCGATTGCCGTGGATGATTTCGATACCGCGCACGGCGTGCTGAAGCAGAAGGGTGTGAAGTTCCTCACTGAGCCATACAACAATCAGGGCAACCGGCTCGTGTTTTTCGAAGACGGCGACGGCAACATCGTCCACCTGATCCACCGCGAAAAGCCGCTGCCGTAAGGTCTCCCCTTGTTCAAGCGGGTCTTCAAGGCTTTCCAGTATCGCGATTTTCGCCTGATGTGGCTGGGCGCCTGCACCTCGAGCATCGGGACGTGGATGCAGAAACTGGCCCAGAGCTGGCTGGTGCTGCAGTTGTCAGGCTCATCGCGCTTGCTGGGGCTGGACTCGTTTCTCGGCGAGATTCCGATTCTGCTTTTCTCGCTGGTGGGAGGCGTGGTCGCGGACCGGCGCGACCGCCGTCATCTGCTGCTGGCCTCGCAAGTCACGCAGATGAGTTGTGCGTTTCTCCTTGGCGGAATGCTCGGGGCCGAGATCGTGCAGGTTTGGCATATTCTTGCGCTGAGCTTCGTCACCGGGCTCGCGCAGGCGTTCGGCGGCCCCGCCTATCAGGCGCTGATTCCGAGGCTGGTGAAAGCGGAGGATCTGCCGAATGCCATCGCACTGAACTCCATTCAGTTCAACCTGGCCCGCATCATCGGGCCCATGATCGGTGGTCTGGCGATGGCGAAGCTGGGCGCGGCATGGTGCTTCACATTGAATGGTGTATCGTTCATCGCGGTGATTATTTCGATCCTCATGCTGCATGAGCGGTATGTGCCGGCGGAGACGTCGAAGTCCGTGCTCGACAGCATGAAGGAAGGGATTGGCTTCATCCGCAAGCGGCGGGCGATGCAGCCGCTGATCGTGCTTGCGTTTTTGATGACGTTTCTCGGCATTCCACTCATTGTGTTTCTGCCGGTGTTCGCCAAGGATGTGTTCCTGAAGGACGCCGGTACTTACACTCTGTTCCTGTCGGTGTCGGGCGCGGGATCGGTGGCAGGCGCGCTGACTGTGGCGGCGTTCGGTCACATCAAGCGAAAGGGCAAACTCACCCTGGTGACGCTCGGCGCGTTGGGTGTGCTGATGTTCGCTTTCGCGCTCTCGAAGAACCTGATTCTCAGTTGTGTGCTGCTCTTCTTTGGCGGCGCGGCGCTGATCGTCTGCTTCGCGATGATCAGTTCCCTTGTGCAGTTGATCACTTCCGACGAGATGCGCGGCCGTGTGATGAGTGTCTACAACGTTGCGTTCCGAGGCGGCATGCCCCTGGGCAGCCTGCTGTGCGGAGAGTTGATTCACGACTTCTCCGCGCCGCCCGTCATCGCGGCGAACGGTGTACTGCTCGCCTTGCTTGCCGCCTACTTCCTGTTCACGCAGAGAGAGGTCGTTGACCTGTAGACGGTAGAATTAAGAGAAGAGTATGAAGCTGGCAGTTTCCCTTCTTCTAATTGTCTCCACGTTGCCAGGCGCGGGTTCTCAGGACCTGCGGCAGGCGCGTGACAAGCAGGATCGCGCCGCCCTGGAGAAGATCATCGCCGGGCTCGCCGCGAACGTACAGAAAGCTTCCGAAGACGCAGCGGCACAGTATCAACTCGCCCTTGCGGAGTCCTACCTGGCGGAAGTAAATCTCGAGTTGAAGTTGCGCAACGAAGCGAAGTCCGCGGCGGAGGCCGGAATCCGCGCGGCCGAAAAGGCTGTGGCGCTGAAGGCCGGAAACGCGGAGTATCATCGCATTCTCGGTACGCTTTGCGGCCAGGTGATTCCTGCGAATGTGCTGGCGGGCCTGCGCTACGGCAGGTGCGCGCTCGATAACGTCAACAAGGCGATTGAACTGAATCCGAAATCCTCCGCCGCACACCTGAGCCGCGGGGTGGGCAACTACTACCTGCCGCCGAGTTTCGGAGGCGGCGTCGCGCTCGCGATCAAGGACTTTCAAAAGGCCATTGAACTCGACGCGAAATCCGCGGATGCCTACCTGTGGCTCGCTGTGGCGTATCGCAAGAACAATCAGTTCCCCGACGCTCGCAAGGCGCTCGAAAAGTCGCTTGAGTTGAATCCTCAGAGGCTGTGGGCGAAAGAACTCCTGGAGAAGACGCCCCGATAATGCGAGACCATGTCTGGGCGGTTGGTGCATTGCTGCTGCTGACAGCCATCAGCTTTCTTCACTTTCCCGGACACACCTATTTGCAATCGGACACGCAGATCTACGTGCCGATCCTGGAGCGGCTGTGGGATCCCTCGGTCTTCACCAAGGACATCATCGCCCAGAAGC
The DNA here is from genome assembly GCA_016789785.1 of Bryobacterales bacterium. Next base: position 17,675 of record JAEUQE010000107.1, read on the forward strand.
CGCACGTTGCCTTCACCATGTACGACGAGGTGACGCTGGGGCTTCGCAAGATCACAGGACTTGGCACACGCGAAACGCTGCTCGGCCTGCAGATCGTGTTTCGCTTTGGCGCGCTGCTTGGCGTGTATCTGTTCGCGCTCACTTTGGGGCAGGGGAGAACCGCGGCACTCCTGGTGGCGGCATGCTTCGGTTTGGGCGCCACCATCATCGGACCGTCCGTGCTGGTTGTGGAGTACGAGCCGAATCCTCGAACGAACGCGATTGCGCTGGTCATGCTGGCAACCGGACTGATCGCGCAGCGGCGTCATCTGTGGGGAGGTGTGGCCGCGGGGGCCGCATTTCTCTATCACGTGCCGGCGGTTTATCCTTTCTGGCTTGCCTACTTCGTTCTTTCGCTGATTCCTTCGGCGCCGGATGTGATGCGCCGGCGCATTCGTGGTCTGCTGCCAATGGCAGGCGCGGTGTTGATCCTGCTGTTGCTCTCGCAGTTGCAACCCGGCGTGGAAGAAAAGCAAGAGTTCTTCGCGAGAATCGACGATGGGCTTGAGAAGATGATGCGAGAGCGCGCATCGTACAACTGGATCTCCATGTGGCAAGGTGCGTTCATCGGGCACCACCTTTTCTACGCGGCTGCGCTTTGCGGCGCCTGGTGGCGATTGCGCAAGCTGCTCGACCGGGATGTGCGCATTCTTGTTGCCCTGATGCCCGCCATCGGTTTGCTGAGCATGCCCGCGTCGTACCTGCTGTTGGAACGCATGAAGTGGACGCTGATGCCCCAACTGCAACCGATGCGCGCGCTCCTCTACGTGGTCGCGTTTTCGGTGATCCTGACCTGTTCGGCTGGCGTGGTGGCTGCCCGGTCGAAGCGATGGGTGGAGGCCCTGGCGTGGTTTCTCGTCGCCTTCAGTCCCGCGTCTCACACTCGAACAGTAAGCGTGCTTACGGATTGGGGCCCGAACGGCTATCAAAGCGCAGCGCTCACGGTGATCGCGATCGCTGGAGTTGTGACAGCGGCGAGCGTTTCGCGCAAGGCTTGGGCTGCCCTGCTGATCGCGGCGGTGCTGCCGTATTGGGCATTGCCGGCGCTCGCAAAGGTCCGCAACTATCCGCCGCTCCATCATGCCGAATTGGATGAGCTGTCCGCATGGGCGCGTGGCAACGTCGCGCGCGATGCGGTCTTCCTGTTCCCCGATGCCGGCAAAACATTGGTGCCGGGAGTGTTTCGTGCGACTTCTTTGCGTGCTGTGTTCGTCGACTGGAAAGGCGGCGGCCAGGTCAACTTCATGCGTGAGTTCATGAAAGTGTGGCAGCCTCGATGGCGGACAGCCCTTCTGCCCGGATTTCAAGGCGCACTCGCTCACTACCGTCAGTTCGATGTGGACTACCTGGTGTTGGGGAAGCCGCTGGCAGGCGAACAGCCCGTGTTCCGGAACCGTCTCTACTTTGTCTACAAAATTCGCTGATCTCCATCGCAGGGCGGGTGGGTTTTGCTCTCAGACCGTCTAAGAGTGATACCCTAATAGGCATGCGATTACTCGTACTCGCTGCGATTGCAGCCACGTGCTCCATCCTCGCATTGGGAGCGGATAAGCCGGGAGCGATTAAGGCCGTGGGGAAGCCCGGACGTGCCGGGATCTGGATAGACGGAAAGTACGCCGGCCCTGCAAGCCGCTTCACCGTGGCGGAAAAGTACTCCGTGGAACCGGGTGAGCATGAAGTGACACTCCGCGATCCGCGCTTCGAGGACTACACCACGAAGGTGACGGTAGCGCCCGGCAAGACGGCGAAAGTGAAGTTCAAATTGAAAGAAGTACCGCTGGCCCCTCCGCCTTATGGACGTTTGCGCTTCACTGGCGGCGAAGCGGAATCTTTCATCTCGGTAACCGCGGGTGACGTAACCCCAGTGTTCATCAACGACCGTTTCTATGGCTATGTGGATGAACTGAACAATGCGGGTGGTGGATTGTTGCTGCCGCCGGGCGATTACAAACTGCGCGTCGACTCGCCAATCAACGGGAGCATCAATCAGGACATTAAGATTGAGGCGAACAAGCTGACCACGGTCCCGTTAAAGGGCAAGTAGGCATTCATCTCAAAAGAGCATCGACATCGGCGCGCGGCGGAATGGACGCTTGCGCGCCGATTCTCGTTGTGGAGAGTGCCGCGGCGGCATTCGCAAATCGCAACGCCTCTCCCACCGGACGATCTTCGGCAAGCGCGACCGCCAGTGCACCATTGAACGTATCGCCCGCGGCAGTGGTATCGATGGCATGGACCGGGAACGCCGGCGAATGGACTTCCTCCTCGCCATCCCACCACAGGCAGCCTTTCTCTCCCAGTTTCAGAACCACGGTGCGGACAGACGTGCGCGAACGAAGATCGCGCGCGATTGCCGGAGCCTGATCGAGATCAATGGGCCGGGGCGGGACCCCCAGCAGCACACACGCTTCCGTTTCGTTAGGCGTCAGGATATCCACCATCGAAAGCAGGCCAGGATCGAGGGGCCGGGCCGGCGCCGGATCGAGAATCGTGGAGGCCTCCTCCTGACGGGCGATTTGCAGTCCCGTCGAGACTGTATCGAGCGGCGTCTCCAGTTGAAACAGCGCGTAATCGGCGTTGCGGAAGGTGGCGCGCATGCCTCCAATGTCCGCCGGCGTGAGCACGGCATTTGCGCCCGGCGCAACGACGATGGAGTTCTGCCCATCCCGGTCGACCCAGATCGTGGCGACGCCTGTCGGTTGGGCCTTCGTCGCATGCACCGCACTGACGTCCACGCCCGCCGCCGACAGGCTCGCCTTCAGGTGATCCGCGAAGATATCGTAGCCAACGCGCCCGGTCATGCGCACCAACACACTGCCATTCGCCAGCTTTCCGCAGGCGCAGGCCTGATTGGCGCCCTTGCCGCCGGGCAACATCTGAAAGCTTGAGCCGAGAACTGTCTGTCCAGGTGCGGGAAGAGCATCCATCGACAGCACGAAGTCCATGTTCAGGCTGCCGGTCACCACGATGAGTGGCTTCATAGGGAATGCTCAGCGGGCGAGATCGATGCCGAAGCGTTTCAGTTCCTCGGCGTAATAGCGGCGAAGCAGCAGGTCCCACTCTTCGCTGCCTTCCGGGATTTCGCGTTTCTGGGAGCGGATCTTCGTGCGGGCGGCACGGTCGACCTTGTCTTCAATACCGAGAAGATCCGTGATGATTTTCACGATCTCCAGGCGCACATCGTTGGGCTGCTTCTTGAGCCGGAAGTAGCGTTCCTTGCGCGCAGCGGCCACCAGTTTGTGCGAAATGTCCGTGATCTTGTCACGGGACAGCTTCATCCCATCGCCAGTGTCGCGGCCGGATGCGCGGATCACCTTGCGCTCCTTCACCATCTGGTTCTTGATGCGCCGGAACATCTCCTGATAGCTGACGCCTTCACGCCGCATGTACTCGGTGTACTGCGCGAGGATCTCTCGAACCTCCTCATTGAGGCGGTCCTCAATGGCGAGCTCTTCCTCAATTACGGATGCAAATACTTGTGAGCCACCCGCAGGTTCGGAAGTTTCCAGAATGTGAGGGTGCAGCTTCTTGACGATTTCGCGTCCAAGATACTGTATGAATTCAGTGGCAAGTAGCATTCTTGGGGCGTCTAATTCAATTCGCTAGTGTACTGGGATGGTACCGGAGGTGTCAAACCTTCCTCACCACCCCAGACTCTATCCTGACGCCAAATGGTCTCCGGCGGAAGCCTTCCGGGCGGCCTCTAGCGACGGCCTCTAGCGGCGGAACGACTCGGGCAATGTCTGCACGTCGGCAAGCATCTCGCGGGCTCCGCGCAGGCGCACCAGCGCATCCGCAAGCGCGGAGTTCATTGCGCCGCGGTCACGAGCGTCGCGTGCCAGCTCCAGCGCGCTACGGGCCGCAACCAAACGTGCACGGCACAGCGCGATCTGAAAGTCAGCAGCCTGCGTCAGCGACCCCTTGCTCATCACCTCCATCGCGTCGATCACCTCTTCGCGGGCAAGCGATGCAATCTCGGCCGCGGCGGACATCGGCCCAGCGCGGCGCGCACGCTCCGCCGCCGAAATCGACGAGCGGATGTTTTCGAGCGTATTCAGCACGCGCAGGAACGTCGCGATGGCCAGTACCTCCGGGTCATCGGCCTTGTCGCTGATCTTGACCGGAACGGGCCCTGCGATGCGATCGCCAATACTCTCCACGGACTGGTAGGCCGGTGTGCCGTAGAACGCAATGGAATCCTCCAGCGTCGCCACCGTGTGATTGTGCATGAACGGCGCGGTATCGGCGGATTCGACGACGGACATGGAATTGAACTCCTCCACCGGAACCGGCCCCACATCCGGAATCACTCCAACATTGCCGAATGCCCGGTTCGGAAGGGGAACACGGCCGAAGCCTCCATCGCGCGGGAGATTGAGCATCAGTGCCGCGGACAGGCCGCTGACGTTCGTCCCGAAGGTGCCGTTGAAGCCGCGAGGATTCGCATCAAGAACCGGCGCAAAGCCCGGCGCTCCGGGATTGAGACCGAACGCCGTGGTGCCGCCTCCATTGAAGTGGCAGGCATTGCAGTTCTTGTGGCCCGGCTCTCCGATATTGCCGGTGTCGAGATAGAGCTTCTGCCCTTGAATCGCCTGCACGGAGAGGAGCTTCAGCTTCTTGAGATCGAAGTCTTCCGCGCGTCCGATGGAGAGTTGATAGGCGGCCAGCGCATCCAGTTCGTCATCCGTGGGAATGCGGAAATCGCTGCCTGCACGGCGGCTAAGCGTTCGCGGAAAATGTTGCAAAATGGCGCCGATGGCGAAATCCCGGAGAGGCAGCGCATCGTTGCCCCAGCCGAGGCGCTCACCAGGATTCGACGCCTGCCCAATGGCGGTGAAGTCGGCGAAGAACACCGGCTCCGGCGCTTGAATCTGAGTTCCGATCGCCTGTAGTGAGATCGACGGACGCAACGTGAACTTACGTGCAAGATCGTCGAAGCCGTCTACATTCTCGGTGAAGAGGCCCAGCTTGCGGAGCATCTCGCCGTTCTCGAAGTTGTTGCGAAGCTCGGGCACACGCTCATGGACGAACAGCGGATCGCTGGCGGGAAGCTTCGCGATGAACTCGGGGTCCACCGTGAAGTTGTTGGATTCGGCATGGCAAGTGCCACAAGTGCGCGTGTTTCCCTGGAAGCGCTCGTCCGTGAAGATCGCCCGGCCTCTCGCGACGAGTTGCCAGATCTCACTCTCCACTGGCCTAGTGGGCGAGCCGTCAATGCGAACGTAGCCATTCAACATCCGCTGATAGATGTTCGCGGAACCGAGTAACACGAAGCCCGAGGCCGGATTGCTGCCCGCGCGAACCACCGCCGCGCGATCGGCCTGAAAGCCCGAAAGCTGCGCGGTATCCACGCGGCCTTCCAGTACCAAAGCGCCATCCACCAACCGGTAGCGCCCCATGTTCAGCATCATGTCGCCGGAATCAGGCAGCGTGCTGTTTCCTCGGGTGTTCGCGTTGTCCACCAGCCATAACTCCCATGTCCCATCGGGCAGGCCCGTGACTCGGGAGGTGATCGCGCCCGTACCGAGGTTGATGCTCACCTGTCCCGAGGCATCCACGGCTTCCGAGGACAGCGGCCCGTAGTCCTGCAGTGGGATGACGAGCAGGCGGCTCGATGCCGCACGCCAATTGTTGTAGTGATGCAGAAACGTTGCCGCATCCGCCAGGCCCGTATTGGGCAACTCGGTGTCCTGCGCATTCACCGCAGGCATTCCACGAAAGCTCACGACACCGGCGATCCCCGCCAGCAGCGCCAATCCCAAGGCACACTTCCCCCGTCTCATTCCTGACCCCTTCTTTTCGATGCGAATGTGAAAACGGCTCGCCCGGCGGGCCGGTTCCAGAGGAGGATACGGATGAGATTGTGATTCGGATTGACCTGCAGTGACCGAAGCCGCTTGATCTCAGTCCTCAGCCGTGCATGTTTCGAGATACTCATCAAGTGTATGAGCGCAGGATTGATCGAGCACCGTGGCGCCGCTCACGCGATCGAGACGAAAAGTGCGGAAGTCCCGGCGCAAGTCGCACCATGCGCCGATGGTCCATTTGGCGCCCCAATAGAACAGGCCGAGCGGCTCAATGATTCGCTGCGAGTTCTCGCCATCCGCCCGGGCGTATTCAATGCGCATCTTCGTCCGGGCGGCGATCGCCTCACGGATGGTGGACATCAGATGCTTCTGCGATCCGCTGACGAAGAAATCAGGGACCTGCAGATAGTTGTGCCGGCGCGAGCGTTGCAGCTTTTCGGGGAGCACCGCCTCAATGCGTTCCAGCGCCGAATCGGCGGCCTTTGCGAGTTTGTCGTCAGCCCACGCGCGCACGATGGCGGCGCCCAGGCGAAGTGCGGCGAGTTCTTCTTCGTTGAACATGAGCGGAGGCAAGTCGAAGCCTGGCTTCAGCCGGTAGCCGATGCCTGCTTCCGATTCGAGCGGCACGCCGGATAACGAGAGATCCTGCATGTCGCGATACACGGTGCGCTCGGAGATCTCAAGGCGCTCCGCGATCTCGCGGGCTGTGACTACGCGGCGATTGCGCAGCAGCATCAGGATCTGGAACAGCCTGTCGGCGCGCCTCATCCTTTCGCTTCCTTGACCAGGCGCTTCTTCACCTCAGTGGGCAGGTCGTCCCAATGCACATCCCGCAGCGCGCCTTCGATCGAATAGAGGTAGTAACACACGGGCACCGTGACGTTTGGATTCTTCGCGCGGATACGCCGCCAGGCCTCCACAGCGCCAACGTCCGCGAGTTGTTCCGGCGTGCGGATGCCGATTTCATTGAGGCGTTTCTCAATCGTCGCGCCGATGTTTCGCAAGTCTCGCAGCCGCTTCATGGTTGAAATAGGGAGGCCGGAAACGAGTGCTCCGGCCTCCACACAGCTCTTGCCCTAACTTACCGCAGACTCGGCGTATCCGCTCTGGTATTCCGCGGCCATCGGCGTCTTCTTCATGACGTCGATTGCGACGCCGTTGGGGTCGCGGAAGCTGAAGTGCCGCTGGCCCCAGGGCTCGTCCTTGATCTCGAGATCCATGGCAATGCCGGCCGCGCGAAGGCGCGCGTATTCGGCGTCGACGTCATTCACTTCGAACGAAATCCACATGCCGTGCCCGCCGTATGGCTTGTGGAACACGCTGGGTTGCGAAGGATGATTCGGCTGCAGCAGGCCGATCGCGATTCCGCCGTTCTGCAGGTGGATGTACCACTCGCCTTCCCACACCGCCTGGAAGCCGAGATGCTTCACATAGAAGTCGCGGGATTCCGTCAGTTTGGCAGTAGTGATGCCGATGTCGGTTGAGTTGATCTTCATGCATTCGAGCTTACGGGAGGGCTCCTGACAGCATGGTGTCAGGAGACGTGAGCGTCACTCGAATGTCACTTGCGATCCCTGGCGGATGATGGAGTGCCGTTGAAACTCCTCGCGCTTCTCCGGGAAGTCGGTGCGATAGTGACCACCCCGGCTCTCCTCGCGAGCATGGGCGCATCGCGTAATGAGGCCAGCCACGGTGAAGATGCTGCGCAGTTCGAAGTGTTCGCGTTCCGGAGCCCCAATGGTCTCCTGCCGTGTGGCGGCCAGTTGCTCCAACATGAGGCACAAACCCTTGCCGTCGCGCACCAATCCCGCATGCTTCCACACGAGGCCGCGCAGGTCCCTCTCGGCGATGGAAGGGAAAACCAGATTCGCGGGCTGGCTCCGAGTCGGGACCGGACGGCCTGTCCAGTCCTTCATCGCAGTTCCGGCACGCGCACCGTAAACAAGCCCTTCCAGCAGCGAATTGCTCGCCAGCCGGTTCGCGCCGTGCACACCCGTACACGCGACCTCGCCCGCCGCATAAAGCCGTTCCACGTTGGTGCGCCCATCCAGACCGGTGCGAACACCGCCCATGGCGTAGTGCGCTGCCGGATGCACAGGCGCGGCCTGCTGTTCGAGATCGATGCCGAAGTGACGGCACGTTTCGTAGATTCGCGGAAACCGCTGTGGAATGCCGCTCAAGTGAGTGAGATCGAGAAATGCGTGTTCGTCGCCGGTGCGGGAGATCTCATCGACAATGCAGCGCGATACGACGTCGCGCGGCGCAAGTTCCGCCATGGGATGGCGCGCAATCATGAAGCGCTCGCCCTTGCCGTTGCGCAGATAGGCGCCTTCGCCGCGCAGAGCTTCGGAGAGCAGGAATCGCGGCGCTCCGGTGAGATGCAGCGCGGTCGGATGGAATTGGACGAACTCGATGTCGCTGATCTCGGCGCCGGCTCGTGATGCCATCGCGACTCCGTCACCCGTGGCGACATCGGGATTCGTGGTTTCCTTGAAGACCCGGCCCAGACCGCCCGTAGCGAGCAGGACAGCGCGTGCGCGGATTGAAATGAGTTGACCACGATTGCCATCGAAGGCGAGCACACCGACCACTTCGCCATCTTCCAGCAGCAGATCGGTCACCGATGCGAAGCTCTCGAATCGAATGCGCGGTAGCGAGGCTGCACGCCAGTAGAGTGCGCGCACAATCTCGCGGCCCGTGGAGTCGCCATGCGCATGCAGCACTCGCGACCGCGAATGCGCGCCTTCGCGGGCGAAAAGCAGCTTCGTTCCTTCGCGGTCGAACTCCGTGCCCCAACGAATCAATTCCTGAATCGCACCGGGGCCTTCTTCCACGAGCGTGTGCACCGCATCGCGATTGCAGAGCCCGTCGCCGGCGGCAATGGTGTCCTGCTCGTGGAGTTCGATCCGGTCGTCATCGCTGAGTGCCGCGGCGATTCCGCCTTGCGCGTACTGCGACGCCGACTCCTTCATGCTGTCTTTTGCAAGTACGACGACTTCGCCCGCTTCGCAGAGTTCTATGGCTGCGCGGAGACCCGCGACGCCTGCGCCGACAACGAGGAAGTCCGTAGTGAGTATTTCAGAAGGCTGTCCGATGTCTCCATGGTACAACGGTTGAGTATGCCTATTTATCGAGTTGAAACTTCGTCGCGCGTGTACGATGCCATCGTGGAGCGAGGCATCCTTGCACGCGCCGCTGAGTTTCTTCCCGCGAAAGCCGGCGCCGTGTTTGTGGTGACCACGCGCGACGTTTGGCAACTGCATGGCGCAAAGTTGGAAGCAGCGCTTGGAAACAGGCTCCGAAAAGTGATTTACTTCGCCGGCGGAGAGGAGCACAAGCGGCTGAGTGAAGCCGAACGCATGGCCGTGGAGATGGTGGAAGCGGGCGCCGACCGTTCCAGCGTGGTGATTGCCTTCGGCGGCGGTATCGTGAACGACGTAGGTGGATTTCTCGCCGCGATCTTCATGCGTGGCATTCCGGTCTTGCAGATTCCTACTACGCTGCTCGCCCAAGTCGACGCGGCGGTGGGCGGCAAGACGGGCGCGAATCTTGTTTCCGGCAAGAACCTCATCGGGAGTTTTCATCAACCGCTGGCGGTGTTGATTGACCCGGACGTGCTGCGCACCTTGCCCGAGAGAGAATACCGCGCGGGCCTCTACGAGATCATCAAAGCTGGTGTGATCCGCAGTGCCCGGCTGTTTGATGTGCTGGTGGAGCGGCGGGCCGATGTGCTTGCACAGGAGCCGGCAGTGGTGGACGACATCATCGGCGAATCCGTCAAGATCAAAGCCGAGGTGGTCACGGCCGACGAGAAAGAAGGAGATCTGCGCCGCATTCTGAACTTCGGTCACACCATCGGGCACGCTTTAGAAGCCGAGACCGCTTACTCGCGGTTTCTGCACGGCGAGGCGGTCGCTTTTGGCATGAACGCCGCGACGCATCTCGCTCGCATCGCAGGCGTGTTGGGCGCGGAGGACTGCACACGGATTCTGGGCTGCGTGCGTGCCTATGGGCCGATTCCGCGGCTCGATGGCATCACGGCTCACTCCCTGGTCGCACGCCTGGGCGCCGATAAGAAGACGATCCAAGGCAAGGTGCATTTCGTATTGCCGGAAAGGATCGGCGTGGTCCGGATTCTCTCCGGGTTGCCTTCCGACCAGATTCTCGCCGCCACTGAGGCGGCGCTGGCATGAAGCAGGCCGGGACGACACCGGCGGGAGTGCATGGCGAGGAACAGACTTCGCGATGGGTGAGGGAGATGTTCGGCGGGGTGGCTGGGCGCTACGACCTG
>JAEUQE010001080.1 GCA_016789785.1 Bryobacterales bacterium
CGCCGATCGGCATCGCCAGTAGCGCCCGCACGCGCGCGCCGCCCAACGATCGGTATGTCACCTCATAAGTCTTGTAGGGCAGAGGCTCGCGCAGATCCTTCACCGCGGTCTCAATAGGCTCCGCCGCCAGCCGCTCCATGGTAGTGCGCCAGAAGCCCGCAATGTCCTGCCCACACCCCAAGCACGCGCAGGCCAGCAGCAAGCCAACCCTAGCGCAGAATGCCATCTTTGGGAGGATCCACTACAGGCTGGACACCGGCCTTCTTCAGCACTTCCTCAAAGGCTTCCACGGTCACCGCGGAAGGCTTGAAGTTGCCGAAACGATACCCCGCCGCGATGGTCAGCGGACGCCAGCCGTAGTTGTTCTTCTGATTCCACACCTCGACCTTCGCGCCTTGCGAAGCCAGGTAGCGGACTACAGCAGGCAGGTTCTTGTAGGCCGCGCCATGCATCGCGGTCTCGCCATTGGCATCGACAGCGTTGATGTCGTTGCCCAACTCCAGCGCCAGTTTCACCGCTTCCAGCACTTCGGTCTCCGTGCCCGCATCCTCACCCG
>JAEUQE010001081.1 GCA_016789785.1 Bryobacterales bacterium
GGCCCCGGCGTCGGCATCCAGATCAAGCACGGCCCGCATGCCGGCCGTCTCGTCATCCCGTGCGACCACAACTACGATGATCCCGTGGAGAAGAAACACCTCTCCGGTTCGCACACGATCTACTCCGATGATCGCGGCAAGACTTGGAAACTGGGCGGCGTCATCCGGCCCAAGGTCAACGAGTGCCAGGTCGTCGAGCTGGCCGATGGCGAGCGCACCCTTGTCACGCTGGAGCGCTGCACCGACAGCAATCGGGTGCGCTACCGTGATCCGCTGACCGGCACCGATGTGGTGTTGCCTGCCCAGCACGCCAGACGCTGGAAGGTGCATCTGAAATGGTTGCGCGAGGAGATCATCACCGCTCTGGGGGCCGCGCTGCAGGGCGTGCGCGGCAAGCACCAGGACGATGAGCCGGTCTTTCTGGGCGAGCTCAATGTCGATGGCCATGACGTCGCGCTGTACTTTGCCGCCAAGATGGCCAGTGAACGCCAGTACGCCAAGGTCGATGCCGCCTTGCGCCTGCGCCCGCGCAATGTTCCTGGCATCGTGCTGACCA
>JAEUQE010001082.1 GCA_016789785.1 Bryobacterales bacterium
GGTATTCCGGGTTCAGGCCCACCATGGCCGGGTGCTTGATGAGACCGGAGAAAATTAGGGCGAGCATGGAATCGGAAGTCGGCAACAGAATCTCCGCCACCGGTTCGAAGGGCTTGGCCTCCATGCAGTGCTTCAGCGTGGCGCGGCCGTTTTTGGCGGCCAGTTCGATGTCCTTATCGCAGGCGGCGTTGATGCACTCGGCGTACCACTTCAGCGTCTGCAACTCGTCCATCGCGCCCTGAATGAAATAGCCAAGGGCGCCGGGCCAATAGACGGCGTAGTTGGCGCCCAACTGGTGGCCAATGGAGACGGTGTTTTCCACACGCCAGTTGGCGTACTCGCGCACCTGCGCGGCGTGCGGCGCGGGGCTGGCGGCCCACACCGGATGGTGGAACGTTTCGGTGGTGACCATGGAACAGGCCAAGCCGTTCTTCTTGAGCGATTCGCCGATGCGGCCGACAATTTCGTCCTGGCCCGCGCGGCCAAGCTGGTCGGTGGGAATGACGTCGGTATCGTGGGTACACCAGTAGCCGATTCCGATCTTGGCGTACTCCT
>JAEUQE010001083.1 GCA_016789785.1 Bryobacterales bacterium
ACGACACGCTCGTGGCGCCCGACCCCGCGACGCTGCACGCGGCAAGCCTGTTGAAGACCGAGCTGGCGACAAGCTTCGCGCGCCTGAAGGACTGCGACCGCGTGCTGTACGTGGCCGGGCAGGCACCGACGCCCCGGCACTTCCGGCTGGTGCAGGGCCTGCTGGGCAGCGCACTGCGCTTCGGACTGACGGACGAGGGCGACGGCACGGTCACCTGGGAGTCGCGGCTGAACGACGAACGCACCTGGTACGTTTGCGCCGGACATGGCGACCTGGCCGACCTGCCCGAGATCGAACGCCAGCGCATCGAGGCGTTCTTCCGCGTCTACAAGGACCTGCCGAAGGGTCGCAATCCCGTGCAGCTCAACGGCTATGGCGATGCGAAGGAAGCGAAGGCGCTGATCCAGGCGTCGCTGGAGCGCTTCGCCGCACAGCCGTAGGGCGGGCCCAGGCCCGCCATTGCCATCCCGACGCTCACGACGGCAAGTATCGGAGCGAGCGCCTTCGATCATCATCCATGTGATCCATACCGCACGAGGGCGGGCTTGAGCCCG
>JAEUQE010001084.1 GCA_016789785.1 Bryobacterales bacterium
AGCGTGCGGCCCACATTGCCGAACGTGAAGTTGGGCGGATTCACAAAGGCTCGCGGATCGAACCAGCGCTCCGGGGTGCGACTGTCCAGCTTCGCGCTCTGCCCCGTCGAATTCGGCCGGTTGGCGAGGAAGTTGTTCGCTCCGCGGATCACCAGCGGCAGCCCGCTCTGAATAGTGCCGATCGCGTTCAACTGCCAGTTGCCGAGTATGGCGTTCGACACGCCGCCGCCGGATGCATAGCGCTTGCCCTTGCCGAACGGCAGTTCGTAGATGCCGCTCAGCACAAGCCGGTTCGATACATCGGTGGGATCCACCGAACGCTCCGCGCGCCGGTCGTACTTTCCGTTCTGATAGCCATTGTCCGAACCCACTTCCACCGATCCGAAGTTCACCGGCACGATCGCGCTATCGCTGATCAGCTTGGCGAAAGTGTAGGAGCCGAGAAATGCGAACCCGTTGGCAAGACGCCGCTCCACGCTCAGCAGGAAGCTGTGATAGACGGAACTGCCCAGCTTGGGAACGCGCACGTTCACGCTGGTGTAGTAAGGGAACG
>JAEUQE010001085.1 GCA_016789785.1 Bryobacterales bacterium
CCCCCCTCCGTCGCCGCCGCCTCCCGCGCCGCCGCCTCCGCCGCCCCCTTCTCCTCCACCACCACCGCCGCCGTCACCTCCGCCGCCGCCTCCTCCTCCACCACCGCCGCCGTCACCTCCGCCGCCGCCTCCTCCTCCGCCGCCCCCTTCTCCGCCACCGCCGCCGCCGGCACCCCCTCCGCCGCCGCCGCCGCCCGGCCCGAACTGGGTGCTGTGCGCGACGGAACCGGCGACCTGCACGTTCACGGGCACGCGCACCGTGCGCTTCGGCGTGTCGACGACGTCGCAGTACGTGGACGCGGTCAAGACCGCCAGCACGCCGTGCAATCCCGGCAGCTTCGGCGGCAGCGCCGCCGACCCCGCGCCGGGGCAGACGAAGAGCTGCTGGTACGGCGACGCCGCCCCGGGCCCCAACCCCGTGGTGACGGAGAACGCCAAGACGGCCGCGCAGGGGGTGACGACCAACTGGACCATCAGCGACGCCCAGTACGCGGCCAACGGCGAGATCGAGGGCTACGCCTCGGCGGCCAGCGTCAACCGCGGCGGCACGAT
>JAEUQE010001086.1 GCA_016789785.1 Bryobacterales bacterium
CGATGCGGTGCGGCGCGCCGACGAAAGCCATCACCACGTCGCGCTCGGCCGCCTCCTGCAGCACGACTTCGGAATGGCTGGCGGCGACGATCTGCGAGCCATTGCCGGCGGCGATTTCGGTGATGAGGTTGTACACGTCGCGCTGGCGCAGGATTTCAAGGTGCGCGTCCGGCTCGTCGAGCAACAGCACGGCGCCGGGGTTGGCGAGCAGGAAGCGGTTGGCAAGGGGCGCCAGGACATGCTCGGCAGCATGGCGCGGGGCATTGAAGCGCAGTGTGCCCACCGGCGAGTCCCGGAAAGCGTTGAGTGCTTCAAGGGCGATGTCGATGTCCAGCAGCGCCGGGGCGAGGCGGTCAAGCAGGCGCTGCCCGGCCTCGGTGGGGGCTACGCTGCGGGTGCTGCGATTGAGCAGCCGCACACCTAAACGGCCTTCCAGTCCCCGCAGGCTGTGGCTGAGGGCCGACGGTGAGACACCCAGCTCTGTTGCCGCCCGACGGAAACTGCGCAAACGGGCAACAGTGGCAAAAGCCTGCAGGTCGGTGAGGCGGTTGC
>JAEUQE010001087.1 GCA_016789785.1 Bryobacterales bacterium
GTCGCCAAGGTCGATTAAGGACGCGCCGGTGTTTTCCTTCACCACGCCGCGGGCGCGCTTGAGCGGAGCCAGTTCCAGCACCCCGGAGCGCGGCTCGGCGAGTGCGTAGCCGGTGCGTTGCAGGTCGAAGTATTCGGTATGCGGCAGACGGTCTTTGTCCGCTTCGCGGTAGAAAGACTGCGCTCCGGTGGAAAGCATGCGCTGCACGTTTTCCGGCAGGCTGTGGCCTTCAGACTCGATACGGCGCGCGGTTTCGACAAAACCAAGCGCATCCCACAACTCGAAGGGACCAAGCTTGTGCGCGTAACCCCAGCGCATGGCCTGATCGATCTCGACGATGCGATCGCCGATCTCGGGAACCATCGATGCGGAGTATACAACGTAGTCGCTGAACAGCTTCCAAAGAAACGTGCCAACTCGATCCGTACCCGCCACCAGCGCCTGTAGGCGGGAGGGCAAGTCCTCGATTTGCCGCGCCTGCTCCACACTGGGGAAACTGACCTTTCTCGCGGGGTGGTACTCCATGGTCTTCCAGTCGATGGCATGGATCTC
>JAEUQE010001088.1 GCA_016789785.1 Bryobacterales bacterium
GGCGGAATTCGAAGCAGCGAGTGCCAGAGGACGCGCCTTGGGCACCTGGTCGGAAATCGCGGCCAGGATCAAGACGACCTACGCCCAGTGGTACTCCGTTCAGCGCAATGAGCGCCTGACGCAGGAAATCCTCGACCTGATGCGGCGCCTCGAAAAAATCGTCCAGACGCGCTACGCAAACGGTCTGGCGACCCTGCAGGACCTCATTCGTGCACAGGTCGAACAGACCAGGCTGCGCAGCGAACTGGTGGCCCTGGAAACCGAGCACCACCACCTGCGCACGCGCCTGAACGCCTTGCTCGCCCGGCCCGCGGCAGCACCGCTGGCCGCACCGGAGAAGCTGCGCCCGCTACCGCCACCGGCGCGGCTCGATTACGCCACGCTCGAAGAACGTGTCCGCGTCCGTAATCCGCTGCTGGCGGCCGAAGACGGCAAACTCCAGGCAGCGGAAAAGAACCGGGAACTCACCTACAAGAACCGCTACCCGGATTTCACCCTCAGCGCCGGACCGATCCAGTATCAGAGTGCGATCCGGGAATGGGATGTGATGAT
>JAEUQE010001089.1 GCA_016789785.1 Bryobacterales bacterium
CGAGCCGTCGGGAACTTGCAATCGCTGGTGGATCAGCCATCGGTGCAACGCCGCTGACACCCGGCGTGACTTGCGCTGTCGAACGCGTCGCCGGTCCTCGGCCGTGGCACTGGCCACCTCGTCCTCGATCTTGAAGAGCACCTGGAAGTACCTCAGCGCCTGCTCACCCACCTTGCTGCCGTGGTTGGCCCACAGCTCGTGGAACTTGCGCCGGGCGTGCGCCAGACAGCCGGCCTCGGTCACGCCCGCGTTCATCACCTGCTTGTAGCCCGCGTAGTCGTCGCAGATCAGCGTGCCGCGCCAACCGCCGCTGCCGTCTTCGTCGATGCCCAGGAAGCGCTCGATGGCGTCGGCGGAGTCCAGAGCTGTCGAGTTTTCCATTGGCGCCAGCAGATCGTGATAGAGCGGGGGCTGCGCCGCGTGGAATACAAACCAATCGGCACGCACATAGGCCATGGGCGACGTCGTGAGCTTTTGTATCCTCTCTTCTTGATCGAGCCCGTGCAGCACGAAGTAATTCTTCTCCACCGCGAGAATGCTCTTCCATTTCGA
>JAEUQE010000108.1 GCA_016789785.1 Bryobacterales bacterium
CTGTGCGGCCTACCGGATCCTGCCCCGGCCAGTACTGCTGAGCGGCTTTCTCACTGATCACGATCACGGGTTCGGATGACTCCGTGTCGGATGGTTCCAGGAAGCGCCCTTTCTTGAGAGGGATCTTCATCGCGCGCAGATACTCCGGGCTGACCACGCGATAGAACATGATGGGGATGTTGTTGGGAGGAGGTTCAGGGCGATCCAATGGGAAGATGCCCTGTCCCTGATCGCCGCCCGAGAGGGGCAGGCTGGAGGTCACCGCGGCGATCTCCACACCAGGAATGGTCGACATGCGCTGCAATACGGAATCGGCAAAGGCACGCTTCTGACCTTCGTCGCCATACTGCTGCGGCGGCAATGAAACACGCATGCTCAGCACGCTGGACGGATCGAAGCCGGGTTGCACCGCGCGCACGCGAAGAAAGGCTTCAATCAGCAGCCCCGCGCCGGTGAGCAACATCAGCGAGAAGGCCACTTCACCCACCACCAGGGCGCTTCGCAGCCAACCTGCCGAAGTCACCGCGCGCCCCGATTGCTTCAGCGTGTCGTTGAGATCCTTCTTAACGGAAGTAAGCGCCGGAGCGAGGCCGAACAGCACACCCGTGGCGATGGACACAGCCAGAGTGAACAGAAGTACGCTTCCGTCGACACGAATGAGTTCCATGCGAGGGAGTTCTTCCGGGGGATAGGCACGGCGCAGCATGTCGACGCCCCACAAAGCAGGCAGCAGACCCAATGCGCCGCCCGCACCGGACAACAGCAGGCTCTCGGTAAGCAACTGGCGAACAAGGCGCCAGCGGCCCGCGCCGAGAGCGGATCGAATGGCGATTTCGCGATGGCGTCCACTCATGCGGGCGAGCAAGAGATTTGCGACATTGGCGCAAGCGATGAGGAGGACAAAGGCGACCGCGCCCATCAGCATCACCAGCAGGGGCTTTGTCTCACGCACGGCTTCTTCGCCCAGCGGCACGACTTCAACGGACCAGCCGGCGTTCGTGGGACGTCCTTGGGCGAGTTGCGCCGCCAAAGCCGACATTTCCTGCTGCGCCTGTTGCCTGGTGACGCCATCGCGGAGCCGTGCGACGACGTTGAGATTGTGTTGGCCGCGCTGTTTGGTATCCGCGGATTCGGCACGGAATGGCACCCAGATCTGGCTGGACTCCGGAAACGCAAAATGGGGCGGCATGACACCGGCAACGGTGTATTTCTCGCGGTTGAGCGTGATGCCTTGGCCCACGATGTTCCGGTCGCCGGCGAAACGGCGCTGCCAGAGCTTGTAGCTGAGGATCGCCACACGATTGCGGCCCTCTTCCTCTTCCGCGTCTTCGAACCAGCGGCCCGCGAGTGGCGCAACACCCAGCGTGCGGAAGCAACTGGCCGTGACCGCCGATGCGTTGAGCCGTTCCGGTTCATGCTCGCCCGTGAGGTTGAAACTCGCATCCCTGGTGCCGCCCATCTCGGTAAACGATTTCGCCATCCTGCGCCAGTCGCTGTAGTCGGGCTCGGAGTTGGAAGCGCGCCGCAGATTCATCTCTTTCTGTTCGGAAAAAAGCAACATCAGGCGCTCGGGCTCGGCGAACGGCGGCGGCATCAAGACGAGTGCGCGGAGGGCGCTGAAGATGGCGGTGTTCCCACCGATGCCAAGTGCAAGGGCAATGATCGCCGCGAGAGTGAACGACGGCTGACGGAGCAGGGTCCGCGAGGCGAAGCGAATATCCTGGATAAGGCCAGACATCAGGCGAATCAGTGCATCTCAGCGGCCATGCCTGCCTCTGCAAATGCACGGGTTCTGGTTCACGGCGTGTCCGGTGGTGGGACGGCGTGCCCGCTTCCGAACGCGGGCAAAGTAACGGGGTGCGCCGCGTGAGAATTTACACTCCGTTCTCTTCGTTTTGGGTGTATAAGAAGATCATGAAAACGACAGAGCGTGTGCGCGAGGCGCTGCTTGGGGTTCCGACATCCGATTACTTCCGTCAGCGGGCGTTTGCGGGTTGGAAGCCTGTGGCGATCATCTGGGAGCGGGAGATCGAGGAGGAAACCGGCGCTCCGGTGCTTGCCAGCGAGGCGGTGCCTTACGGTCTGCAGATCTCGCCGGATGCGAGCACTCTGGAGGAGAACCCTGGCGAGAAGGCCGTCTTGCTGGCGGTTTTCGACGGCATTGTGCAGGACAAGCGCCTTTCGCAGGTGGCCAAGGAACTCAACGAGAACGGGTATCGCACGCGCCATGGGGATCCCTGGACTCCGACGGATGTCTTCGATCTGCTGCCACGGCTGATCGAGATTGGGCCGAGGGTGTTTCCGACGCGCGAATGGGCGGAACGGCGCCAGCAGTTGTTCCGCGCGGTTTCCTGACGGAGGCGATCTACGAAGGCGTTCGTACTTCATCAAGGCGCGTGTGCCGCGGCCTCACGCTGGCGGCTTCCACCGCGTTCACGCCGGGGAACACGCACCCGCAGGGGCGAGCAAACTCGCGACCAGCCAAGGGGCCGGCGATCTGCACTACCCGGCGGGTCAGGAACGGAAAGCCGCTGTGTGTGCGTTCCTTGCCTTCCAGCCGTATCACGCAACCGTACCGCCGGACGTAGCAGGTTCTCGCGCTTCATCCGACGACAACAAGTTCCTGCTTGGCCTCGGGAGGAAGCGAACGCAACGACTCCTGTCGCGGTGTTCCAGAATGAGGGCGATCGTCTCCCGAAGGTTATCGTGGCATTCCGCGCTTCCGGCCCCATGTGCCAAGGGCCGTCCTGCTCTGCGACTGCCGCGAATTCACTGCGCAGGTTCATGCTCTACCGGTCGGCAGGGCGACAAGTTCTGAGTAATGCTACGGGGCACGCGGACCAGTACGGCACGCGGCTCGTAGGATCTCTACTCTTCGTGAGGGCCCCACGCACCACCGGGGCTGACCAATCCGGCTCCAGCCCCCCCACCAAGAGTATGGATCACTACCGGCGTGGCATCAAAGACTGACCACTCCCACGCCGCCGCCCGCAGCCGCCACCAATCGGTCCCTGTCGGCCACGTCACCAGTGACAATGACGGCCCGATAACGGATCGCGACGGCCACCACAGAAGCAGCCACCACATCGGCCGTCCGGCTCTGGCCGAGCAAGCGCCCCGCTTCGTGTGCCTCGCGCTCTCCCATCGGCGCGATGTGGCACCCAGCCAGGAACCGCCGGAGCAGCGCCTGCCGAGGAGAGCGGCTGACCTGGGCCACCACGAGTGCGGGCACGAGGGGCACGATTTTCTGCATCAACCGCGCCCGATGCTTCAACCAGACACGGCGATCCCCACGATCGGCCGCCACCAGGACACCTGCGTCGTACACTGCCCGGCTCATGACTTGCGCCGCACGGTTCGCCGCGGCCGGAGTTCGGCGCGCACCTCCCGGCGTGCCTGGTTCACCTCTGCTTCGGTGAACGCTCCGAACTCATTCTCATACTCGGCTATGCCTGCCAGCCCAGCCCGAATCTTCAGCGCGTCACGCGCCGCCTCGGTTATCCATGCCGACACGCTTACGCCGTCTTTCGCGGCTGCGGCCAGGATACCGGAATGCACGTCCGGATCGACAGTGATCGCTAGCTTGGGCGATGGGTTTCCACGAGGCATACAAGTATCCTACCAGGATGGGATAGTTTTCCAGGTTGGGGGCGGTGCGGCTACCGGCGTTGCTTCAGCCGGCTACAGGGAAGAAACCATAGGGGCAGCCAGTTCTCAGCCTATTACTCACTCCAGCCTGACAAGCCACGCGGGTTGCATTTCAAGGCGCAAACGCGACTACTCACTCCTTTGTCCGGCGCGGGAGGACCGGAGGCTGTAGACGTGCCATCTCCAGTGCCCTTTCATACAACCCAGGGGTGGCCCGGAAGTTCGTCCCCCGCAGCTTCCGCAGCGCTACTTCGATCTCGGTCAATCCGCCTTGTCTCGCGAGAACGCGCCGCGTCGTCTCGACCACGAGACCCAAAAGAGCATAGAGGCAGCCGTTGAGCAAGATCGACGCCTCAACCCCTAGCGGCATCTTGCGCCCAAGTAGCGACGCAGGGGCCGTAACGCCGGCTAGCGTCGATCGACCGAGGTTGAAGTCGGGTCCGGCGAAGATCCCAATCAGCGACCAACTGAACGCAACCGAGAGCCCGAGCAGTCCCCACATCATGATTCTGCGGTTCATCGGTGACCTTCCGCCTTCAGTATACTCTTGTCGCTAGGAATGGGCATCTTAGGCCGTTGTCGGCGGATACGTTGCGATCAACGGCGAAGGGAACCCCGATCCGCCCAGGGTGCGGGGCCGCTGGCACTCCGTCGAAGCCGCGCACTGCTTGGATAAAGAGACTGCGGCCATGCAGGTTCTGTTCCGTCAAGAGCTGCTATTGGGCTTGCTTCAGCCTCCAAGGACTGTCGTCGGAAGCCGTCCCGATGAACCTCAAGAGCGCGTCATTCCCCTTCTGGAGACTCATCGCGAACTCCATGCGTTGTGCGCCTCTGAACGTAAGTTCTGATCCACTCAGCTTGGCGCCGGTGATGGCCAGAGCATGTTTGTCACTCGGCGGATCTACTACCGTCGTGCATTGACCATCGTGTCCTCCACGCATGTTCGCGAGGCGGACAGTTCCCCCGAGGCTACCTCCCTCATGAATCCGCATGGTTCCTTCAGACTCCAGGCCCGGTCGATTGGTTCCCCGCGCCTCAGCATCAATCCCGGCGATAGCGACTGTAGACCGGCACAACGCTGGGGACGGTACCATTGCAGGCGCCGGGTGTGTCCGGCGTGTCTGCCGCATGGACCGACACATGTTCACTGACACCCCGTGCGGACATGGGCGATACTGATATATTCCTAGAGTTGGTTCCGCGTGGGGTAGTTGAGGAATGCTATCGGTTGATCACAACGAGATTCGCCCTGGCACGGTGCTGGTGACCGTGACCGGACGATTGATGCTGGGCGAGGAGAGCGGCCGCGTCGATTCGCTTGTGAGCACGCTTCTCGATTCCGGATACAAGCACATCATCTTCGACCTGGCTGGACTGACACATATCGACAGCACCGGCATAGGACGGTTCATCGCGAGCTACAACAAGGTGATGGCGTTGGACGGCACATCGCTGGCGATGGTGGCGGCCACGGGAACTGTACGGTCGGCGTTTCGAGTGACGAAGCTCGACACCGTGTTTCCGTTTTTCGAAACGGTGGATGCGGCCGTAGCTGGGTCGTGATCCGCGGGCACCCGCGAATCGAAAGTCGCCCACGAACGAAAAAAACGCCGGCTGATCACGCGAAGTCGATGTGAAGAGCACAGCGGAACCAGCGATTCGGCAAGCCAGACAAAAAGGCGCCAAGAGACCCGGCTCTACGTGGTCACTTCGTGGAGCATTCTCCCAACGGCGAATCACCACATCGCAGTCCTGATTCGACCGCTTGCGCGAGGTCCGCTGATCTCGCGCCAAAATGCCGGTTGCTCGCTGTTGATGAAGAATGGCAGCGGATTCCGCTTGTTGTTCAGGAGGAAAGAATGCGACCCACGCTCAAGATCGGCTCCACGGGGCCTTACGTCCTGGAAGCACAGAATCTGTTGAATGGCCGGAACCCGACCGGGCTACCCCGTTTGGCCACGGACGGAGCTTTCGGCTCCAAGACGCGGAGTCGAGTGGTGGAGTACCAGCAGTTGCAGAAGCTGATGGTCGACGGGATCATCGGCCAGCAGACCTGGAGCAGCCTGCTGGGCGGCTCGCCGGGAAGTCCGTCGCCTGGGAACGGGCCGACGTTGCCGCTTCCAGGCCCCGGGTCCATACCTGGGCCAACGCCCGGGCCAGCGCCGGGTCCGGGAGCGCCGAGTCCGGGGCCGGCACCTACCCCCGGCGTGAGCCCGGGAACCGAAGAGGGCGCCCGTAACAAGATCAAGGAGGTCGCACTGACCGACTTCGCCAACTACCGATGGAATCCGGGCGATCCCTTCAGCAGCAGCAATCCCCGCATCGCCGGCAAGGTGTGCGCCGATTCCGCCACGCGGGCGCGCCAGGGCGGACAACATCTTTGTGAGATCTTCCAGATTGGCGGCGCACCGAACCCGACGAAATGCCTCACCATCTCCCAGGCCGCGGTGGCGATGTACCAGCGACAATACACGGCCGCTGAGCGGAACAACACCGACATCTGCTCCTGGTGCGGCATCTTCACGCTCTACTGTCTGAAGATGGCTGGATTGAAGCTCTCGGCGTGGCCGTTCAAGTACAACCCGTTCGGTCAACCCCGCGAAGGTGACGAAATGCGCGTCAAGCTTCCAACCGCGCCACCGAAAGTAGGCGATGTGGGGATTGTGGATCCGATTGGCGGATCGAATCACCATTTTATGATCGTGGAGGTGAACGGCAACACGATCAAGTCAGTGGACGGCAATGCGGGCATGCTGATGGAGATCGTCAGCAAGACCTACACGCTGAGCGAAGTGGCTCAGCGCAAGGGCTACTTTATTGAACCGATTTGGGAACGCGTACTTTGAGCCTCCGCCCCGGACCGAGCCCGCGTGAATGCCGCGAGCGGTCCGCTTCCGCGATGAGAGATGAGGGAAGGGGGAAAAGGCCGTCTCCTTCGACATGACATGATGAGAGTCAGGTTTGATCGAGTCAACGGAAGAAAGCATCGAAGAATCGCGGTTGATCGCGGGCGTTCTTGAGCGCGACCGCAAAGCCACGGCGGAATTCGTGGCCGCCCATTCCGATGCCGTCTATCACTACCTGCGAAGGCGCCTATTCCCGCGCCTGGATTTGGCCGAAGATCTCCTGCAGGATGTGTTCCTGGAAGCGCTGAAGGGCATGCATGCGTTCCGCAAGGAAAGCGGGCTGCGTACGTGGCTGTTCGGGATCGCGCGCCACAAGTTACAGGATTACTACCGGCGCCGGCTCCGTGAGGAGTGGATCGATCCGGAAGGCGAGGACATGCCGGTGGTGGAAGAGCGCCTGGACGA
This sequence comes from Bryobacterales bacterium, assembly GCA_016789785.1. Next base: position 6,960 of record JAEUQE010000108.1, read on the forward strand.
CTGGCTGGATGAGCAGCACCTCAATGCGCGAGTGGAACAAACACTTGGCAGCTTGCCGGATGCTTATCGCGTGGTGCTGCTGTGGCGGTACTGGGAAAAGGTGAGTGCCGCGGAGATGGCCGCCCGCACCGGAAAGACGGAAAAGGCGATGGAGCGAATGCTGGCGCGGGCCCGGGAGGTATTTCGGCGGAGGTGGTATGGTGAGTAACTGGATGGCAGACGATCCATTCGACAAACTTGCCGACCTGACCGAACAGGCGCAGGACGAGAGGACTGCGCCATCGCACGTGAAGGCTCGTTTGTACTCCGCGCTGATTGCGAGGCAGCAGGAGGAGGGTCCGCTGAAGGATTTGAGCGCAACGGCGGTGGGCGGGCGGAAGTTATGTGTGTTTGAGCAACTCGTTCAGATCGCGCCCGTTGGCCAGGCCGCGAAACAGGTATTCTACTGCCGGGTCTGTCATGCGCGAGTGGTGGCGGAGATGTTCGACGATCCTCCGATTTACTGGCCGCATTGCCCCTATGTGGAGCTAAAAAACAAATAAGGTTGCGCTGATTAAAACTGCCAGAAAAACCCGAAAAGGTTTTGGAAACTGGCCAGGTTCCGGGTGCCCCTGGGTGACAGCAACCGGCTCACCGGATTCTTCTGAATCGTCTCGCCGAACGAATAGCGGAACCAGATGTTCGGACGCAGGCGTACATCCATTCCGACGGCCGCCCGGAACGCCAGGTCGTTGCTGGTTGCCGCTCCAGGCGGCACGGCAGGGCCTCGGGTGACAGCCGAGCCCGGATTGCTGCTGCTGCGTGCGATGCCAGGGCCCGCTGAGAGATATGGCCGAATCCGGCTTGACCGGTTTCTCACGTACACCATTGCCTCGACCAGGAACGTGTACATCGCGATCTGGCGTGCCTGCTCGTAGGAGGTTTCCATGCCGTCCGCGATTCGGATCGAAGTGAGCCTGAGGTCATTCCGGTTACCGCCGAAGGTTGCCTGCAGGCTGACGTACTCGCTGAAGTGACGGCCCGCGAACACCATCCATGCGAATCCGTTTTCCGGCTTGTAGGATGACGATGTAGTTGGTGAACCGACGCTGCTGGTTCCGTCGGCGGAGAGCGTGCTCACTCCGCCGTGTCCCCCGATGAAGTAAGCGCCACTATCCGCGGAAAGGGCTCTTGTCAAAAAAAGGAATACGCAGAGCGATCGCAAGCCAACAGTTTATCGTCTGGCGAGGGGGATTCTCAAGCACGGAGCGACCATCTTTGCGGAGGTCACTTGTGACTACTACATGGAAACTCTTGATGGGCGCATGCGCGCTCTCCTTTTCGCTGCTGGCACAGGGGCAAGGTGTGCGAGTGGTGCCCGGCAGCGGCATGATTGATACACCCGGACATTACGTTCTCGTGAACGATGCCACACAGCGGTCGCATGGCTCGGCGATCCTCATCACCGCGAGCAACGTGCATCTTGACCTGAACGGCAACGCGGTTACCGGGCCGGGAGGCAAGAACGGAGTCGGCATCCGCGTTCGTGGTGCAAGCGGCGTGACAGTAACGAACGGGTACATCGTGAATCACGCTTTCGGGGTGATTGTTGAGAATAGTAACGATGTAACGCTGACAAAGCTGCAGATTCGCGGCGAGGGGCTTGTGGTGACAGCGCCGCCGCCGGAAACCGCGATCATGATTGTGCAGTCACGCGGTGTGGTGGTACGGAATAACACCATCTACAATACGGGCCTGGGTGTGTTTGTGCGAGGGGGCCGCAGCGGCGGAAACCTGATCGCCGGGAATACGATCACCGGCGGCACGAATGCGATTCTGGGTATCTGTTACAACCCAGCGGATGGTGATCCGAACGGACCGCGTGGTGACTTAATTGCCGAGAATCTGATCTCCGGCTTCAATATCGGCGTTCAGTTCTCGGACCGGTCGATGGCGAATATCTCGCGCGGGAACACGATCGCGTACCGGGCCATGGCCTTCGACATTCGCAACAACACGAATAAGGAAGTGGCGACAGAATCGGTACAGCTTCCCTGAGGCTCGGGTTGGGGTGGGCGAGGCTACCGTGCGAGCGGCAATTCTCTCGCGCGCCGCAGCTCCGGTAGCCTCGATCGGCAATGGCGGAAACAGGAGTTGCTGGCCTTCGATGCGAATCGCGGCCCGGATCCACAACAGAGCGGAAGACGTGAAACAATCAAGGGAAGCAGGCGAACTCCACAGAGACTCGGGCACCTTCCTTACGATCCGCTTCCGGAGCGTTTTGCGGCACCCACTGGATTCGCTCTGGCTGGCTCAGGATATGCGACAAGGGTTTACGAGAAAACCGAAAGCGGACGAATCGGCGCCGGGCAAGAACTACATCACGCCGGGCGGTCTGCGGCGCTTGAAGGACGAATACCGGTTTCTGCTCACCAGGGAACGCCCGGCGGTGACGGAGGTGGTCGCGTGGGCCGCAAGCAATGGCGATCGCAGCGAGAATGCGGACTATCAGTACGGCAAGCGGCGCCTGCGCCAGATCGATGGAAGGCTTCGCTTTCTAACGAAGCGAATCGAAGCTGCGGAAGTCGTGGACCCGGAAGCTCCGAGAACGGGACTGGCGGCGGCGAAGGTGTTTTTCGGCGCGACCGTGCGGTATGCGGATGCCACGGAGACGGAGAGGGTGGTGAGCATCGTGGGGGCCGACGAGGTGGATCTCAGCCGCAACCACATCAGTTGGCTATCGCCTCTGGGGCGCGCGTTGATGAAGTCGGAAGAGGGCGACCGCGTGGCTCTGCACGCGCCGGGCGGCACAACCTATCTCACCGTTCTGGAAGTGTGTTACGAGCGGATTCCGGTGGAGCCGTTTCGGGAACCACCAGGATCGGAGTCGACGGCAAAGGGGCGCGCCGGCAGAGCCAGTCCTGCTGACGGGGGGTAGCGAATCGCCGCATCGGCGTTCCCGCGTGGGGGGAGTTGTGCGCTGGCCGCAGCACGTTGGCTTTCGTAAGCAAGTTTCGCCGGCATTTCTCCGGTGGCCAGGCTGGAACGGTGGCCAGGCTGGAACGGTATCGGCGAAGAACGTCAGGCGATCAGGCCAGAATGCTGCGGCAATACTGGATACACTTAGCCAACTCGGCCAGAAGGGAAGAGCCCTGCGGAACCGGATGCTCCATCTCCACGGTCGCCTGGAAGGTATACTTTTCCGCTTTCATCAATTGGAGAATCTCTTTCAGCGGGGTATCGCCCTCACCCCAAGGCATGTTCGGGCCGTTGTTTGCCTTCCGGTCCTTGAGATGGACGTGAGTTACGCGAGCGTGGTTCTGCTGAATCCACTTCGCCGGCGAAAAGCCGTTTGCGGCGAAGAAGTGGCCGATGTCGACGTTGGCGCCGTTGTACTTCGAATAGGAGAAGGCCCGTTCCCACGACTGGAGACTCCCGAACGCCTCGGGGTCCGTAATGTTGCCGTGCCCATGGTAACCCACCATTACTTTGTGCTTTTCGGCGAAGGCCCCCATGCGTTTGGTCGTGCTGACGGGGATCTCACAGGAAACAGCACTCGCGCCGAGTGCGCGCGCCAACTGGAAGGCGTAGTCGAGTTCATCGTCCGTGAACGCGTCGACTCCATCGAACTTGACGATCTGGATGAGGACTCCGGCATCATTGTACTTCTTGCGGAAGTCACGGAACCCGTTCATCGATTGAGAGAGCCGCCATTTTCTGAGGGCCTCCGTCGCGGCCTTCCGCTCAGCCTGCTGTTCGGGCGTGAGCGGCGGTCTCCCGCCGGTCCGACGGGCGCCAACCGGGGCGCCGCCGGGAGAACCTGGCCTGCCGGCGGGGGCCGGCGCGCCGAGCGACTCCTCAACGGCTCGCGAGCGCAGTTCGAGCGCGTTCAGGCTGATGGTTGGATCCAGACAGTACTTGAGAATGTCGTCGGCTCCGCCAGGTATGCCGCGAAAGATATACGGCACATTGGCGCCAATCTGCACGCCACCGAATTTGGAATTTGGTTTTGCCGCTGCAAACGAACGGACAGTTGAGATGGCTCCCAACCCGAGCATTGCCAATTCACGCCTTGTCGCCTTCATAACTTTGCCCAAGCTCTCTTACAGCTTCAATTCCGAGCCGCGGCGGAACAGCGGCTTAACCAGTTGATTCGCTTCCGCGCTATTCATAAACCGCATGTTCGCGCTGTCCCAGAGCAGTTTTCCTGGGACACGCCAGGCGATGCAGACCAGCGCCAGCCACTCGGCGTAAGGCGCCGTAATGCTGAAGTCGGAACAAGACGGGTCGCCCCCTTTGCACGCACGGACCCAGTCCAACATGTGCCCCGGAGAACGAGTGAGAAGTTGGGGTGGAAGCCTGTATTCCTTCCACCGGGCGGAGGGCAGCAGCCAGACGCCTTCGCCGCGATTGCTGGTGGCTAAGACCCCTTTGCTGCCAATGAGCACCGATCCGTTTCCAGCCAGCACTCCGGGCTGGGAACCTCCGCGAGGGGGCATCTGCGATGCCGACGTGACGATCTGGGAGCCATGGAACACAGGGACGCCAGGGCCGCCCGCCCCCCTGGGTGGAGCGTCCGTTGCGGCTCCGCGCCCGCCGGGGCCCGCGGAGCCTCCTCCGGGCCCGCGCATTCCGCCGAATGCGCCTCTCCCAACCGCGGTTGGCCGCCCTTTGTCGGCCAAGTTGTCGGTCGGGGGCAGAATCGCCTCATTCTCCATGCCGGGTACGCGGAAGGCCTCGGGGTCGGAAGGCCGAACCGCCTCGTGATAGTAGACCGAAACCGGCGGCATGGGTCCCCTGGCGGGGAAGTCAAGCCGCACTACTCCCCGAGCCGGAAACGTATACTTGCTCTTTCCTGCCTGGCTGACGCACTCCACGCTTTCCGGCGCACCCAACTGCAGGGCGGTATGCACGGGACCGGCGGTATGTGTCGCCCAGTTACCGATCTGTCCGGTTCCGAAATCATAAAAGCCACGCCAATTATACGGGACGTACCATTCGCTGAACGGACGCGGCGGTGCATTGCCCAGCCAGAGATTCCAGTCCAGGGTCTTGGGAACCTCTTTTTCGGGCGGCAACAGGGCGAGTTCGGTCGGATACGTACTCGGCGAGGTGGCGACGTGCGCCTCTCGAACCTCGCCGATTTCACCGGACCAAACAATCTCAGCGGCGACACGGTGGCTTTCGTGAGAAAAGCCCTGGTTGCCCATCTGCGTCGCGACCTTGTACTTCGCCGCAGCGTCACGGAGCAACCGGGCCTCCCAGGGAGTCCGGGTCAGGGGCTTTTCCACGTACACATGCTTGCCCAGTTGCATGCAGGCAAGAGCGACCGTTGCGTGCATGAAATCGGGGGTGGCGACGATACACGCATCGATGTTCTTGCCTTCCTTGTCCAACATCGCGCGATAGTCTTTGTATTTGGGCGCCTTGCTGAAACGACTGAACGCGGCGGCGGCGCGGGTCTCGTCCACGTCGCATAGCGCTGCGATGTTTTCGGTCTTCGCGGCGTCGTTGAGGTCCACTCCACCTTGTCCGCCGCAGCCGATGGCTGCCACATTCATCTTGTTGTAGAAAGGCTTATAACCAAGTGCGCGCAGCGAAGGAGTACTGCCGAACCCACCGGTGGGAACGGCGCCCGCCAGCAACGCTCCATAGAAAAAATGCCTTCTGTAAACACCATCGCTCATGAATCTTCCAGCCTCCCGTTTCGCCTGTCCATCGTTGGAACTGCCTGCCGAAGCCTCGATGGGCATCGTTCATTCGCGGGCCGTGTCAATCCTATCATTTTTCCCAGGAGGATTCGGGGTCTACTTATCGCTGGGCGCGCCACACACGCTTGCAGCCTCGAGATTCGACACTTCCGCAGTCAGCAGCCTCGGCCATCACAACGAACGGGTACGAACGGCGGCCAGCGCCGGGACAGAGGATCTCAAAGGCCTAACGAGGATCCTACAAGCCCGCGACGAACAATGGTGTGGAGGTCGGTTGCGGGGAGCCGGACTCGGGCTCCAAGGTCACAGCAACCTTCGCATCCAAAGTCACGGCAGTCTCCTGAATGTGCAGCGCGTTTCCGTTGGCGGCGGACTGGAACAATCCCGCGGCCGTGGCCTGACCGCCCTTGATAATCCACATCTCGTAGATCTTGCCCGCGGGCGCAGGCGGCAGATTCGATGCGATCAGTACCACACCGCGCGAGGGATTCAGCAGCACGCGGCCACGGGGGTTCGGTTCGTCGGGACCGAACGTCACCAGACGCGTCTCGGCTTCGTTCAAAAAGCTGAGTACGTTGCGGGCACGCGTGAGTTCGGCATTCGTACGGGCCGATTGATCGAGCGTGGATTGCAGTTCCGCGCGCACCTGCGCGAGTTCCTGTCCACGCTGTTGCGACTGGTTGCCAAGATAGACCACACCTACCAAAGCTGCGGCGGCGGCAGCCAGTGAAGCCCACACCCAGTTCCAAGCGGAGCGTTGTGGGGCGCCTACGGAAGCGAGCACTCGCGCACGCAGGCGGGCGGGCGGTTCCGTGAGGGGAACCACTGCGGTCAGGATTGCGTTGGTCTCCATGGCCTGCCTCAATCGCGCAATGGTTTCGGGAGAAGCCGAGCGCAAGGCCTCTTCCACCTGGGACCGCTCGGGCTCTTCGAGGAGGCCGAGGGCGTAGAGTTCAAACAGTTCGCGAAGGTCGTCCTGCTGGTTCATACGGAGACAACCTCATCCAATTCACTGCGCAGAATCTTGAGCGCGCTGCGGACCCAGGTCTTGACTGTCCCGAGCGGCTGCTTCATCCGTTCGGCCATCTCGGTTTGCGAGAGCCCTTCGTAATAGGCCATCTCGATGACGACGCGCTGATTCGGATTCAGCTTGGTGAATGCGTCGCGCAGCACGCGGGCGCGGTCGGAATTGATCACGTCTCGCTCGAGGTTCACGAACTCGGAAGGATGCTCGCGTGCGGGCTCAAACTCGGTGGTCTTCTGCGCCATGCGCCCGTCGACGGAACGAACATAGTCAATCGCGCGATTCCGGGCAACGGTGAGAATCCACGGTCCCAGCGCGCCTTTCTGGTCATCGAAGAACTGCGCGCGGTTCCAGACCCGGAGGAATGTCTCCTGGGTGAGGTCTTCGGCAATGCCCGCTTCCTTGACGATGCGCAGGATCACCGAGAAGACCAGCCTGCCATATTGATCGTAGAGATCCGCCATGGCTTGCGGCTCGCGGCGCTTGAGTCTCGCGGCGAGGTCTTGCTCATTGCGAGTATCGAACGCCGCAAAGATGAGAGACAGCAGGAAATTCAAGTAAACAGTTCCTTGATGAGCTTGCCATCGGTGAGAGTCGGCCGTTCGGCTCGTCCATTGTGCAGATGGGTGACTTTCTCATGATCCAGTCCGAGCGTATGCAGGATGGAGGCATGGATGTCGTGCACGTGATAGGGACTCTCGACCGCGCGCAGCCCGATTTCGTCGGTGGTTCCGATGGTCTGGCCGCCCTTCACGCCGCCGCCCGCCATCCAGATGGTGAACCCCCACGGATTATGGTCGCGGCCGTCACCTTTCTCATTGAAAGGCGTCCGGCCGAACTCGCCGCCCCAGACGACGAGTGTGTCCTTGAGCATGCCGCGCGACTTGAGGTCGGCGAGCAGGCCCGCGATGGGTTTGTCGGAAACGCGGCACCACTTGGAGTGGTTCGCTTCGATATTGGAGTGAGCGTCCCAGCCGGAGCCGGAGCCGCAGTAGAGTTCGACGAAACGGACACCGCGTTCCACCAGCCGCCGGGCCAACAGGCAATTGCGGCCGAAGGCTTCGAGAGCCGGATCGTCGAGTCCATAGAGGCTCTTCGTCGCCTCCGATTCCTTGGTCAGATCGACCGCTTCAGGCCCTGACGATTGCATCTGGTAGGCAAGCTCATAGGCACGCACGCGTGCATCGAGTTCGGTGTCATCCTGCTTGTCGGCGCCCCAGCGTTCGTTGAGTTCCTTGAGATAGTCGAGCTTGCTGCGCTGTTGGGCGCCGGTCACGTTGCCCGGGCTCTTGAGATTGAGAATCGGCGTGTCGCCGGTGCGGAACTGCGTGCCCTGGAATGTTGCGGGAAGGAAGCCCGCACTCCAGTTCTTGGGGCCGCCGACGGGCTCGCGGTCGTCCAGCAACACAACGAACGTCGGCAGATTCTGATTGGCGCTGCCGAGACCGTAGGTGACCCATGCGCCCATGGAGGGACGTCCCGCGAGGATGTCGCCAGTGTTCATCTGGCAGACGGAGCCCACGTGATTCAGACCATCCGCCTTACAGGAGCGGATGACGGCCAGATCGTCGACATGCTGCGCGATGTGCGGATACCAGTCCGACACCCAGAGGCCGCTTTTGCCGTGCTGCTTCCAGGCGCGGGGCGACGCCATGATGGTGTTGTTCGCGGTTCCCATGGCGGTGATGGGACGGCCGAAGGATTCCGGCATCGGCTGACCATTCAGCTTCGCGAGCGCGGGCTTTGGATCGAAGAGGTCGATGTGGCTGGGGCCGCCTTCCATGAACAGCCAGATGACGGACTTCGCCAGCGGCTTGTGATGCGGCTGTCGCGGGGCCATCGGGTCAGCCTTTGCGGCGTGGAGATCCTGGCGCAGCATACTGCCGAGCGCGAGCGCAGCGAGGCCACTGCCTGCGCGCGAGAAGAACTCGCGGCGTGTGCGAACTTTCCAGTGATGACCGATCGTGTGCAACATGGCGTTCTCCTTAATTCAGATACAGGAACTCATTCGAGTTCAGAAGCATGTGGCAGAGATCAGTGAAGCTGGTCTTGCGATCGCCGGTGATTTTGTCGTGACGCTCGAGGAACGCGAGAGCCGATTTGGCTTCTTCAGCCTTGGGCATGCGCGCGTAGACCAGACGGTAGGCCCGGTCCACTTGGGATTCGGCGGACATGCCGCCATCGTTGGCGACGCGATCGGCCAACTTCTTCGCCCAGCCGTACACCAGCTCATTGTTGAGCAGTTCGAGCGCCTGTCCCGCCGAGGTCGTGTTGTTGCGGCGAGCGCAGCTTTCATGGGTGTCCGGCATGTCGAATGATTCAAACATCGGATAACGCGTATTGCGCCTTACAAAAACATATACGGAGCGCCGGTTGGATTCGGATTCGTCTGTCTCGGCTTTCCAGCCTCCGCGCGTAACAACACCCGCGGGCATGGGAGGGAAGACACCGGGCCCAAACATCTTCGTGTTGAGCACGCCACTGACGGCGAGCATCGCGTCGCGCACGGTCTCGCCTTCAAGGCGGCGGCGCTGGAATCGCCACAGCAGCTTATTGTCCGAGTCGGCCTTGGCGGCGTCCTCGCGATAGTCCGAAGCCTGCTGATAAGTGCTGGAGAGCATGATCATGCGATGGAGTTTCTTCAAGCTCCATCCGTTTTCGACGAAGCTGGTGGCGAGATAATCGAGCAACTCGGGGTGAGTGGGCCGCTCGCCCATGAGTCCGAGGTCGCTGGGCGATGCGCTGAGCCCGCGTCCGAAGTGATAGTGCCAGATGCGATTCACCATCACGCGCGCGGTGAGCGGATTCTTCGGATCCGTGACCCATTTCGCGAGCGTGGCGCGGCGGCCCGAGGAATTCACGCCCTGCGGCTTTTCGATGCGCGCGGGACTCGGATCGAGGATCGACAGGAAGCCCGGCTCTACTTCTTCGAGCGGCACATTGTAGTTGCCAATGGAGAGGATGTGTGTCTTCGGCGCGTCGCTGTGATTGTCGATCATCGCCTGTGCCACGGGAAGCGGCTCGGGCTTAATGGAATCGAATGCCTTGAGTTCGGCGTCGAGCGCTTTGTAGCGCTTCAGTGCTTCGCCCTTGAGCTTCTTGGCGGCGTCCTCATCGGTGAACTCGACCTGCGGGCGCGCCTTATAGTACATGTGCCACTGGAAGGGCGTGCGCTTCTCCGCGGGTGTCATGATGGCGTCCTGAATCTCCGGCGGGAACTTATCAAAGCCGTCTTTCCACATCGTCTTCTTCGCGGGTTCGGCGACCCTGGCCATTTCCGCGCGGATATGACGGGTCTTCTCATCCCACACGGCGTAGCGCTGCTCGTAGTCGCGGCGGACATCGGACTTCGCGAGCACGAGGTTGTCTTCGATGCGCGTGTTGGCGAAGAACGCCTGGAGGCGATAGTAGTCCTTCTGCAGGATCGGATCGAACTTATGGTCGTGACACTTCGCGCAGCCGTAAGTGAGGCCGAGGAAGGTGGAGCCGGCGACGTCGGTGATGTCGAAGAGCAACTCCTGGCGGCGCTGCATCAGGTTGCGCGCGTTACTCTCATCGGGAAAGTGGCGATTGAAGCCCGTGGCGATGAGTGCCTCGGCGTCGTTGGGGTAGAGTTCGTCACCTGCGAGTTGTTCCTTCACGAAGCGATCGTAAGGCTTGTCGTCATTGAACGAGCGGATCACATAGTCCCGGTAACGCCAGATGTTGGGGCGAGTCTCATCGCTCTTGAAGCCTTCACTATCGGAGTAGCGCGCCAGGTCGAGCCAGTGGCGCGCCCAGCGTTCGCCGTATCGCGGCGAGGCGAGCAGACGGTCAACGACTTTGGCGAATGCATCGGGCGACTGATCAGAGAGGAATGCCTGAACCTCTTCGGGAGTGGGAGGGAGTCCGGTGAGGTCGAGCGAGGCACGGCGCAGCAAGGTGATCCTGCTGGCACGAGGGCTCGGCGTGAGGCCTTTGGCTTCGAGCCGCGCGAGGACGAAGGCGTCGACGTCATTCGTTGGCCAGTTCTTCGACTGGACAGCGGGCGGTGCAGGCTTGGTGATGGGCTGCAACGACCACCACTTCCTGTGCATCGCCGAGAACTCTTTCGGCTTTGCGTCAGCCGCCAGCAAGAGCGCGACGGAACATGTCAATCCACAGACAACAATCCACTTAGCGGAACGGGGCATACAGATACACTCCTCCCAGGAGGTTCGATGGCACCGATTATATCACTCGGGAATGGCGCTGGCTGGGAGCCGTGTGAGCAGGGAAGCGAGTCAGGATCGAGGCACTCCGGCGTGGAGCAGAACGCTGAAGAATCCGCACCACGCCGGAAGATCGGACCTATCGAGCGAGACTATCAAGCGAAACGGAGACGGGCCGCGCCAATTGCGATCAGCAGTGCGCCTACTGTGAGGAGCGTGCCGGGTTCGGGCACGTCGGAAGAGGCAATCTGGAAGTTGTCTAAACCAGCGGTCTCCGAGATCCCCGCCTGGAACTCCAGCAGCAGTTCAATGCTTGTGACGTTGCCGAGGACGGAGAGAAGGTTGGCCTCCGTGGTGCCGAACGCCGCGGCGGTCAGAGCGACGGAGTAGTTGGTCCATACGGCTGGAGGACTGCCCGGAGGCGCCACATCCACGGTGACAGAGTTCGCACCGTTTCGAATCGTAAGCGAGCCGAATGGGGCGTAGTCGGACGTTCCAACGATTTGGATGGCATCAAACGAGAGCAGCCCTCCGAGGAACGCTGTGAGATTGCCGAGGAACGGAGCGGGGGCAAAAACCGTCATGTCAGTCGCATCCGCGTCGGATTGTTGGAGATGGCCTCCGGGATTGCCGCCACTGGCGACGAAAACGACGGTTCCCCCGGTGCCGGTCCAGCCATCGAGACCTGCGTCGAAGGTGGTTTGAATGGTGGCGGCGTTCGCGGTGATCGCGAGGCCGAAGAGACTCGCAGCAATCAGGCTGCGAAAGTGGTTCATGATCGATTCCTCCGGACAGATTTAGTACCACTAGCACTTTAGTACTAGGGCACAAGGTTGGAGGAATGATAGCAAAGAGTGGACTAGGGCTGCTTGGCGTCGAAGCTGGCGCCGCCGGCGAGGGCTTCGGGCTGGCGCTGGAAGTTGGAGTAGGCGATGTCGACTTCGGCCTTCCCCCACAAGCGGGTCTCGACGGTGCCGTGAGTCTTGCGAGGAATCGCGACGCCGTTCTGGATGTCGTACTGGCGGATGAAGTCGAAGCGGCGGACGAAGACGGAGGGGTTCTTGGAGAATCGGCCAGCCTCCTGGACGGGGAGCAGGGAATCCTTGTCAAGCCACAACTCTCCCTTAAACGTGCCGATCTGCTTTTTCTTCGGGGTCAACTGAAATACGTAGACCGGGCGCCCTTCCCGGTCGGAGAGGCCTTTGTACTTGAACTTGTAGTGCTCCGGAGTGATGGGCGGGGCGGCTTTGGACTGGGACTCGGTTTCCGCGGCGAGGTAGCGGGCGATGACTTCCTTCTTGATGGTGTTGTCGCCGTCGAACTTGATCGCGTCGTACGTGATGCGGCCGATGCGCGAGATGAAGCGCAGGGCGGACATGTGGCCACTCTTCTTCAACTTCGGGAGTTCGGCGTGAATGTCCACTTCCATGGACACTCCCTTCATCTCCTGCTGCTGATTCTGGAGCGCCTGCACGTAACGATCGAGGATTTCCCGGGACTCCGGGACCGCCTCGTCAAAGGCAGCGGAAGCCGCGATGACCGGGAGGGCCATCAGCAGCGAAAACACGATAAGGACGCGGACGCGAAACGTCAAACCGGAACCTCGAAGACGCGGGTTATTTCAACTTCTACTCTAACAGCTAGATGACGATTTCAGCAAACGGGATTCCCACTGATCTCAATGGCGGAAAAACCCGATCAAACGGATCAACAACCCTCAACGGCTGAGCGCCGCCTGTGGTCCCCTCAGCAACCGGGCTGGTAGGAACAAGATCGCACGGAGCAACTCGAGGACGCCGCCGACCGCGATCCCGACGATCCGGAAGGGCAACAGGAGCAACCAGACAATCGGGTACAGGAACAGCGCAACGAGTGCGAGCGGCCAGCATAGCACGAATAGCACAAGCCAAACCAGGAACGTGAACATGCGCGATTTCCTTTCCATGCAACAAGACGGAAACGGCAGCGGAAAGTTCCAGGGAACCACGGCGGACGGGGCGAAGAAGCCTACCGGCGAACCATCAGCTTCTTGGCGGATTCCTGAAGGGCCTTTGCTTTCGGGACCGTCTCAATCGCCTTGTGGATCACCGGATCCGTCTCGACGGCGATGCGGCGCGCCTCTTCCTGACTGAATGCCGTAATGAACAGCTCCCGCCGGATCTGCAGCTTCAACCACTCCTTGTTCTCGGCGATGTCGCCCTCAGTGAACGGGATATTCTCCTTCGAGAGGAATTGCCTGAACTCGGCGAGCGTGCCTTCGTCGGGAGTCCAATCTTTCGACAGCTTCGCATCATGCTTGGCGAAGAAACGGGTGGAGAAGCCGAAGAAGACAAACCGGCGGATCATCTCCGACTGGAATGCGTTCAGCTTGGGAGTGGAGTACTTCTCGTCGGGGGCGATTCCGCCTCCGCCATAGACGGTGCGGCCGCTGTCAGTGAGGCGCACATCCGACGGGTTCTGCGTGGCGGTGTCCTTCTTGTAATAGTAGTCCAGGAACGTGCCGTTGGAATAGTCGCGTTGGATGAGGCGTCCGCTCGGGGTGTAATACTTGGCGGTCGTCAGAGCGAGACCAGTGTTGTCGACGAGCGGGAAGACAGTTTGCACGAGTCCCTTGCCGAAGGTGTTCTCGCCAAGAACGACCGCGCGATCATGATCCTGCAACGCGCCGGCAAGAATTTCGGCGGCGGAGGCGGAGAAGCGGTTCACGACGACGACGATGGGATAATCGTGGCCAGAGCTGCCTCGAATGGCGTAGTAGGGTTTCTCGGCGGAGGCGCGGCCCTTGTGCGAAACCACTAACTGTCCCTTGCGAAGGAAGCGCCCTGACACGGCGACGCCCTCATTGAGCAGACCGCCGGGATTGTCGCGAAGGTCGATGATCAGGCCTTTGATATTGTCTTCGCCGAGTTTGCGGAGGTTCTCCTCCACTTCACGGCTCGTGTTTTCGTTGAACGAGCGAATGTCGAGGTGAGCGATGCCGGGTTTCAGCCAGAACGCCGTCTCCACGCTCTTGCGCGAGATCTCGTCGCGAATGATGTCGAAGGTCAGCGGCTTGTCGACGCCCTCACGGCCGATGGTGACTTTGACGAGCGTGCCGCGATGTCCCTTGAGCAGATCGGCGACCTCGGAACTGGAGAGATTGTCGGTGCGCTTGCCGTTCACTTCCATGATCACGTCGCCAGGACGGATGCCAGCCTTGTAAGCGGGCGAGCCGGGAAAGGGCGCGATGACGATGGTGCGGCGGTTGCGTTCGGAGACCGACATTCCGACGCCGAAGTAGGCGCCGCGCTGGTCTTCGCGGAGGATCTGGAAGTCGCGGGGATCGAAGAAGGAGGAATGCGGGTCAAGCGTGCGGAGCATTCCCGGGATCGCGCCTTTGAAGATCGCTTTCTCGGCGACGACCTTTTCCGCGTAGTTCTCTTCGACGACCTGGAGAAGTTTGGTGAAGGCCTTGACGTTGGCGCTGATCTCGTCTTCATCGCCGGTTGCGGCGGCAACACCAGTGACACCCGGTCCAAAGATGCCGCCAAGGATCGTGCCGCACAGAATCAGGCACAAGAATAGTACGGAGAAGCGACCGCTATCAGACAACACTGGGCCCTCCACCTAGCCCTTCTTCAGTATATCGCAGGGTTTTCGAGATCCCTTTCGCCGGCCGCCCCTGATTTGCGGTCCGCGGGAGGGAACTTGCTGGAAGCTCGCCCGCGGACGGACTTCCAGCAAGTGACAGTGCAACTTTATACTGCGCGCACGCGGCGAACCGGCGCCGGAGAGCTTTCGGCGCGGACCGGCTTCTTCGGAGCCGCCGGCTTCAGCGTGGCGTTGATGCGGCGAACCTGATCGGTAACGCAGACCAGGAACATGGGTTGGCGGGCGCTCTTCAGAATGTCGATGATGCGCTCGCTGCGTTCTTCGAGATAGATCGACTTCCCATCGGTGACGAGGTGCAGATCGGAGTCCTGTGCCAGAACCTCACTGAGCTTCTTCCCCATCTCGCGCTGCAGGAACCGCAGCACGCGCCTGATCTTCTGCAGCGAGAAACCTTTCCTCCGCAGTTCGGCGATAACCGTAATCTCGACCACTTCCTCGCTGGAATAGACCCGTTTGTGACCTTCATGGCGGGGGGAAACCACTTTGCGTTCATCCCACCATTGCAGTTGCCGCAAGCTTACTCCTCCAAGCTTGGCGACATCGCTGCTCGAATACATACGGGTGGCAAGGTCCGGATCACTTTTTACCTTTTTTGTTTTGAACATAAGACACCTCTCCCGTTTGGGCGAAATTGAGCCTAACAAATTCTACCGAAAATGTTGTGGGTGTCAATAGGGGGGTGCCGGGAGCGCTACGGGTGCACCTCAATGCAAGGTGGTTAACCTTGCTGGTTGGCAACCGGCTTTACTGGGTGAGTTGCTCCCACATCCACAGTGCCAGCGCGCGCTACGCTCGATGGCGGTCTTTACGAAGTTCCTCACTTCGCAAAGATGGAGATCGGGAAACAGGGAAGGGGACTTGAGGGGGGCAATTTTGCAAGAGGCACTTGCGAAACGCCGGCGTGATAGTCCCGGCGGTTTGAGAGAGTTGTCGAACTCAGCACCGATTGCCAAGCCGCCGCGAAAATGGTACGTTGAGGTCTGTTACCAAAAATGAGAACATTGAGGTGGCCGGTTGGCCGTTCAACTCTACCTGTTTAGGGACGACGAAGGGAACGTGCCGCTGCTTCCCTGGTTGGACGATCTCCCAAGAAAAGCGCGGGAGAAGTGCTTGGCCAGAATTGCCAGGCTCGTCGAGTTCGGCCATGAGCTTCGGCGGCCGGAGGCTGATTTTCTTCGTGACGGCGTTTATGAACTGCGAGCCAGCTACCAGCGGGTTCATTATCGAATGCTCTACTTTTTCTCGGGCAAGGCCATTGTGGTGCTTTCGCACGGACTGACGAAAGAGCGCGAGGTGCCCAAACGGGACATCGACACAGCCGTGGCCCGAAAGAAGAGTGTTGAGGCGGATTTCAAACGATACACAGCGATGCCGGAGTTTTGGAAATGGCGACCAAAGGTAGTTCGAAGAATCGGAAACGCAAGTTCGAGTCCTCTACGATGCAGTGTCTCTACGAACGCTACATCGGAGATGATCCCAAAAGCATCGAGAGCTTCGAGGAGGAGGTTCTCAACGCCGAGATTGCTCGAAAGATTTACGATCTCCGCACCAAGGCCGGGCTCAGCCAGCGCGAACTCGCAAAGAAGGTCGGCACGTCAGCTTCGGCCATCTGCCGTCTTGAAGATGCCGATTACGACGGCCATTCACTCTCCATGCTGAAGCGCATTGCAGAATCACTCGACAAGCGCGTTGAGATTCGATTCTTGCCAGCGAAGAGGCTTAAGACCGCATGAGGCTGATGTCGTCGTCGCGCCGGTGCCGGGAGCGCGTGAAGACGGGGTTGCGGAGAGAAGCGAGGGTGATAGAATCCGTTTATGTCTCAACGTCAACTTGCCCGCCGCCACTTTCTGAAGTCGGCGGGAAGCTCCGCGATCGCCTTCACGGCCGCATCGTATTCCCGGATTCTGGGCGCGAACGATCAGGTGCAACTCGGCCTGATCGGCTGTGGTGGCCGAGGCGTCCACGTGATGGAGACGTTTCAGAAAACGAACCGTGTCAATGTCAGCGCGGTGTGCGACGTTTACGCGCAACGCATCGACCGTGCGATGCAGAAGGCGCCTCAAGCGAAGGGCTTCGCCGATCACCGCAAGCTTCTCGAATCGAAGCAGCTCGATGCGGTGCTGATCGCAACGCCGGATCACTGGCACACGCTCACCACGATTGACGCACTGAACGCGGGCAAAGACGTATATGTCGAGAAGCCGCTCACGCTCACCATCGAAGAGGGGCCGCAGATTGTGAAGGCGGCGCGAGTGAACAACCGCATCTGCCAGGTGGGCATGCAGCAGCGCTCCGGATCGCACTACCTGCGCGCGAAGGAGGAGTACTTCAAGACGGGAAAGCTCGGCAAGATCACGCTGGCGCGCACATGGTGGCATGGGAACGGCGCGCACTTGCAGAAGGCACCCGACTTCATGAAGGACAAGCCATCGAACCTGGATTGGGCGCGCTTCCTGGGCCCGGTGAAATGGCGCGACTACGATCCACAGCAGTTCTGGAATTTCCGCGCGTATCTGGATTTTGGCGGCGGGCAAGTGACCGACCTGTTCACGCACTGGATCGACGTGGTGCACATGTTCATGGATCAGGACGATCCGATTTCCGCGGTGGCGGCGGGCGGAGTCTATCACTATAAAGACGGACGGACCGCGCCCGACACGATCAACGCGGTGCTGGAGTACCCGGGCGGATGGAATGCGACGTTTGAGGCGACGCTGGCGCCGGGCATCAAGGGCGCCGCGGTGGAGATCTGCGGTACGCAGGGCAAACTGCTGATCACGCGCGGCATGTACGAGTTCCTTTCCGCGGAAAAGGGCGCGCAGCCGGTGGTGGTGAAGGCGGAGAAGGAACAGACGATCGAGCATGTAGAGAACTTCCTGGATTGCGTGCGCACTCGCAAGCTGCCGAATGGGGACGTGTGGATCGGACACCGGTCGGCGCAGGCGTCGCACCTGGCGAACATCGCATATCTGCAGAAGCGGCGGTTGAAGTTCGATCCGCTGCGTGAAGAGATCCTGCCGCTGTAGCCTGTTTCCAGCATGAATACGAATCCGCCGGGGCCTCCCGGATGGGAAGTGGGAACCGCGCCCTGGGCCAGACGCCGCATCGCGGAGTGTGCGATTGAAGCGGCGTCGCTCGGACGGAAAACCGTTCCGGTTGGGCCGTTTCGCGCCTGCTTCGACCCATCCACCGACCTCATCTGGCTGAACTACGCGGTGCCTGTTTGGGCGCTTGCTCCGCCCGCCGAGACGCAACTGCAGCTTGAGCAACTCCGCACCACGTTTCACGAGCATGGACGGCGGCTGCGCTTCGAATTCATCGACGGGATCTGGCCGCGGCTGGTTGAGGAACTGGAACGTTTCGGTCTGACTCTGCAAACGCGCGCGCCGTTGATGTGGGTCACACCAGAATCGTTTGTGCCTTGCGGGCGCGAGGATCTCACGGTGCGGCTGGTGCAGGCGCATGAGACGGACGTGCTCGCGGAGATGCATGATGTGCAACAGCGCGCGTTCGGCGCGGATGCAGTGCCGGCTACGGATGCCGAGATCGCGCAGTTGCAGCATCAGATCGCCAATGGGTTCTGGCGGTGTGCCATCGCGGAGAGCAGAGGCGAGGTGGCGGGGATTGGAACCCTGGTGCTGACGAACACAGTGGCGGAATTGGCGGGAGTGGGCACTTTGCCTGAGTACCGGCGTAGGGGGATCGCATCCGCGCTGAGCAGCTACCTGCTGATGCGGCAATTCGAGATGGGTGGCGAACTGGTGTGGCTTTCGGCTGGCGATGACACCGCGCGGATGGTTTATGAGAAGATCGGGTTTCGAGTGGTGGGCGAACAGCTTCACTACATCGAACCGGAAACATGACGCTCTCGCTTGTACTGTACTGCGGACTGTTTCTACTCCTGGTCAGTGTCGCGGCTCTTGTCCGTCCGCTTCGCCGGATGGGGATTCCCAATCGAATGGTCGCAACCGCGCTGATGCTGGTCTCGCTGACCATGATCGGGGCAGTGCTGGCGTGGCCGGTGCCGCGGACCAAGAGCGGTAACAAGGACACGCTGCTTGGGCGAAGCCTCCCGCAGTATCAGTTTGACGAGCACCACGAGGTCACGATCTGCGCGCCACCGGCGAGAATCATGGAGGCGGTGCGCGGTGTTTCGGCCGAAGAGATTCGTTTCTTTCGTGCGCTGATTGCGATCCGCCGCCTGCATCGCGTGAGTAGCGCGAGAGAGAAGGAGCCGCTGCTGGAAGTTGCGCAGCGAGGCGGCTTCGTTGCCTTGGGAGAAATTGCGGACCGGGAGATCGCGCTGGGCACCGCGGGTCCCTTCTGGGCGGCTGGCGTTTCGGATATCGCCGACGCGGGTCTGCTGCGGATCCAGTTGCTGTCGTCGAAGAACGATCCGGCGCGCTTTGCGCATCTCGAGTTGCGTGGGTATCCCAAGGCCGTGATTCACTTCCTATTGAAAGAAGGCGCTGGCGGGTGCCATGTACTGGTGACGGAGACACGGATTGGAGCGCCAGTTGCGGATTCGGCACGGAAGTTCGCAAGGTACTGGCGGTTGATCTATCCGGGCAGCGCACTCATTCGTGTGATGTGGCTGGACGCGATCAAGCGGCGGGCGGAGATGCCGCGGTAGAACGCGTCAGGTGCGGGAGAGCTTACGAGCGCGGAGGAAAGAGGAAACTCCGAAGTAAAGCATCACGCCGCAGAAGCAGGCGGTGAGGATCACGCGGAAAACCCCTTCCTTGCCACCTTCGAAGTCACGATAGGCCTTGTAGGCGGAGGGCAGCGGGACGACGCCAAGCACCAGGAATACGAAGCCGATCATCTCATTCCAGAGAACACGGATCGGCTTGATGACGCCGGGGACAACATGCCGGACGAACTGCTTGGCTTGCGACATCATGAGCTTATCTGATCCTCCATCCTAGCAGATGGGGTGCAGTTTTCGGTGTGGTCTGCCGATGAGTGAGATGGTAGGCGATGGCCGCCAAAGGGTGTTATCCTGAGTACGTCCTGAAGAGAGGCAGCACTTGGACGATCGACTCAAAGAACTGATGCAAGAGTTGGGCAATGCGATCAATGAGTCGCTCTCGGATTCTGAGCGAATTGCCGAGGCGATTGGCGAGATCAAACGGTCCGGCTACGACGTGTTCCTTGTCCTGGAAGCAACGATCGGATTCAACAAGCGCGAAGACGCTGAAGAAGAGGCTGTCGAGGAAGTGGAGACCCGGTTGGACTTTGATGCCGGGACGAAGTTGAAGTGGACTTCACAGGATCACAAGTTCCTGCGAGCTCTGAAGATCTCCACCGAAGACGAGCGCTAATCCATAACCTCCTGGTAGATGTTCCAGGTGTTGCGGGCAGCATGGCGCCAAGTGTGTTGCGCGGCACGCTCGAAGCCCAAACTGGTCAGGTTGTTCCTCAATGTGTGATCTGTTGCGAGCCTACGCATTGCCTCGCTGATTTCCTCCGTGTCTTCCGGATCCACCAGCAGCGCTGCTCCTTCGCCAACCTCGCGGAGGGCGGACCGGTTCGACGTGATCACCGGCAGTCCATGTGCCATGGCCTCGAGTAGAGGAATTCCGAAGCCTTCGTCCAGGGAGGGAAACGCGAGCATCCCCGCGGTCTGATAGAGCCGGGAGAGTTGCTGATCATCGACATAGCCAAGCAGCCGGATCCGTTCCCGGGCGCGACTGTGCTCAATACGGGAGAGGATCTGGCCAGCGCCGAAGCCGGCAGAACCCGCAAGCACCAGACTCCAGTCCGGAGGCATCTGTTCAAAGGCATCCACCAATCGACTCACGTTCTTCCTCATCTGCAGTGCACCCACGTGGAGCACAGTATTCTCGCGAACAACGTTTCCTGCCTGCGCCGGCGGGTGTACGCCATGCCACACGACTCGCAAGCGGCTCCGTTCCACCTTCAGCAGATCATGCACCTGGTTCGCTGCGAACTGCGAGACGCAGATGATGAGATCTGCGCGCGCGGCCGCGTCACGAGCCTGTGCTGCGAACCGGGCGCGGAACTCGGGAGTGGAATACTCACCAGTGAGAACGAAGAGGTCGTGAAAGGTCACCACGCTTCGTCTCGGTTTGCGCCGCGGCATTCGCTGATTGAGCGCATGGAACAAACGGCAGTGGGGTGTGAGGCCGTCCCAGAGGATCCGCCGCGAACAGCGCTCCGGCAGGGTTTCGCGCAAGGAACGAAGAAACCGGTGCGGGCGGTAGTACCAGTGAAAGCGCTGATCGGGATCGAGCATTGGGAGACCGCGAAGGATCTCGCGGGAGTAGACACC